>JALOAS010000095.1 GCA_023228705.1 Ottowia sp. | reverse complement strand
AACGCCCAACGCACAACGCCCAACGCCCAACGCCCAACGCCCAACGCCCAACGCCCAACGCCCAACGCCCAACGCTCAACGCTCAACCTCTGCATGTGCCGAGGTCATCGGTCATTCGGCGGGGAATCGCGGCGAGGGCGCCGCTCCTTGGCATGCAGCACCGGTTCTGGTTGGCGGCCGCAGCCGGCCGCCCGCTGCCTGCTGTCAGCTTGCGAATCGGCCCAGGCCGAGCTCGACCAGGGCGCCTCCGCGCCGCAGCAGGAACAGGGCCTCCAGCCCGTTGCGCTGCGCCAGCGCCGGCCCGTCTTCGGCACCAGCGACCAGCAGGGCCGTGGCCCATGCATCCGCGCTCATGCAGTCCCCAGCCAGCACCGTGACCGACGCAACCTCGTTGTTCACCGGCGCGGCGCGGCGTCCGTCCATGTTGTGCGCGATTCGGGCGCTGCCCAGTTGCACGCTGTGCCGGTAGTCGCCTGACGTTGCCACCGCAAGGTCGGCCAGTTCGATCACGCCCTGTGCGCTGCGCTGCGCGGCCCGTGGGCTCTCCAGCGCCACGGCCCACGGCTGGCCGTTGGCCTGGGTGCCGACGGCGCGCAGCTCGCCGTCAAGCGCCGCCAGCGCGTGGTGGATGCCATGGACCCGGGTTGCGGCGATCATGCGGTCGACCGCGTAGCCCTTGGCGATGCCGCACAGGTCGAGCTGGAGTGGCGCACGCTTGCAGGCGCGGCCCGTGGCGGCGTCCAGTTCCAGCCAGCGGTGTGCCGGCCGTGCCGGCAGCGCGGCGGCAGCGCGGATGGCGCCTGCATCCGGCGCATCGCGCGGCGCGCCAAAACCCCAGGCGTCGACCAGCGCGCCTACCGCAGGATCAAAAGCGCCGCCGCTCAGCCGGGAGATCGCCAGCGCGCGGGTCAGCACGTCAAGGGTCGCCTGGGGCAGGTGCAGCCACGCGTCAACGGGGGCTGCGTTGAGCCGCATCAGGTCGCTCTCGGGCTTCCACGGCGACATCTGCCGGTCCACCTCCTCCACGGCTGCGGCCAGGTCCCTTTGCAGGGCCTGTGCATCAACCTGCGGGCCAGCATCGCAGGCCAGTGACCAGCGCGTGGCCATGGTTGGCCCGTGCAGCTTGAGGCGCCGCGTTGTCGCCTCAGAAGACATCTTCGGCATAGCGTCCTCCGGCCTTGAGCTGCTGCACGCTGAGCTTGACGGCGCCCAGGATGTCGTTGAGCGTGTCGGCCACGCCCTGCGCCATGGGGCGGCTGCCGCAGACGCGCACGATGGCGCCCTTGGCGAGCAGCTCCTGCACGCGGTCGGCGTCGCGGCGCAGGGCGTCCTGCACGTAGCCGCCGCCGTCCGCTACGCGCGAGAACGCGGTGCGCAGACTGTCAAGCTGGCCGGCATCGAGCCAATGCTCGATCTCGCGGCCGAAGTAGAAGTCCCGCGCCGGGTCGCGCGCACCGAAGAACAGGTGCATGGGCTTGTGCCTGCGGTTGCCGCGGATGAATCCGGCCAGCGGCGCGACACCGGTGCCGGCGCCGATCAGCAGTACCGGCGCACGCGATCCTGCGAGCGCGAAGCCCGGGTTGGCCTTGATGAAGGCCTGCGCCGTATCGCCCGGCTGCAGCCCGTGCAGGAAGGTCGAGCAGACGCCGTCGGGAAGTTTGCGCACGCAGATCTCGACGAAGCCGTCGCGCGAGCCTGAAGCGAGCGAGTAGTAGCGCGGCACGTGCGCGCCCGGCGGCACGATGCCGACCAGGTCACCGGCGTCAAAGCGCGGCAGCCCGCGACCACCCAGGCGCGCCAGCCAGCCCTGCCGTGGCCAGGCGAGGCGCAGGATGGCCGCCGGCTGGCCGAGCTCGCCCGAGAAGTCCTGGCGCGAGATGAGCGTGAGCGGCGTCGTGGACGGCAAGCGCGGAATGTAATCTATCGCCAGCGTCTGGCCAAGTGCAGGCGCCAGCGCTTCGTTCAGTGCCTCGCTCCAGCGCGCGAACTGTTGCGCCGACTGCTGGTGGATGCGCTCCAGCGGCAGCAGCTGGCCCCAGCCTTGCGCGCGCAGCGCCTGGTCCACGGCCTCGGCAAAGGCGCAATAGGCGGTGAACTGGCGGTCGCCAAAGCCCAGCACCGTCACCGGCGCCGTGCCGGCGGGCTGCGCCTGGATGCGGGCCAGTGCGGGGGCCGCGTGCGCCGGTGGCTGGCCGTCGCCGTAGGTGGCGGCCAGGACAAAGACCTGTCGTGCCGCGGCGCCGACCTGGAAATGCTCCAGCCCGCTGGTGTGCACGCGCTGGCCTGCGTCTACGAAGGCGCGGTGCAGCGCCTCGGCAAAGCCCCAGGTCGAGCCGCCCTCGCTGGCCACGAAGATCAGCACCTCGGCTTCGCGCGGGGCGCTGTTGGCCGCGATCTTCGGCGCCTGGCGGCGCTTTTGCCACCACAGCAGCATGCCGGTGGCCCAAAACAGCGGAATGCTGGCGCCCATCACGCCCAGCACCAGCGCCCAGACCCAGGCGCCCTCGCCGGTGTGCAGCAGCATGACCCAGTCGTAGATGCGCTGCACCGCTGGCGCGTCCTGCCAGGCCAGGGTCTGGCCGGTGTGGCGGTCGATCCGGCCCTGGCCCTGGTCGGTCGCCACCTTCCAGACGTCGCCGGGGTCGTCCGCGTAGGGGAAATTGAGCTTGCGCAGGTCTTGCACGCGCAGGTCCTGCAGCAGCGGCAGGTCCTGCGCCGGCAGGTCGACTTCGAGCCCGGCCTGCGAGACCACATCGGGGTCGAAGTCAGCGCCGACCGGCACCAGGCTGAAGGTGGCGGCGCTCATGTACAGCGCCGTGATCGAGGTGAGCGCCAGCACCAGCAGCACCACGCGACCGCTGGCCACGTGCAGGCGTTGCAGGCCGCTGCCGCGCACGCGCGCCGCCAGCTGCCGCCAGCCGCCCAGGCGCCGCGCCATGAGCACGAGCCCGGAGACGGAGATCAGCAGCAGGGCCAGCGCAACCGCAGCGGCAGCAAGGCGCCCGGCGTCACCGAGCAGGAAGCTGCGGTGCAGGTTCTTGACCCAGCGCGAGAACGCCGATGGCTGCCAGTTTTCCAGGACGTGGCCGTCCGCCGGGTCTATGCGCTGCGCCCGTGCCTGGCCGCCATCAAACGAATAGACGACGATGTCGCCCGAAGGCAGGCGGCGGATTTCCTCGGGCCCGGCAATGCGGGCCGACACGCGTTCGACCAGCGTCGAGACGGGCAGGTCGGCCGCCGCCGGTACCGCCTTGACGGCGTTGATGATGGGGTCGGATGCAAGGATGACGCCGGTGATGGCGAGCACCAGCGCCACAGTCCCGGCCGTCAGGCCCAGCCAGCGATGAATCAACCGCCAGTTCATGATGAATTCCTTCCTTGTTCTTTCAGCTTGGCAAGCATCGTCAGCTCACCGGGTGACGGATGACGGATGATCTCGGGTTGAGCGTTGAGCGTTGAGCGGGGTGGGCATACGCTGGACGCTGGACGCAACACGCTCAACCTCTGCATGTGCCGAGGTCATTTGTCATCCGTCATCTGTCATCCGTCATGCGCCGGGGTCCCGGCGCGGTTGGCACGGATCACTGCAGTTGGTAGGTCGCCGACTGGATGTACTGGCGCCCGGCGCTGGCCTTGCCGCTGCCGTCGCTCGTTAGCGGCAGACGCACTTCGGACGGGCTCTCGCGCATGTCCTCGACGGCGGCGTCGATGCGGATCTCGTAACCAGCGTCCATGAGCGCGTCGGCCAGGTCCGCCGTTACTTTCAGCGTGCGTCCGGCACCAACGCTGGCGCCGGTGACGCCATCGAGCCGCTTCGCGTCGCCGGCGGACAGGCGCGCCCAGTCGCGCAGGTGCTTGTAGTACTTGGCCTTGCCACCGGCAACCCAGAGCGTGCCGGCGTAGGCTCCCCTGGCGTCGGTCAGATAGACGGCCAGGTAGGCGCCGTCACCACCGTAGTTGTTGAGCGTGGCGGAAATCGTCACCTGGCGGCTCTGTGCCAGCGCGGGCAAGGCCAGCGCGCAGGCGGCAGCAACGGTGGTCAAGAGGGGTCTGTACATGGTTTTTCTCCTATGGGGAAACAGGGTGTGTATCTTGTTGTCAATCACTGTCATTCGATCTGGCCACGCGGCGTGGTGCCGGGCGCAAACGGGCTGCCAACAGCGGATGACGGTGAACCTGCGCTGTCTGGCTGGCGCCTGTCTTCGTGCTTGCGCTTGCGGTCATGGTCGCGGTCGCGATCCTTGTCTTTGTCGCGCCATTTCATCTTCACCGGGAGCAGCGTCTCGGGGTCGATCTTGGCCTTGAAGCTTCGGCCATCGGCGTCGGTGCCGCGCAGCTCGTAGCAGCCGTCGTCTATCTTCACGCGTGTCACGTCCCACCCCTGGCTTGCGGCCATTTGCATGACCGCCTCGCGTGATTGCCAGTGCTGGATGGGGACGTCGCAATCGTCGGAGGCCAGCGCCGGCAGGGTTGCCATGCCCAAGGTCAGGACAAGGAGGCTGCGTCGCACGTATGTGTATGTTTTCATGAGGGATCTCCCAAGTGTCGGATCAATGTGCGGTCTGGTTTCTGCTGAAAAAGCAGGGCTGAAAACCAGCTCAGCACTGCTTCAGCAAAGGCTGGATCGGTCAACCGTCAGCTCCTCCTTGATGTCCCGCAGATCCAGCGCAAGCCGCTGCCGTGGCTGAGGTAGTAATCCCCTGCCGGGCTGATGACGACTGCGCGGTACGCCTGCGGGTCGCTGAAATAGCGCCAGCCCCACGCGTTTTCTCCCGGTGCTGCGTTGTTTGCCACCGGTTGCATGGCGTAGTCGTAGTAGGCTGAAGCGGGCTGCGGTCTGGTTGCCGGCTCGCGCTTGCGGTCCTGATCGCGATAGGCGTCGGAGCGCGAGCTGCGGTCATCGGCCCGGGACCGGTCCGGCGCCTTGCGCTTGATGCGCTCCACCTCGCCGCTGCCGGCGTTGACGTAGAGCTTCACGGGCTGGCCGTCGGCATCGACTGCCTTGACTTTGTAGCGGCCATCTTCGAACTCGATTTCGCGCAGATCGTGGTAACCTGCAGCTTCCACGCGGTCGTAGATATCGCGGATGGTCAACCGTGCAGGCGCCTGGATTGTCGTGGCCTGCACGGGTTGCCGGGGCACCTGCTCCTGGGCTTGCGCCCAGGCCAGGCTTGCTGCCGACACGGCCACAGCGGCAAACAGCGTGCGGCGACTCAAGATGTTGGGTGCGGACATGATTCGGTTCCTTTCGTGAATGGCACCAGCATCTCACCAGCGCCTGAAAGCCATTGTGCAAAAGCCTGCCTGAACCAAGGCTGAAGCGCCCGTTCATCTGCTGTTCATGTCCTGCGCGCTATAAATCCCGTGATGAAGACCATCCACCACGCTGCCGCTCGCCTGCGCCTGTTGCCGGCCCTTGTTTCCGTAATGATGCTGGCCGCCCCGGCAGCACTCGCGAGCGAACACCGAAGCGACCACGACCTGGCGCGCCAAGCCCTGGAGCAGGGCGACGTCCTGCCGCTGCGCACGGTGCTCGACCAAGTCGAACACCAATACGGCGGGCAGGTGATCAAGATCGAATTCGAGCACGACGACGGGCGCTTCATCTACGAGATCCGACTGCTGCAGCCCGATGGACGCATGGCCAAGCTCAAGGTCGACGCCACCGACGGGCAGGTGCTCAAGGTGAAGCGCAAGGAGGCCAGGCGCAAGGGGAAAGACTGATGCGCATCCTGGTGGTCGAGGACGAGCCGGCGCTGCGCCACCAGCTGGTGCGGGCCATCACCGCGGCAGGGCACACGGTGGAGGCCGCCGCTGACGGCATCGAGGCGCACTACCTCGGCGACGCCGAGAGCTTCGACGCCGTGGTGCTCGACCTGGGGCTGCCGCAGCTCGATGGCATCTCGGTGCTGCAGCGCTGGCGCGCCGCTGGTCGCGGGATGCCGGTGCTCATCCTCACCGCGCGCGGCGCCTGGCATGAAAAGGTGGCCGGCATGGACGCCGGCGCCGACGACTACCTGGCCAAGCCCTTTCACATGGAGGAGCTGCTCGCACGGCTGCGCGCGCTGCTGCGGCGCGCGGGCGCGCACGGCGATGCGCAGTGGCGCTGCGGCGCGATCGCCATCGACACGCGCCAGGCGCGCGCCACCGTCGACGGCCAGCCACTCGAGCTCACCAGCCACGAATTCAAGCTGCTCTCGCTGCTGATGCAGCGCAAGGGCGAGGTGCTTTCGCGCACGCACCTGTCCGAGCACCTCTACCCCTACGACGCGGATCGCGACTCCAACACCATCGAGGTCTTCATCGCGCGCCTGCGCAAGAAGCTGCCAGCGGGCAGCATAGAGACCGTACGCGGCCTGGGCTACCGGCTGGTCGATGGCGACGATACCGCGACATGAACACGGGCTCGCTGCGCCTGCGCCTGCTGCTGGGTACGCTGCTGTGGATGTTGCTGGCATTGGGCGCAGCGGGATGGGGCCTGCGCCAGCTGTTCGAGCAGCACATCACGCAGCAGTTCGAGGCCCAACTGGTGCTTCAGCTCGATCAATTGAGCGGCGCCATCGACTGGGAGGAGCCGAGCAAAGAGGTTGTCGTGGCTCCCATGGTTGGCGATTCGCGCTTCGAACAACCCTTGTCGGGCCTGTACTGGCAGGTTGACCTGGCTGATGACGCGCACGACGGGGTGCTTGCGCGCTCGCGCTCGCTGTGGGACCAGACGCTGCCGCTTCCCCCTGCTTCCGGCCCCTACCCGGCGCGCGGCTATCGCGCGTTGCGGCTGGCCGGCGTGGATGGCGAGCAACTGCTGGCGGTGGCCCGCGTCGTGGAGATGCCCGAGGACGACGCGCCACCGCTGCGCCTGGTCGTGGCCGGCGACACGAAGCTGCTGGCCGAGCCGCTGCAGCGCTTCACCCGCCTGCTGCTGGCGGCGCTGGCGGTGCTGGCGCTGGGGCTGGCCGCAGCCGTGGTGGTGCAGCTGCAACTGGCGCTGCGGCCCCTGAAGCGCCTGCGTGCAGACCTCGCCGCCGTGCGTGGCGGCCGGGCGCAGACGCTGGACGGCAGGTACCCGCAGGAGTTGCAGCCGCTGGTCGCGGAATTCAATCACGTGCTCACCGAGAACGCCGAGATGGTGCAGCGCGCCCGCACGCAGGCAGGCAACCTGGCGCACGCCGTGCACACGCCGCTGGCGGTGCTTGACAACGCCGCCGCCAGCGGTGACCCCGAGCTGCCGCGCCTGGTGCGCGAGCAGGTCGCCAGCGCGCGCCGCCACGTGGATACGCACCTTGCGCGGGCGCGCGCCGCAGCAGCGGTACGTGCCACCGGGCTCGCCACGCCGGTCCTGCCGGTGGTGCAGGCCCTGCTGCGCACCATGCGGCGCCTGCATCAGGAGCGCCGCTTGTCCTTCGAGCTGGCCGCGCCCGCGCAGAACCTGGCGTTTCGCGGCGAACCGCAGGATCTGTACGAGCTGCTCGGCAACCTGATCGACAACGGCGGCAAGTGGGCGCGCACCCGTGTGGTTGTCGATGTACAGCGCCAGGGCGGTCAATTGCAATTGACCGTTGACGACGATGGCCCCGGCATCGCCGCGGAAGAGCGAATGCGCATGTTCCAGCGTGGCGTGCAGCTCGACGAGCGCCGCTCCGGAGCGGGGCTGGGGCTGGACATCGTGCAGGAACTGACCGAAACCTATGGCGGCAGCGTGCGCGTGCAAACGTCCAGCCTCGGCGGTGCGCGACTGGTTTTGCGGTTGCCCGAGGCGCTGGCCTGAGAGCTTGAGAACCCCCAAAAGGTACAGGCGGGGGATTGTTGACCGGCTCATCCGGCGCCAACGGCACGCAAGACATCTCCTGATTAAAAGCGATGCTCAGCAACACCACGCGCATGACGGATGAGCGCGCCGCTACGCGGCTGCAATGACTGCGGCTGCGCCGCCATGATGGGGAGGTTGAGCGTTGAGCGTTGAGCGTTGAGCGTTGAGCGTTGAGCGTTGAGCGTTGAGCGTTGAGCGTTGGGCGTGGTGGGCTCACGCTGGACGCTGAACGCTTGACGCCAAACCTTCATCAGCCGCCACAGGCGGCTTTCATCCAAGCCCGCAAGGGCGAAATCATCTGTCATCCGGTGAGCTGACAATGCTTGCCAGTCAGGAGACATCTTGGTCGCGCAGTACAAATACGCGCTGTCCAAGCGCACCTTCCTGTACGCCCATGGCGCCTACGCCAAAAACCTCGCGTATTTGCGAGGCTTCAAGGGGCGGGAACTTGCCCTGGGCATGCAGCACCGCTTCTGACCGCTGGGTCGCCGCCGTCGGCGCAGCTACCAACTACCAACACGGGCACCGGGCGCAAGCAGGCGCGGCCCGTTGCCGGGCCGCGCCTGCTTGTCCTGCGGGTGGCTGCCACGGTATCCCCGCGGCCCATCCATTGCGCGTCAGCCTTTGCTCACGCTGCTCAACAGGACGTCCTCGGTTGCGCCGGTGGCGGTTGCATGGCTTGCCACTCCGCGCGCCGGCCGCCGCCGCAGCAGGCGCATGGCGTTGGCAATGACCACCAGCACCGAGCCTTCGTGCACCAGCATGCCAAGCGCCATGGTGACGCCGCCCATGAGCACGCCGGCCAGCAGCAGCGTGACGGTGGCCAGCGCAACGACCATGTTCTGGCGGATGTTGGCCAGCGTGCGCCGCGCCATGGCAATGGCCTGCGGCAGCTTGAGCAAGTCGTCGCCCATGAGCGCAATGTCGGCCGTTTCCACCGCCACCGCCGAGCCGGCCGCGCCCATGGCCACGCCGACGTCGGCCGTGGCCAGCGCCGGCGCGTCGTTGACGCCATCGCCCACCATGGCCACGACGTGACCTGCGCGCTGCAGGCGGGCCACGATCTCGAGCTTGTCCTCGGGCAGCAGGCCGGCGTAAACCTCGTCTATGCCCGTGGCGGCTGCCACAGCGTCAGCCACCGGCTTGACGTCGCCGGTGAGCATGATGACTTTCTTCACGCCCGCCCGGTGCAGCTCGGCCACCATGGCCGCGGCGTCGCGCCGGATTTCATCGGCCACGGCAATCACGCCCAGCACCTGCTCGCCCACGGCGACGATCATGGGCGTGCGCCCCTGCTCGGCCAGCTGCTGCGCCCTGTCGTGCGCACCGACGGTATCGGCCACGCCGTATTGCTGCAGCAGCGCCAGGTTGCCGATCAGCACCTGCTGGCCGTCGACGCGGGCGGTGATGCCCTTGCCGGCCACGGGCTCGATCTGCTCGGGCAGCTCGCCCGCCGCCATGCCCGCCTTCTCGGCGGCATCCAGGATGGGGCGCGCCAGCGGATGCTCGGAGCCGGCCTCGGCGCGCGCGGCCCAGCGCAGCACGTCGTCCTTGCTGAAGTCCGGTGCCAGCGCCACGACATCGGTGAGCTGCGGACGCCCCTTGGTCAGCGTGCCGGTCTTGTCCACCGCCACCACGTCTATCTTGGCCGCGGTCTCCAGAAATTCCCCGCCCTTGATCAGGATGCCGTCGCGCGCCGAGCGGCCGATGCCGGCAACGATGGACACCGGAATGGAAATGACCAGCGCGCCCGGGCAGGCCACGACCAGCAGCGTCAGGGCCAGCACCACGCTGCCACTGATGAGCCAGGCCAGCAGCGACATGACGATGACGCCTGGCGTGTACCAGCGCGAGAAGCGGTCCATGAACTTCTGCGTGCGTGCCTTGGCGTCCTGCGCGTCTTCCACGCGGTGGATGATTCGCGCCAGCGTGGTGTCGGCGCCTATGCCGGTGGCCAGCACCTGCAGGAAGCCGCCGCGCGAGATGGTGCCGGCAAAGACGTGGTCGCCCTTGGATTTTTCCACGGGTATGGATTCGCCGGTGATGGTCGCCTCGTCCAGCGCGCCGGTGCCGGCGATCACCTGGCCATCGACCGGCACCTTGGCGCCGTTCTTGACCAGCACGACCTCGCCCATCGCGACGCTGGAGGCGGAGATTTCCACCTGCTCACCATCGCGCATGACCACCGCCGTATCCGGCGCCACCGCAATCAGCTCGGCCAGCGCGGCGCGGGTCTTGTTCAGCGTGGCGGACTCCAGCGCGTGGCCAATGGCAAACAGGAAGGTCACGGCTGCCGCTTCCCAGTACTCGCCAATGATGAGTGCGCCGATGGCTGCAATGCTCACCAGCAGGTCGATGCTGATGTTGCGCACCGTGAGCGCGCGGATGGCGTTGCGCAGGATGGGCAGGCCGGCGACGACGGCGGCAGCCACCATCAGCGCCTGCGCAGCCATGGCGGCGTCAAGGCCTCTTGCGGCCGTGAATGAAGCCAGGATCAGCAGGCCGGCCAGACCGGGGATGGTCCAGCGCCCGTTGATCCACTGATTGATCTTGTTCATGATGGTTCCGAATTCTTGTCTTGGGGTTGGAAGATGAGTCAGTAGAAGCTGCGGCGCCACGCGCCGCAGCTTGCAGGCAAACGCTCAGAATGCAGAGGCGCGTGCCGTGTAGCCCACCTTGGCAACCGCCGCAATGAGCTGGTCAACGCTGACCGCGCTGGCATCGTGCTCGACTTCAATGCGTGCCGAGGCAAAATGCACCTTGACGTTCTTCACGCCCGCCATGCGGCCGACGCTTTTTTCTATCTTGTCCACGCAGGAGGGGCAGGAAAAGCCTTCGGCGCGCAAGGTGGTTTGGGTGAGGATATTGCTCATGGATTTCTCCTTTTCAGAAAAGACAGCCTGATTGGCATGTCTTGACTGTACGCGGGCCGCCAGCGCCCTTCCATGAGAAAAATCAAACAAGATCAGGAATTTGCATCTTTCATGCCGTCGCGCAGCTGGCGCAAGCGATCGCTGTCTGCAATGGCAATCCAGCGCCGCCCCGTATCTATCCAGCCGGCGCGCTGCCACTGGCTGAGCAGGCGGCTGACCGATTCGGTGGCAGCGCCGGCCATCGCCGCCAGCTCGTCGCGCGACAGCGGCACGTCCAGCAGCGTCGCCCCGTCCCAGGGCTTGCCCACCTTGTCCGCCAGCACCAGCAGCGCGCCGGCCAGGCGCTGCTCCAGCGGCGCGCCGGCCAGCATGTGGATGGTTGTCTGCGAGCGCGCCAGCCAGTGGCCCACCCCCCTCAGCGTGGCCACGGCCACCTGCGGAATCTCTTGCATGATGGCGTCGTACTCGCGCGAATCAAGCCCCAGCAGGCAAGCCGGCGTCAGGGTGGCGGCGCTGTCGACATGGTGCGTCTGCCCCAGCGCGGGCAATGCGCCAAAAAAATCGCCGGGCACGAGCAGGTCAATGAGCGACTCACGCCCGTCGGCAGCCAGCCGCGTGAGCTTGACGGCGCCGGTGGCCACCACGTAGAGATGCGCGGCCGCATCGCCCTCCATGTAGATGGGCTCACCAGCGGCAAAGCCCTGGGCGCGGCAATGGTCGTTGACCAGTGCCAGCTGCCGCTCGTCCAGGCCGGCAAACAGCGGCACCTTCCGGCAAACGGCGATGCGCGTGTGCAACGTGCAGGCGTGTGGGTCGGCCACGGGCACCGAGAGCGGGGTTTGGCGGCGCTTGTTCATCTGGTCTGCAAAGTCAACCCTGATTGGCACGCATCGTCAGCGCACCGGATGACAAATGATCTCGGCCCTTGCGGGCCTTTGATGAAAGCCGCCTGTGGCGGCTGATGAAGGTTTGGCGTCAAGCGTTCAGCGTCCAGCGTGAGCCCACCAGGCCCAACGCTCAACCTCCCCATCATGGCGGCGCAGCCGCAGTCATTGCCGCCGCGCAGCGGCGCGGTCATCAAAGCGTCAGCGAGGTCATCCGTCATCCGGACAAGTTGGGCGTCAAGCGTCAAGCGTTGGGCGCTGCGCAGGCGGACACGGGGCCGGGCTGCGTTTTTTGCGGAAATTGAATTGTCGCATGGCAGGAATTCCCAGGCCACCCCATGCCAACC
>JALOAS010000094.1 GCA_023228705.1 Ottowia sp. | reverse complement strand
GGCAGCGATAATTGCACGCCATGGACATCGTGCTCGCGCTGGTTGACTTCATCCTGAACGTGGACGTGCACCTGTCCGCGTTTGTCACGCAGTATGGCGCCTGGGTCTACGCGCTGCTGTTTGCCATCATCTTTGTGGAAACCGGTGTGGTCATCATGCCGTTTCTGCCCGGGGATTCGCTGTTGTTTGTCGCCGGCGCGCTGGCCGGTGCCGGCATGCTGAGCTACCCCTTGGTATGCCTGCTGCTGCTGTCCGCGGCCATCCTGGGCGACCAGTGCAACTACACGGTGGGCCACTACCTGGGACCCAAGGTATTTGCCTGGCCCAATTCGCGCTGGTTCAACCGGCGCGCCTTTGACCGCGCGCATGCGTTTTACGAAAAGTATGGCGGCATCACCGTGGTGCTTGCGCGCTTCATGCCGTTTGTCCGGACCTTTGTTCCGTTCGTGGCCGGGGTCGCCGCCATGACCCGTGCACGCTTCACGTTCTACAACGTGCTGGGCGCGCTGATCTGGACGCTGGGGCTGGTCACCGCGGGACGGCTCTTTGGCAACCTGCCCTGGGTGCAGGCGCACCTGAGCCAGATCATCTGGGCCCTGATCCTGGTGCCGGGCCTGATCGCAGTGTACGGCGGCTGGAAGAGCAGCCGCAGCGAGAAGTTGGCCGCCACGGGCTGCCGGGTTGAGCGCTGAGCGCGGCGCGGCATACGCCCAACGCCCAACCTGTCCGGATGACCGATGAGCCAAGCCCTGAGAGCTGGCTGAATGAGAATGTTCAGATCTCCAGTGGCCGCACCTACGCCGGAGGCCTGACCAGGTTTGAGCCGGGCGAGATCCAGCGGCTGCGGATACCGCGCCTCTCGGAGCTCACCGCATGAGCACCTCGTCCCCGCAGTGGTCGCGGGAGGAGCTGGAGGTCCACGCCCTTGCGGCAGTGGGTCATTTCCGGGAGGAGCGCCTGTCCTCCACCGGGCTCCAGACATGAGGGAGCCGGGGAACCGCTTGTCCCAGAGCACTGGGGTGAGGGAAAATGACCTGAAAAGCGAATTTTGCATGGCCAACTTGTTACAACCGTGCGGTCAACAACGTCCGGAATGTTCGCAACGTCTACGAGGACCGGGCCGTGATCCGGGAGGGCCCGCGGAGCCACGCCGGTTACAGCGGCGGCTCGGGGGTCATGCCGGACCGTGAGCATGAGCAGGGCGCGCACTATCGGCCGGGCGTGAGCACGCGGTATCCATGCCGCATGAATCGCTGCCGGCCCGCCGATAGTGGCCTGGTCGGCGTCCTGCCGCTGAAAGGAGCGCAGGTGCCATACCGTGGTGCGTTGCAACGCACGACCGCCGGAGCTGGGTGACCTGGCTTGCCGCTCAGGGTTTCAGCCGCCAGCCGGTGCGGAAAATCCACCAGACCGCCACCAGGCAAGTCACGAGAAAGACCAGCGTTGCCACCATGCTGACAACAATGCTCACATCCGCCAGGCCGTAGAAGCTCCAGCGGAAGCCGGACACCAGGTACACCACCGGGTTGAACAGCGAGACCTTCTGCCACAGCGGCGGCAGCATGTCTATGGAATAGAAGCTGCCGCCCAGGAAGGTCAGCGGGGTGATGATCATCAGCGGCACCACCTGCAGCTTCTCGAAGTTGTCGGCCCAGATGCCGATGATAAAGCCGAACAGGCTGAAGCTCACGGTGGTGAGCACCATGAACAGCGCCATGATGACGGGGTGGGCAATCTGGTAATCCACGAACACCCGAGCCGTGACCATGATGATGGCCCCCACGATGATGGCCTTGGTTGCCGCCGCGCCCACGTAGCCCGCCACCACTTCCAGGTAGGACAGCGGCGCCGAATGCACCTCGTAGATGGTGCCAACGAATTTTGGGAAATAAATGCCGAAAGACGCGTTGGACACGCTCTGCATCAGGAGCGACAGCATCACCAGGCCGGGCACGATGAAGGCGGCGTAGCTCACGCCCTCCACGCTGGCGATGCGCGAGCCAATGGCCGAGCCAAACACCACGAAGTACAGCGACGTGGAGACCACCGGCGAGGCCACGCTTTGCATCAGCGTGCGCCACGTGCGCGCCATTTCAAACATGTAAATGGCGCGGATGCCGTGAAGGTTCATGATGGCTCCCTGACCAGTTCGAGGAAGATCTGCTCCAGCGAATCCTGGTGCGTGCTCAGGTCATTGAAGCCGATGCCGGCCGCGGTCAGGTCGCGCAGCAGGGCGGTGATGCCGGTACGCTGGCCCTGCGTGTCGTAGGTGTAGATGAGCTCGTTGCCGGCGGCGCCGATCTCCAGCTCGTAGCCCGAGAGGCTGTCGGGCAGCGCCGGCAGTGGCTCCAGCAGTTGCAGGCACAGGCGCTTCTTGCCGAGCTTGCTCATCAGCGTGGCCGTGTCATCCACCACGATCAGGCGGCCGCGCTGCAGCACGCCCACGCGGTCGGCCATGTCCTGCGCTTCCTCGATGTAATGCGTGGTGAGGATGATGGTGACACCGGAGGCACGCAGGCGGCGCACCAGTTGCCACATGTCGCGGCGCAGCTCCACGTCGACCCCGGCGGTGGGCTCGTCCAGGAACAGGATTTGCGGCTCGTGCGACAGCGCCTTGGCAATCATCACGCGCCGCTTCATGCCGCCGGAGAGCATCATGATCTTGTTGTCGCGCTTGTCCCACAGCGACAGATCGCGCAGCACGCGCTCGATGTATGCATCGTTGCGCGCCTTGCCAAACAGGCCGCGGCTGAAGCGCACCGTGTCCCAGACCGTCTCGAACGACTCGGTTTTCAGCTCCTGCGGCACCAGGCCGATCATGGAGCGCGTGACGCGCCAGTCGCGGACCACGTCGTGGCCATCAACCGTGACCGTGCCGCTGCTCGGGTTGACGATGCCGCAGATGATGCCGATCAGCGTGGTCTTGCCGGCGCCGTTGGGCCCCAGCAGCGCCAGGATCTCGCCGCGCCGGACGTCCAGGTCGATGTCCTTGAGCGCCACGAAGCCGTTGGCATAGGATTTGTGCAGGCCCTCGACCACGATGACGGGGTCGGCCGTGGTGGGTGCAATGGTGTTGGAGTCGGACATGAATCGTCCCGGGATTTGAACAACAGTGGCGTGCTGGCGTGTCTTGCTGCAGCGCGCATCATCGCAATGCTATCCAAGTCTGCAGCATGGGCGGGATATCGGGCAAGAGTTGGCCCCGGATCAACGCCAGTAGGCCAGCGAGCGCAAGCCGAAGCGGGACCACGACGTCGGGCTGGATTGTCGGGCAGGGTTTGCATCGGAAAGCGGGTCGGGAGGGCAGGAAGAGCGTTGCCCTGGCCATGCCGGACACGTTGCCGAAATGGGAGCCGGGCGCCACCATGATGCATGCCATGATGTTGCAAAAAGTGTGCTGCTTGCCCGGAATGCCAGCGTGCAGTGCGCCCGGGCCGTTGACGGGCAGATCGGGTCGGTCGCCTGCTTGTCCAGGCTGGCTGCGCTGACACAGCCTCGGTTTATTTATCGTGTTGTCCCCGCTGGCCGTTGCGCCGGCCACGGCCTGTCTCAGATTTCGCGCGGCGTATTCATTTCGACGACTTGCGCGGGTGGCAGACGGTAAGTTCCGAGCATGGAGGGCGCATTGCGCGACAAGAAGGCAAACAGCCGCTCGCGCCACAGCGCCAGTCCCAGGCGCCGGGTCACAAAAATGGGCTGGTCCGACAGGAAATAGGTGACGCTGGAGATATCCAGCCCCAGGCTCGGCGGCGCCGTGCGCGCCAGCGCTGCGGGAATATCAGGCGCCTGCATGTAGCCAAAGCGCAGCGTTGCCGTGTAGAACGATGCGCTCAATTGTTCCCAGCTTGCGCAACTTGCGGGATCGACAAACGGCACGTCCAGTGTCCGAGCGCGAACGATGATGTTGCACTGGTGCACGGCGCCAAAGCTCCGCAGCCCCAGCCGCAGCGCCGGCGGTGCCGTGCCGGCGTGTGCGGACAGGAACACGGCCGTCCCCGCGACGACGCGCGGCGGATTCCGCGAAAGCCCGATCAGGAAGTCATCCATCGTTGGGGTGTCGCGCTGTGCCTGCCGGCGCACCAGCCTGCGGCCCCGATGCCAGGTCGTCATGACGGTGAAGATGAGCACGCCCAGCAGCAGCGGAAACCAGCCACCGTTGCGTATCTTGAGCAGGTTGGCGCTGAAAAACGCGCCGTCCAGGAGCAGCAGGGGCAGGCCCACGGCCAGCACCAGCGCGAGGGACCAGCGTCACCGGTAGCGCGCCACCACCAGCAGCAGCGTGGTGGTGGCAATCATGGTGCCGGTGACGGCCACACCATAGGCGCCGCCCAGCCGGTCTGATGAGCGAAAGCCCAGGACGGCCGCCAGCACCAGCAGCAGGGCGCCGTTGATCCAGGGCACAAAGACCTGCCCGGTGACCCGCGTTGATGTGTGCACCATGCGCACACGCGGAAAGTAGCCCAGGCGCATGGCGCCGTGGGTCATGGAAAACGCACCGGAGATCACCGCTTGCGAGGCAATCACTGTTGCCAGCGCGGCCAGCACCACCATGGGAATCAGCAGGGCGCGTGGCACCAGCTGGTAAAAGGGGCCGACGCTGGCCGCGGGTTGGTTCAGCAGCAGGGCGCCCTGGCCAAAATAGTTGAGCAGCAGCGCCGGGAAGACAAACACCAGCCAGGCCAGCCGGATCGGCCGCTTGCCGAAATGGCCCATGTCGGCGTAAAGCGCCTCGGCACCGGTGAGCGCCAGTACCACGCCACCCAGCGCCACAAAGGCCGCCATGCCATGCGCGGCAAAGAACTGCCAGCCGTAAACCGGGTTGAGCGCCAGCAGCACCGCCGGCCTGCGCACGATCATGGCCGCGCCCAATGCTGCAATCGCCACAAACCACAGGCACATGATGGGTGCAAACAACGCGCTCACGCGCGTGCTGCCATATCTTTGCAGCGCAAACAGCGCCAGCAGGATGGCAACACTGGTGGGCAGGACGAAGCGCCCCAGCGCGGGACTGATGAGGTGCAGTCCCTCAACCGCCGACAGCACGGAAATCGCCGGCGTGATGACGCCGTCGCCATAGAACAGCGCCGCGCCAAAAATGCCGAGCAGGGCCACCGCCGCGCACCGCCGGGGCGATTCATCGACCGCGTGCCGCGCCAGCGCCAGCAAGGCCACGATGCCGCCCTCGCCATCGTTGTCGGCGCGCATCATCAGCACCACGTACTTGATGCACACCACCAGCACCAGCGCCCAGAAAATCAGCGACAACACGCCCAGCACCGACGCCCGCGTGACCGCCAGCCCGTAAGCCGGGCTGAACACTTCCTGCAGCGTGTAGAGCGGGCTGGTGCCCAAGTCGCCAAACACCACCCCAACCGCGCCGAGCACGAGCAGGTGCGCGGCAGAAGGCTCGGTTGCGGCGGGCATCTGGCGCATCGGTGAAACCGGGCCGGGCGCGGCCGGGTTACGGTCCTGATTTTTCGCCTTTTTTGAGCCGGTGTCCAGCGCCTTGTGCGCTGCGCCAAGCGCGCGTATGGCATGCAGAGCAGTGCGCAAGAACAGGGGGCAGGTTCTTTGCAATTGGCCAGGAGCGAGGGCGGCGTCACTGGGTGGAATGGGGTGCCGACGCGGCCGAGCAGGCTGCATGAGGCCACCGGAGTGCAGGTGTCGCTTCTGCTGCCCGCCAGGAATGCTGTCGATGCTGCAAGTCGGTGAATTGACGCCACCCGCGTTGGCGGAGCTTGCGCTGCCTCTTGCGCGACTGGACCACGATGCGCGCCGGGCCGAAACGACTATCATGCAGCGAATGCACCAGGCAATCAACGGATCGGCAGGGCGCACGAGCAAACCCTGCCGGGGTCCCGACATGAGTTCGCTGTGCCATTGACCCCGGGAAGCATGAACACGGTCAGGACACCGGATCAACGTTGAACGGCGCGCCCGCCCCCATCAAGATTCCCCGCACCGATGGCCGGACTGAAAAGGATCCTGTGCACCGCCGTGCTGGTGCTGCAGCTCGTGCTGCTGGTGCCCATGGCGTGGTTTGCATGGCACGTGCTGGGACCCCGGACCTATGTCAGTCCCACGGCCGAGCCCCTGGCGGTGTCCTTGCCCTCAGGCACATTCAACGTTCTCTACTACCCCGCAAAACATGCGCGCGGCGTACTGATCGTGGCCACGGGCGATGGCGGCTGGTCGGATCAGTGGGAGGAGCCGGTGGCGCAGCACGCGGCAGCAGCGGGGTTTGTGGTGGGCGGCTTTGACACCCGCAAATTTGCCGATTCGCGGGGAATTTTTGACCAGGCCGTCCTGGCGAGCGCTTTTCAGGCGGCGGTGCAGGCAACGAGGGCTCGCGCGGCCTTGTCACAAGCGTCGCCGGTCTGGTACACGGGCTGGTCCACCGGGGCCGAGTGGGCCCTGGCCGCCGGCGCCACTCCCGATCGCGACCCGCAATTGCGCGCCATCCTCGCGGCGGCGCCCGGAAAGCGCAGTCGCTATGGCATTGCCCGGACCGATCTGCTCGGCAAGGAGCCGCAGGGGCAGGGGTCCTTCGCCCTGGCCGACTTGGCCCCCGGACTGGCGGGTCTGGCGGTGGTGCAGTTTGCGGCACAGCTGGATCCCATGGACGACATCAGTTGGCTCAAGACGCTGGGCCCCCGCACACCGTGCCGGCTCGTGGACGTCCCCGGCGTCGCGCACGACATGAACGGTGCCGGTCCGCGCTTCCTGGCGGAATTTGACATGGCCCTGCAGTGGATAGACGACCACCCGGCGTCGCAGTGGACGCGGCCAGCGGGGCAGTGTCAGCGATCGGCAACGCCCTGATAGAGCGTGGAGCTCGACCGCACGTCGCACCTCACTTGTCAATACACGCCCTCGGCCTTGCGCGGTCCGTTCGGCGATCACTCGATGCCGTTTGTCCTCTTTGCCGCCAGTCCGATCAAGTTCGAGATGAACCGGGCGCGCAGATCGCGCCGAGTTCCCCGGCTGCATGTTGTTTGAAGTCCCTTAAGGCAAAGAGGGCGGTGACGGGCCGTTCACCCTGGACCATCGGGGAGGTGCGTCTGCCGCAGTACGTGAACCGTTGCGTCTGCCCAGCTTCCTTGGCCCACCCTGCAAACTGCCACGACCTGCATGAAAACTGGCATTTGGAGCAAATCCTGATGTCTCGATCTCCCAGCATTTGTTGTAATGGTGGCCAGTTTCCGGGAGTTTCTGCCTCATGACCGACGACTTCTTTCGCGCTCGCATCGACCAAATGATGGACCTGCGACATCCACTGGCCGCACTGGCCCAGCGCCTATCCTGGGTGCGGCGCATCCTCGCACAGGGCAGGAAGGGCAAGGAAAAGCCGTACGCGCTGCGCGCTCCGGAGGTGGAGTGCATCTCAAAGGGCAAAGCCAGGCGGCGCTGCGAGTTCGGCGTCAAGGTGGCGGTGGCCGTTACGCACAAGGGCGGGCTCATCATCGGGGCCCGATCGTTTCCCGGCAACCCCCCCATGACGGGCATACCCTGGCTGCACAACTTGAGCAGACGTGCATCCTCCTGGAGGATACGGGCAAGCAAGTCAAGGAGGTCCACGCTGATCTGGGCTTGCGTGGGGTGGACCGGGACGATCCCGGAGTCGACATCTGTCACAGGGGCAAATTCAAGAGCCTGACCAGCAAGCATCGAGAGTATCTGCGGCGCTGGCCGCCGATTGAACCCGTCATCGGACACCTCAAGAGCGACAACCGCATGGACAGGTGCTGGCTCCAAGGGCAAACAGGCGATGCCATCCATGCGGTGTTGTGTGCGGCAGGCGACAACATGCGCTGGCTGCTGCGGGCGGTGGTCCGCCTGGGGCTCAAGGCGGTCTTCTTGCGCTTGATTCTGGAGGTCCTTTCACGGCAGATTGCTGCTGATCCGAGCGCCGAGCAGCGCTACCTGGCCCTACGGGCAGTCGCTGGACGTTGATGAATGAATTTTGCAGGACCGCCTGCGGCGGCTCATGATGAATCATGGCGGCGCAGCCGCAGTCATTGCCGCCGCACAGCGACGAGATCATCCGTCATGGGCGCCAACGTCCAACGTCCAACGTCCAACGCCCAACGCCCAACGCCGGACGCATGACCTCTGCGGCTGCGCCGCGATGAGTTGGCGTTCAGACCTGCCGGCTGCGTGCCAGCGGCGGGTTGTCTGCAAAGTATCTGCGGATGCCGTTCATGATGGCGTCGGCCAGCTGGTTCTGGTATGCGGCGCTGCGCAGCTTGCTTTCCTCGGACGGATTGCTGATGAACGCGGTTTCCACCAGGATGCTGGGCACATCCGGGTTGCGCAGCACGGCAAAGTTGGCGCGCTCGACCGTGGTCTTGTGCAGGCGTCCCACGCTGCCAATGTGACCGAGCACCGCGCCGGCCAGCTTCATGCTGTCGCGGATTTGCGCCGTGGTGCTCATGTCCAGCAGCGCGCGCTGGATCGCCGCGTCCTGCACCGTGACGTTGACGCCGCCGATGCGGTCGGACTGGTTTTCGCTCTCGGCCAGCCAGCGTGCGGTGGTGCTGCTGGCGCCGCGTTCGGACAGCGCGTAGACGCTGGCGCCGCTGGCGTTGGGCCGCACGAACGAATCGGCGTGGATGCTGATGAACAGGTCCGCCTGCACGCGCCGCGCCTTCTGCACGCGCGTGGCCAGCGGTACAAAGAAGTCGGCGTCGCGCGTCATGTACGCGCGCATGGGGTTGCCTGCGGCGCTGCTGCCGTTGATGCGGTCGCGCAGCTTGAGCGCAATCTGCAGCACCACGTCTTTCTCGCGCGTGCCGCGGGGGCCGATGGCGCCCGGGTCTTCGCCGCCGTGCCCGGGGTCCACCGCCACGATGATGAGGCGGCTGGTCCCGGCGCCCGCCACCTTGCCGTGCTCCGGCGTGGGCACGGGTCCGGGCGCACCTGCGCCCGCGTCCGCGCTGCGCTCGCCGCCCGGCCCGGTGGCGCCGCTGGCGCGCTCGATCTGGCGTGCGATGAGCTCGCCGAGCACGTCGGCGTCGTCGGCCGAGGCGCTGGCACTGGTGCTGGTTTCGGCGTTGGCGCCGGCGCGCAGGTCGTGCAGGCGCTGCGCGATCAGTTCCTCCAGCGGGTCCGGCGGGTTGGCCGGGTAGAGGTCAAAGATCAGGCGGTGCTGGTAGGCCGCCACCGGCGGCAGCGTAAACACCTCCGGCTTGATCCGGTGCTTGAGGTCAAACACCAGCCGCACCACGTCCGGCTGGTACTGCCCGGCGCGCACGCCGGCAATGTTGGGGTCGTCGGCCTCGACCTTGGCCACGACCTCGCGCAGCGTTGAATCCAGCCGCAAATCATCGATGTCTATGGCCAGCCGCGGAGGTGACTTGACGAGCTGGAAACGCGCGTTGAGTGGCCGGTCGGCTTCGATGGTCACGCGCGTGTATTCCTCTGCCGGCCAGACGCGCACGGCCACGATGCCTGCGGCATGCGCCGTGCCCAGGCAAGGCAGGAGCAGCAGCGCGCTGCCGCTTTGCAGCAGCTGGCGGCGCGTACGCGGTTTGGACGATGAAATCGTTGGGCGATTCATGGATTCAGGTTGCAAAGTATCGCAGAGCCGGTGTCGGTACCGGCAGTCACCGTCACCCGGCGTTCGGTGTCGCCGGTGATTTCAATCGCCAGCGCCAGGTCAGCCGTGGGCAGCAGCGGCCCGGCATGTTCCGGCCATTCGGCCAGCTTCAGCCCATTTTCTGCCAGCAGCTCGCGCAGCCCTGCGTCCTCCAGCTCATGCGGGTCCTGGAAGCGGTAGAAGTCAAAATGCCAGATGGGCAGGCCATCGGGTGTCTCGTGCGGTTCCACGACGGCGTACGTGGGGCTCTTGACCGGGCCGGTCACGCCCAGCGCGCGCAGCAGATGCCGCACAAACGCGGTCTTGCCCACGCCAAAATCCCCCTGCAGCGTGATCAGCGCGTTCCGCAGCGCCGGCTGGCGCGCCAGCCTGGCCGCGTAGCGGGCCGTGTCCTGCTCGTTGCGCCACAATAAATGATCTGACTGTTGCATGGCTCAGGCACCGGTTCAGCAGCTGACCGCGGCGTTTCGGGGTGGCGGGTTGTTTATCTCTCTTGTTTTATCGGACTTGCAGCGCCCATCATTTTGATGGCGACGCATCCCTATGCCAAATCTGGATTCAAGCGCAATGGGCAAGCAGGTTGACTCCGTGGACGTTGATGCGCGTGCGCTGCTGCGAGAGCTGCAAACCTGGGGGCGTGAACTGGGCTTTGCGCACATAGGCGTATCGGACCTGGACCTCTCGCGGGCCGAGGCGGGCCTGGCCCGCTGGCTGGCTGCCGGGTTCCAGGGCACCATGGACTACATGGCCAGGCATGGCAGCAAGCGCACGCGTCCGGCCGAGCTGGTTCCCGGCACCGTCAGCGTCATCACCGCGCGCATGAACTACCTGCCGCGCGACACGCCGCACGACTGGCAGCAGGTTGAGTGGCAGCGCCTGCGCAACCCGCGCGAGGGCGTGGTCTCGGTGTATGCCCGTGGCCGTGATTATCACAAGGTCGTGCGCTCGCGGCTGCAAAAGCTGCAAAAGAAGCTGGCCGAGCGCGTTGGCCCGTTTGGCCACCGCGTGTTTTCCGACTCGGCGCCGGTGATGGAAGGCGAGCTGGCCGCGCGCAGCGGCCAGGGCTGGAGCGGCAAGCACAGCCTCATCCTCTCGCGCGAGGCCGGCTCCATGTTCTTCCTGGGCGAGATCTACGTTGATCTGGCGCTGCCGGCCACCGAACCGGTGGCCAACCACTGCGGCAGTTGCACCGCCTGCATGGACGTCTGTCCCACCGGCGCCATCGTCGCCCCCGGCGTCGTGGATGCCCGGCGCTGCATCTCGTACCTGACCATAGAGCATCACGGCAGCATAGACGAAGCGCTGCGCCCGCTCATGGGCAACCGCATCTACGGCTGCGACGACTGCCAGATCGCCTGCCCCTGGAACAAGTGGGCGCAGCGCAGCGAACTGCCCGATTTTGACGTGCGCGACGGCCTGCGCGGCACGGACCTCGCCGTACTCTTTGCCTGGAGCGAGGCCGAATTCCTGAAGCGCACCGAGGGCAATCCGCTGCGCCGCATCGGCCACGAGCGCTGGCTGCGCAACGTCTCTATTGCGCTGGGCAACGCACTCCGGGCGCTGCCGTCCGGCGACCCGCAGGCTGGCGGACTGCGCGCCGCGCTGCAGGCCCGCCAGGAGCACCCCAGCGCCATGGTCCGCGAGCACGTGGCCTGGGCGCTTGCGCAGGACAACGGATGATACCCCCGGACCCGCTGGTGCCCGACCCGGCCATCGATGCCTTCATCGACGCGCTGTGGCTGGAAGAAGGCTTGTCGGCCAACACGCTGGCCGCGTACCGCAGCGACCTGGCCCTGTACGCGCGCTGGCTGCACAGGCAGGAGCGCGTGGGCCTGCTGGCCACGCAGGAGCACCACCTGCAAGCGTACTTTGCAGCCCGCGCGGCGTCGCGCGCCACCACCGCCAACCGCCGCCTCACCGTGCTCAAGCGCTTCTTCCGCTGGGCGCTGCGCGAGCACATGATTACCGCGGACCCCACGCTGCGCCTGCTGGCGGCCAGGCAGCCCATGCGCATGCCCATGACGCTGAGCGAGGCGCAGGTCGAGGCGCTGCTGGCTGCGCCGGACGCCAGCACGCCGCTGGGCCAGCGCGACGGCGCCATGCTCGAGCTCATGTACGCCAGCGGCCTGCGCGTGAGCGAGCTGGTCGCGCTCAAGGCCTTTCACGTCAGCCTGGCCGACGGCGTCGTGCGCGTACTGGGCAAGGGCGGCAAGGAGCGCCTGGTTCCCTTTGGGGAAGTCGCCGGAGACCGTCTGCAGCACTACCTGGACGACGGGCGCCCGGCGCTGCTGGGGCCGCGCCAGAGCGAGGACCTGTTCGTCACCAGCGCCGGCCGCAAGCGCGGCTCGGCCATGTCGCGCGTGATGTTCTGGAACCTGGTCAAGCGC
>JALOAS010000093.1 GCA_023228705.1 Ottowia sp. | reverse complement strand
CGCCATCACTTGCGGCGCGCCCGGGCTGGCGGGCAACTGGATACGCGGCGTGCTGGCGCACCGGCTGAGGAGCGAGGGCATCGCGATAGAGCAGGCGCCGCTGGCTGCGCGCACGCTGGGCGAGCTGATCGCGCGCATCCAGGATGGCACGATCAGCAACGCAGCGGCGCGCCGGGTCTTCGATGCGCTGTGGCAGGACGGCGGCACGGTGGCGGACGTCATCGCCGCGTCCAGGCTCGGGCAAACGCACGACGACCAGGCGCTGCGGCAGATGGCCGAGCAAGTGATCGCGGACAACGCCAAGAGCGTCGCGCAATTCCGGGCGGGCAAGGACAAGGCCCTGAACGCGCTGGTAGGCCAGGTCATGAAGGCCAGCGGCGGCAAGGCCGACCCGGCACGCGTCAATGAATTGCTGCGCGAGCTGCTGGGATGAGCGCGGGCTGGGCGGCCGACCGCTCGCAGTGCTGATGACCTGTTGCCCTGGCTGGGCAATAAACGGGCGGCAGAGGCGACTGCCTCGATCGGGGCATTTCAACCCCGCGGGGTTCCCGTCAGCGTGCGCCGGGATGCGGCGGTGGCGTCGTCAGCAGCGCCTCGGACCGATGGTGTGCCACGCCGCTGCGGCGCAACCACCCGGGGCGGGAAGTCCAGGGTGGCAAAGTAGTCGTCCAGCGACTGCGCGCGCCGGATCAATTCGACCCGGCCGTCGCCGCGCAGCAGCAGCTCCTTCGGACGCAGCCGCCCGTTGTAGTCGAAGCCCATGGCGTGGCCGTGCGCGCCGGTGTCGTGGATGAGGAGCAGGTCGCCGTCGGCAATGGGCGGCAGCGGTCGCTGCTCGGCAAACTTGTCGTTGTTCTCGCACAGCGACCCGACCACGTCCACCGGCCTGTCGTCCGGGCCGGCTGGCTTGCCCAGCACCTCGACGTGGTGGTAGGCGCCGTACATGCCCGGGCGCATCAGCGCCGACATGCACGCATCAACGCCGACGTAGCTGCGGTAGGTGTCCTTGCGGTTGATCGCGCGCGTGACAAGCACGCCGCTGGGACCCGTGACGTAGCGGCCGCTCTCCATGAACACCCGCGGCTGGTACGCGTTGCGCGCGCCAAAGCCCGCGAGCAGGCGAGCCGTCTCGCGGCCCAGCTTCGGTACGTCAAAGCGCGTGTCCCCGGGCCGATACGGGATGCCGAGCCCACCGCCCATGTTGATGAAATCAAGGCGGATGTCCAGCGCCCGGCCCATGGCCTCGGCCAGCTCCAGCAGCATGGCAACGGTCTGGACCAGGGCGTCGGCATCGCGCTCGTTGGACGCCAGCATGCAGTGCAGGCCAAAGCGCCTGGCGCCGCGCGCCTGGGCGGCACGGAAAGCGTCCAGGATCTGGCTGTCGGCCACGCCGAACTTGGCCTGCTCCGGCGCGCCGATGATGGCGTTGCCGCGCCGCGCGGCGCCCGGGTTGTAGCGGAAGCAGACCAGCTCGGGCAGCCGGGGCACCTTGGCCAGCAGGCTGACGTCGTCCAGGTTGAGGATGCAGCCGCCGTCGGCCGCAGCGGCGGCGAATTCGTCCTGCGAGGTGTTGTTGGAGGTGAACAGGATGTCCTCGCCCCGGGCGCCGGCGCGCCGGGCAAGCACGAGCTCGGCAATCGAGCTGCAGTCAAAGCCCAGCCCCAGGTCCTTCATGATGCCGAGGATGCGCGGGTTGGGCAGGGCCTTGACCGCGAAGTACTCGCGGAACCACGGAACGCCGGAAAACGCGGCGTTCAGCCCCTGCACGGTGTCGCGGATGCCGGCTTCGTCGTAGATGTGGAACGGCGTTGCGAACTGGTTCGCAACGTCCTCGAGCATGGGCAGCAGGCGCGTGCGGAATCCTGGAGGCATCGGCATGGCGGGGCCGTGGTTCTGGTGGGCTGGGGCGCCGCTTTCAGTGCATTCCGGCCATTCGGCGCATGGCTTCCCGGGTGTGCGCCAGGCTGCTGAACGCGCTCAGGCGCACGTGGTGCTCGCCGCAGCGGC
Organism: Ottowia sp.; assembly: GCA_023228705.1. Classification (GTDB taxonomy): domain Bacteria; phylum Pseudomonadota; class Gammaproteobacteria; order Burkholderiales; family Burkholderiaceae_C; genus Ottowia. The sequence goes on along the minus strand of JALOAS010000093.1, from coordinate 10,042 downwards.
CGAAACCCGCGCCGGGCGTGCACACGACGCCATGGCGCTGCAGCAGGCGATCAAAAAAAGTCCAGGAGTCGCCTTCGACCTGCAGCCAGATGTACGGTGAGTTGCTGCCGCCGCTGCAGCGGTACCCCAGCCGGCCCAGCGCGTCAAGGGCACAGGCGGCGTTGGCCAGGTAGCCATCGGTCAGCGCGCGCACCTGGCGCTGGCCCTCGGCGCCGTACAGCGCTTCGGCGGCTCGCTGCACCGGGTACGAGACCCCGTTGGACTTGGTGTCCTGCCGGCGGCGCCAGAGCTCGCGCAGCGCAACGGGCGCGCCGTCCGCCGTGTACGCCGTGCAGGCCGCCGGGACCACGGTGTAGGCGCAGCGCACGCCGGTGAACCCCGCGCTCTTGGAGTAGCTGCGGAACTCGATCGCAACCTGCTGCGCACCCGGGATCTCATAGATGGAGTGCGGCAGGTCCGGATCGCGGATGTAGGATTCATAGGCGGCGTCGAACAGGATCAGCGCCCGGTTGGCACGGGCCCAGTCCACCCAGTTGCCGAGCTGCTCGCGCGTTGCGGTGGCGCCGGTTGGATTGTTCGGGAAGCACAGGTAGATCAGGTCCACCGGCGCTGCGGGCAGGTCCGGCACGTAGCCGTTGGCCGGCGTGGCTTCCAGGTAGGTGACGCCCTCGTAGCGCCCGTCGCGCGCCACCCCGGTGCGCCCGGCCATGACGTTGCTCTCCAGGTACACGGGGTACACCGGGTCGGGGATGGCCAGGCGCAGCTCGCGCGCGAAGAGCTCCTGCACGTTGGCGCTGTCGCACTTGGCACCGTCGCTCACGAAGACCTCGTCGGCCGAGATGTCGGCGCCGCGCGCCTGGAAGTCGTGCCTGGCGATGGCCTCGCGCAGGAAGCCGTAGCCCGCCGACGGGCCGTAGCCGCGGAAGCTCTGGCGTTGCGCCAGCTCGGCCACGGCCCGGTGAAACGCGACGATGCAGGCCGGCGGCAGCGGCTGCGTCACGTCGCCTATGCCCATCCAGACCAGCTCGCGCCCGGGATTCTTCTGCTCGAACTCGCGCACGCGCGAGGCGACGCTGGCAAACAGATAATCCGCTTCAAGCTTCAGGTAGTTCTCGTTGATTTTGATCATGGCGCTTGGGGCGGCCGAGCGCGTCAGCGCGGCAACTCGCTGTACCCCATCAGGTATTCGTCCACCGCGCGTGCGCACTGGCGGCCCTCGCGTATGCCCCAGACCACCAGCGACTGGCCGCGGCGCATGTCGCCGGCGGCAAAGACCTTGTCGACGCTGGTGCGGTAGCCGTCGATGATGCCGTCGCCTGCCCTGGCGTTGCCGCGCGCATCGCGCGCGACGCCAAAGGCGTCGAGCATGTCCTGGCGCGGCGCGACGAACCCCATGGCAAGCAGCACCAGGCGCGCGGGCACGTCAAAGTCGGAGCCGGGGATTTCCACCATCCGGCCCTGCTCGCGCCGCAGCCGCGCTGCGGTGAGGCTGGCCACGTGGCCGCGGCCGTCGCCGTTGAAGCGCTTGGTGCCGACCGCCCAGTCGCGCCGGCAGCCCTCCTCGTGCGAGCTGGAAGTGCGCAGCTTGAGCGGCCAGTAGGGCCAGGTCAGTGCCTTGTCCTCGTGCTCGGGCGGCATGGGCAGCAGCTCGAATTGCGTCACGCTGGCCGCGCGCTGCCGGTTCGCGGTGCCCACGCAATCCGAGCCGGTGTCGCCGCCGCCTATGACGACCACCGGCTCGCCGGCGGCGAGGATGGGGTCCGGCACCGGGTCGCCGGCGTTCAGGTGGTTCTGCTGCGGCAGATAGTCCAGCGCAAAGTGCACGCCCGCCAGCTCGCGTCCCGGGATGCGCAGGTCGCGCGGCGTCTCGCAGCCGCCGGCGAGCACCACGGCGTCGAATTCGGCCAGCAGGTCCTCGGGTGCAAGGGTCGTTGCGCCCGGCCATTGCAGGCCCACGGCGACGTTGCAGCGGAAAACCACGCCCTCGGCCTGCATCTGGCTGGTGCGCCGGTGGATGTGGTGCTTTTCCAGCTTGAAGTCCGGGATGCCGTAGCGCAGCAGGCCGCCGGCCCGGTTGTTCTTCTCGAACACCGTGACGCGGTGCCCGGCACGCGCGAGCTGCTGCGCGCAGGCCAGCCCCGCCGGGCCGGAGCCGACCACCGCCACGCACTGGCCGCTCGGGTGCTCGGGCGGCTGCGGCACCACCCAGCCCTGCTCCCAGCCCTTGTCTACGATCTTGCGCTCCAGCGACTTGATTCCCACCGGGTCGCTGCCTATGCCCAGCGTGCATGCCGCCTCGCACGGTGCCGGGCAGATGCGGCCGGTGAATTCGGGGAAATTGTTGGTCGAGAGCAGCGAATCCAGCGCCCGCTTCCAGTCGGCTTCGCAGACCAGCCCGTTCCAGTCCGGGATGATGTTGTCCACCGGGCAGCCGTGCTGGCAGAACGGGACGCCGCAGTCCATGCAGCGCGCCGCCTGCACCTGGGCGTTTTCGTCGTCCAGGTGCTCGATGAATTCATGCCAATGCAGCTTGCGCTCGCGCGGCGCCTGGTGCGGCTCTTGCAGGCGCTGGAATTCGAGAAAGCCGGTGATCCTGCCCATGGTGCGTGCTCCTTCAGGCCGCCGGCGCAGCGGCAGGCGAGGCGATGCGCGTCCCCGCAGTGGCCATGAGCGCGCGCCGGTACTCGTGCGGCATGACCTTGACGAACAGTTCGCGCGCTGCAGCCCAGCCCTGCAGCAGCTCGCGCGCGAGCAGGCTGCCGGTGGCACGGGCGTGGGCCTCCAGCAGCTCGCACAGGATGGCTTCGTCCGGCGCAGGCTGGGCACCGCGCCGGGGCAGGTGCCAGCTGCCGCGCGGAACGGTTGCCTCCTGCCTGGCCCGCGCCAGCACGGGCTCGAGCGCGACGCCCGCCGTGTTGCACCGGCGCGCAAGGCGCTGCTGCGGGTCGTAGACGTAGGCCACGCCGCCGGACATGCCGGCGGCAAAGTTGCGGCCGGTATCGCCCAGCACCACGACGGTGCCGCCGGTCATGTACTCGCAGCCGTGGTCGCCCACGCCCTCGACCACGGCACGCGCGCCCGAGTTGCGCACGGCAAAGCGCTCGCCGGCAACGCCGCTGAAGTAGGCCTCCCCCTCGATGGCACCGTAGAGCACGGTGTTGCCGACGATGATGTGGTCGGGACCGAAGCCGCGAAATCCCTGCGGTGGGCGCACGATGATGCGGCCGCCGGACAGGCCCTTGCCCACGTAGTCGTTGCTCTCGCCGCTGAGCTCCAGCGTGACGCCGTGCGCGAGGAAGGCGCCAAGGCTCTGCCCTGCGCTGCCCTGCAGCGCGATGTGCAGCGTGCCGTCGGGCAGGCCGGCGTGGCCGTGGCGGCGCGCAATTTCCCCCGACAGCATGGCGCCCACGGCACGGTGGCCGTTGTGAACCGAGACGCTGAAGCGCGTCTTCTCCAGGCGGTCCAGCGCCGCCGCCGACTTCTGGATGAGTACGTGGTCCAGCGCGTCGTCGAGCGCGTGGTCCTGCACCTCGCAGTGGCGCCTGGCCACGCCAGCGGGCGCGACCGGCACCTGGAAGATGCGCGAGAAATCCAGCCCGCGCGCCTTCCAGTGCGCGATGCCGGCGCGCACGTCGAGCAGGTCGGCGCGACCGACCAGCTCGTCGAACCGGCGCACGCCCAGCTGCGCCATGATCTGGCGCACCTCCTCGGCCACGAACATGAAGTAGTTCACCACGTGCTCGGGCTGGCCGGTGAAGCGCCTGCGCAGCACCGGGTCCTGCGTGGCAATGCCCACCGGGCAGGTGTTGAGGTGGCCCTTGCGCACCTGGATGCAGCCCTCCACCACCAGCGGCGCGGTGGCAAAGCCGCACTCGTCGGCGCCCAGCAGCGCGGCGGTCACCACGTCGCGGCCGGTCTTGATCTGGCCATCGACCTGCACGCGGATGCGCCCGCGCAGGTGCTTGAGCACCAGCGTCTGCTGCGTCTCGGCCAGCCCCAGCTCCCACGGCGTGCCCGCGCGCCGGATAGACGACCAGGGCGACGCGCCGGTGCCGCCGTCGTGCCCGGCAATCACCACGTGGTCGGCCTTGCACTTGGCAACGCCCGCGGCCACCGTGCCGACGCCGATCTCGGACACCAGCTTGACCGAGATGGCGGCACGCGGGTTGCAGCTCTTGAGGTCATGGATGAGCTGCGCCAGGTCCTCTATGGAATAGATGTCGTGGTGCGGCGGCGGCGAGATCAGCCCCACCCCCGGCACCGAGAAGCGCAGGCTGGCAATGTAGTCGGTGACCTTGTGGCCGGGCAGCTGGCCGCCCTCGCCCGGCTTGGCGCCCTGCGCCATCTTGATCTGGATCTGGTCGGCCGAGTTCAGGTACGCCGCGGTCACGCCAAAGCGCGCCGAGGCCACCTGCTTGATGCGCGAGCGCAGCGAATCACCGGGCCGCAGCGGGATGTCGGCCTGCACGCCGGCGTCGGCGCCCAGGACGCTGGCCAGCGTGTCACCGGCCTTGAACGGCTCGCCGCGCATCTCGGCCTGGTAGCGCCTGGGGTCCTCGCCGCCCTCGCCGGTGTTGGACTTGCCGCCCAGCCGGTTCATGGCCAGCGCCAGCGTGGTGTGCGCCTCGGTCGAGATGGAGCCCAGCGACATGGCGCCGGTGGCAAAGCGCTGCACGATCTGCGTCGCCGGCTCCACCTCCTGCAGCGGAATCGAGCGCGCCGGATCGATCCGGAACGTGAACAGCCCGCGCAGCGTCATGTGGCGCCGCGTCTGGTCGTTGATGATCTGTGCGTACTCCTGGTAGGTGCTGGCATTGTTGGCGCGCGTGGCGTGCTGCAGCCTGGCGATGGCGTCGGGTGTCCACATGTGCTCCTCGCCCCGCACGCGCCAGGCGTATTCGCCGCCGTCCTCCAGCGCGTCGCGCAGCACCGGGTCCTGCGCGCTCCACGCGGCCCGGTGCCAGCGCAGCGCCTCTTCCGCCAGCTCGAACAGCCCCATGCCCTCGACGTTGCTGATGGTGCCGGGAAAGTACCTGTCGACCAGCGCGCGCGCAAGGCCCACGGCCTCGAAGACCTGTGCCCCGGTGTACGACATGTAGGTGGAAATGCCCATCTTGGACATGACCTTGTGCAAGCCCTTGCCCAGGGCGTGGACGTAGTTGGCGCAGGCCCGCTCCACCGTGATGCCCCGCGGCGCATCCGCGTATTCGTGCGCCAGTGTCTGCAGCGCCAGGTAGGGGTGCACGGCCTCGGCGCCGTAGCCCGCGAGCAGCGCAAAGTGATGCACCTCGCGCGCCGAGCCCGTCTCCACCACCAGCCCGGTCGAGGTGCGCAGTCCGCGCGCGACCAGGTGGTGGTGAATGGCGGACGTGGCCAGCAGCGCGGGGATGGCCACGCGCTCGTGGTCGGCGTGGCGATCCGAGACGATGAGGATGTTGTGGCCCTGCTCTATGGCGTCCACCGCCTCGGCGCACAGCGCGGCCAGCCGCGCTTCGATGGCCGCGCTGCCCCACGTCGCCGGGTAGCTGATGTCTATCTCGTGCCCGCGGAAGCGTCCGCGCGAGGAGCGTGCAATGTCGCGCAGCCGCGCCATGTCGGCCAGCCCGAGCACGGGCTGCGACACCTCCAGCCGCAGCGGCGGATTGACGTTGTTGATGTCGAGCAGGTTGGGCTTGGGTCCGATGAAAGAGGTGAGCGACATCACCAGCTGCTCGCGGATGGGGTCTATGGGCGGGTTGGTCACCTGCGCGAACCCCTGCCGGAAGTAGTCGTACATCGACTTGCTCCGGCTCGAGAGCACCGCCATGGGCGTGTCATCGCCCATGGATCCCAGCGCCTCCTGCCCGTGCTCGGCCATGGGCAGCAGCTGGAACTTCAGGTCCTCCTTGCTGTAGCCAAACGCCTGCTGGCGCTGCAGCAGCTCGGCGCCGCCGGGCTCGGGCGCCGCAGGCTCGGGCTCGGGGAGGTCGGCCAGGTGCACGTTGATGTGCTCTATCCAGCGCTGGTACGGTCGCGCGGCCGCGAGCTGCTCCTTCAGCGCCTGGTCGTCGACGACGCACCCGGCCTCCAGGTCCATGAGCAGCATCCGGCCCGGCTGCAGCCGCCACTTGCGGACGATGCGCTCCGGCGCAATGGGCAGCACGCCCGCCTCGGACGCCAGCACGACCAGGTCGTCGTCGGTGATCAGGTAGCGCGCCGGGCGCAGGCCATTGCGGTCGAGCATGGCGCCAATCTGGCGGCCGTCGGTGAACGCGATGGCCGCGGGCCCATCCCACGGCTCCATCATGGCCGCGTGGTATTCATAGAACGCGCGCAGCCCCGCGTCCATCAGCGCGTCCTGCTCCCAGGCCTCGGGGATCATCATCATCATGGCCTGCGCCAGCGGGTAGCCCGCCATGGTGAGCAGCTCCAGGCAGTTGTCGAAGGACGCGGTGTCCGACTGCCCCGGGTAGACGAGCGGCCAGAGCTGGTGCAGATCCTCGCCCAGCACCGGCGATGCAATTGCCTGCGTGCGCGCGTTGATCCAGTTGACGTTGCCGCGCACGGTGTTGATCTCGCCGTTGTGCGCGATCATGCGGTACGGGTGCGCCAGCTCCCAGGAAGGGAAGGTGTTGGTCGAGAAGCGCTGGTGCACCATGGCCAGCGCCGAGACCGTGCGCGCATCGGCCAGGTCCCGGTAGTAGCGCCCGAGCTGCCCCGCCAGCAGCAGGCCCTTGTAGACCACCGTGCGCGTGGACATGGACGAAACGAAGTAGTCGACCCCGTGCCTGAGCCCCAGCGCCAGGATGGCGTGGCTCGCAGTCTTGCGGATGACGTAGAGCTTGCGCTCCAGCGCGTCGGGCACCATGACGTCGGCGCCGCGACCTATGAAGATCTGCCGCATCACCGGCTCGCGCGCGCGCACCGCGGGCGACATCTGCACGCCGTCGTCCACCGGCACGTCGCGCCAGCCCAGCAGCACCTGCCCGGCCGCGCGCACCTTGCGCTCCAGCTCCTGCTCGCAGGCAATGCGCGCTGCCGGCTCGCGCGGCAGGAAGATCATGCCCACGCCGTATTCACCCGGCGGTGGCAGGGCAACGCCGGCCGCCGCCAGCTCCGCGCGGTACAGCGCATCGGGAATCTGGATCAGGATGCCCGCCCCGTCGCCCATCAGCGGGTCGGCGCCCACGGCGCCGCGGTGCGTGAGGTTGCGCAGGATCTGCAGGCCCTTGGCGACGATGTCGTGGCTCTTGCGCCCCTTGACGTGCGCCACGAAGCCGACGCCGCAGGCGTCGTGCTCGAATTGCGGATCGTAAAGGCCCGGCGGATGCTTGATTGCCATGATCGCTCCATCAAAAAGTGAGCGAACTTTTTATCTTGCGCGCATCGCGGCAAAAAATCAACGGTTTGACCCTATTTTTTTGCGGGCGTCTGCCGGAACCTGCCTGCCCTGCACGGCCCGTGCGCGCGCCTGCCGCGACAAAACCGCCCAATTCCACAACACGAACGGTCTTTTTGCGCGCATAATTTTTGGCTGTCACGGCGGTGCCACGCCGGCGGGTTTTTCGAGTTCTTCGCTTGGAAGCGGGCGCCCACGCTGCCGACTGCTTTCCAACCGGGCACGACCATGACCCCCGAGCAAGTCCTGGAGACCATCCAGCAAGAGCACATAGAGTTCGTCGACCTGCGCTTCACCGACATGCGCGGCGTCCAGCACCACATGGACTTCCCCGCCGACGCGACCGGGCCGGATCTCTTTGACCGGGGCAAAATGTTCGACGGCTCGTCCATCGCGGGCTGGAAGGGCATCCAGGAATCGGACATGGTGCTGCTGCCGGACCCGGCCACCGCCTTCATGGACCCCTTTGCCGAGCACAGGCAGCTCAACCTGGTGTGCGACGTGCTCGAGCCGGCAACCCTGCAGGCGTACAAGCGCGACCCGCGCTCCATCGCCCGCCGCGCCGAGGCGCACCTGCGGGCAAGCGGCGTGGGCGACGCCGCGCTGTTCGGGCCCGAGCCGGAGTTCTTTGTCTTCGACGAAGCGCTGTGGCGCAACGACATGGGCCGGGCCTCCTACGAGATCCGCTCCGGGGAAGCCGCATGGAGTTCCAGCCACGAGTACGACGCCGGCAACCGCGGCCACCGGCCCGCCGTCAAGGGCGGCTACTTCCCGCTGCCGCCGGTGGATTCGCTCGCGGACCTGCGCGCCCGCATGGGCATGGCGCTGCGCCAGATCGGGCTGCACGTCGAGGTGCACCACCACGAGGTGGCCAACGCGGGCCAGTGCGAGATCGGCGTGCGCTTCGACACGCTGCTGGCCAAGGCGGACCAGTTGCAGAACTTCAAGTACGTGGTGCGCAACGTCGCACACGCGGCCGGCAAGACCGCAACCTTCATGCCCAAGCCCCTGGTCGGCGACAACGGCTCGGGAATGCACGTGCACCAGTCGCTTGCAAGGGACGGCACCAACCTGTTCACGGGCAACCTGTACGGCGGTCTGTCGCGGCTGGCGCTGCACTACATCGGCGGCATTTTCAGGCACGCCCACGCCATCAACGCGTTCAGCAACTCGACCACCAATTCATACAAGCGCCTGGTACCCGGATTCGAGGCGCCGGTGATGCTGGCCTACTCGGCGCGCAACCGCTCGGCATCGTGCCGCATCCCGCACGTCATCGACCCCAGGGCCCGGCGCATCGAAGTGCGCTTCCCCGATGCCATGAATTCCGGCTACCTGACGTTCACGGCGCTGCTGATGGCGGGGCTGGACGGCATCCTGGACAAGGCAGACCCGGGCGAGCCCATGGAGAAGGACCTGTACGACCTGCCGCCCGAGGAGGAGCGCGACATCCCGCAGGTGTGCGCGTCGCTGGACCGCGCGCTGGAGGCGCTGGACAGGGACCGCGCCTTTCTCATTGCCGGCGACGTCATGAGCGACGACTTCATCGACGCCTACATCGCGCTCAAGATGAAGGAGGTCACGGCGTTCCGCGCCGCAACGCACCCGCTTGAATACCAGATGTACTACTCGATCTGAGCGCTCGGAAAACCGGCACCCATGCCCGCTCCGGCGATCCTCCCGGGTGTGAACCATTCGCCCGCATGCCCCGACCTGCCCCAGCGGCGCGCGGCCAGCCGGCTCCGCCAGCACCGCAGCGACGGGCACCCGCCCCTGCCGAAGGAATTCCCATGCTCCCCTTCCTTGCCGAAGACTTCCCGGCAGCCATCCTGGCGCTCGCTGACGGCCACGTCTTCGTCGGCCAGTCCATGGGCCACGCCGGCCAGGCGGTGGGCGAGGTGGTGTTCAACACCGCCATGACCGGCTACCAGGAAATCCTCACCGACCCCAGCTACTGCCAGCAGATCGTGACGCTGACGGTGCCGCACGTGGGCAACTGCGGCATCAACGCCGAGGACGTGGAATCCGGCCGCATCCAGGCCGCTGGCCTGGTGATCCGCGACCTGCCGCCACGCTGGAGCAACCACCGCGGCGAGCAGGGCCTGGGCCATTGGCTGGCCGCCGCCGGCATCGTCGCCATCGCCGGCGTCGACACGCGCCAGCTCACGCGCCTGCTGCGCGAGCGGGGTGCGCAAAACGGCGTCATCGTCGGGCTGCAGCCGGGCGAGGCCGCCAGCAAGGCGCGCCGGGACGCCGCGGTGCGGGTGGCGCGGGCCGCGCCGGCCATGTCCGGGCGCGACCTGGCGCGCGTGGTGTCGACCCGCGTGCCGCAGGCGTGGACCGAGACCGCGTGGAAGCCGGGCTCGGGATACGGTCAGCAAACCGATCCCGGCTTCCGGGTCGTGGCGTACGATTTCGGCATCAAGCGCAACATCCTGCGGCTCCTGGCCGAGCGCGGCTGCGCGGTCACGGTGGTGCCGGCGCAGACGCCGGCGGCGGACGTGCTGGCGCTGCGGCCCGACGGCGTGCTGCTGTCCAACGGCCCGGGCGACCCCGGCGCCACCGGGCATGCCATTGCCGCGGCGCGCGAGATCGTCGCCAGCGGCACGCCCACCTTCGGCATCTGCCTCGGGCACCAGCTCGCGGCGATGGCGCTTGGCGCCA
>JALOAS010000092.1 GCA_023228705.1 Ottowia sp. | reverse complement strand
GCGTTTGCGTGGCGGGCGCCACGCCGCCGGTGGATAACTCTGCCGCCAGGGCTTGAATATCAAGCCCATACCTGTCCGCACAATGGGGGTAAGTCCACACTGAAGCTGTGAACCCAAACAGCCTTCAGGAGAACCCGGATGAACAACCACAAGAATGCCAGATTGACGCCCTACAGTCGAGCCTTGTTGGTCAAACGTATCACGAAGCACGGCCGTCTCGCCATGGTGCGTGACCGCCTTTGCCAACAGCCGGCCTGGACTCAGGCCGATCCCTCCCAGCGCAGCGCCAAGCAGGTGATGTCGTCGGCCTGGGGTGCGCCATCTTCAAAGGCGTGCACGCTGGCCACCACGGCCTGGGTGAGCGCCTGCGGGCTGGTCCGCCCGGGCGCCGCAAAACCACCCAGCACATCCAGCAGGCGCGCGTCACCGTATTCCTGGCGCGTGGCGTCCATGGCCTCGGTGACGCCATCGGTGTACAAAAACAGCATCATGCCGGGCTCCAGCTTCAGCCGCGCGCTGGCGTAGGGCGCATCCTCCAGCACGGCAACGGCCATGCCGCCGGTGCGCGGCAGGAGTTGGGGCCGGCCGCCGCAGCGCAGCACATAGGGCGGGTTGTGGCCGGCATTGACGTAGTCCACGGTGCCTCTGCGCAAATCGAGCACGCCGTAGAACAGGGTGACAAACATCATCTGCTCGTTCTCGGCCGCCAGCAGCCGGTTGAGCTGCTCGATGCACGGCGTGGGCTCGAGGATGAACTGCGCCGTGGCCTTGAGCAGGGTGCGCGCTATGGTCATGAACAGCGCCGCCGGTACGCCCTTGCCGGAAACGTCGGCAATGACGAAACCCAGGTGGTCCGGGCTGACGAGGAAGTAGTCGTAGAAGTCGCCCCCCACCTCGCGCGCCGGCGTGATGTGGCTGTGCAGCGCAAGGCGTGCGTCCTGCGGCGGATGCCGCGGCAGGATGCTGAGCTGCACCTGCGCGGCAATCTGCAGCTCCTGCTCCAGGCCGGCCAGGCGCTCCTTGCCGATCAGCGCCTCGCGCAGCTCCTGCACCATGCCGCTGAGGCGCCGGTGCTGGTCGATCAGGCGCGCGCCCAGCTCGTTCATGACCCGCGCCAGCTGGCGCAGCTGGTCCTGCTCGCTCTGGCTGGGGCTCAGGGCCAGCGACTGGTGCGTGGCCTGCGCCAGTTCCTGCAAGCGTGTGCGCAGCAGGCCCTCCTGCCGCCGGCGCACGCGCTCGCGCAGGGCGCGCGCCGCCAGCAGCTCCTGCACGGTGGCGCGGAAGTGCTCGATGGCGCTGGCGATGCGGCCGATTTCGTCGTCGCTGTGCTGCGGCACGCTGACCTGCGTATCACCCTGCGCCAGCGCCTGCAGCGCGCCTATGGCCTGCTCCAGCGGGCGCAGGCGGCGGCGCAGGTAGAGGTTGAGCCCCAGGCCGATGGCCAGCAGCAGGGCCGCCGCACTGCCCAGCGCCAGCCAGCCCAGGAAGCGTCCGGCCTGGGCTTCGGCGCCGTGCTCGGTCAGCGTGACCACGGTGCCGATGGCGTTGTTGCTGGCGTCTCGCACCGGCAGGCTGACGGCCGAATAGTGCAGGCCTTGTACCGCCAGGTCGCGCTGCTGCGCCACGCGCAGTGCCACTTGGCCGGCTGCCGCCTGCCACAGGTCCGGCTCGGTGCTGGCCAGCAAGCGACCGCGCAGATCCAGCAGGCTGGCGTGCGCAGCGGTTTTTTCCCGCAGGGAGTGCAGCAGGGCACCGGTGTCGCGCGCCAGCACCAGAACGATGGCACGTTCGGCGATGAGCAGGCGCTGCGCCACGAACACCAGCGCGCGCCCATCGCCCACGGTGCGCAAACCACCGACGGCCTGTCCGCTCAGGGCACGCTCCAGGTTTTCGCGGCCCAGCACCGGGCGTGATACGTCCTGGCCCAGGGTCAGCGGATTGCGGCTGCCGGACCACAGGGCCAGCAGCTGCACGGCGGCGCCCGGGGCGGGCACCGCGTCGGCGCTGGTCAGCACCTCGTGCAGCGCCTGCGCGTCGCGATCCTGCGCGGCCTGCAGGAAGCCGGGCTGCTGCACCAGCTCGTCCGACAGGCGCCGCAGTGCGTCCTGCTGGGCATCAAGCGCCTGCCCCCAGGCGTGCGCCTGGGCCGCCTGCAGCGCGCGCGCCAGGCGCTGCGCCAGCAACTGCTCGCGCAACAGGCCGGCCCCGCCCAGCACCGCGACCATGAGCACCAGCCCAAGCAGCACCATCCAGGTCAGTCGGGTGCGCAGCAGCATGTCAGACCTCCTGCGCCTGCTGGCGGATGCGCTCGACGCGGGGGCGGAGCTGGCCGTCAAAGTCGACGGACAGCAGCTCCTGCGCGTCGGCATCCAGCGCCTGGCGTTGCGCGCGCAGTGTCTGCTCGCCTTGGGCCAGCGCGTGCAGCAGCGCCAGCGGCCCGTGCGCCACGCTCAGGCCGAGCTGGGTGGCCTGCAGCGGCGCCGCGCCCTGCCCGGCCAGGTGCTGCCACAGCAGGCGGCGCTGGCGCTCGAGCCGGCGGCCGATGCTGAGCGCCGCCACGGCGGCGGCCAGGAGAGCAATGAGGAGCAGGCCCAGCCAGGCCTGCCAGCGCGCCCGCTGCAGGCTGGCGCCATTGCGCGCATCGGTGCGCACCCAGACGAAGCCCCCCTGCACCCCACCGGCCCTGCCCGGGTCAATGATGGGCACCTGCACATCGGGTGCGGTCGCACCGGCTTGCCGCCCCACCGCATGCAGGGTCGCGCCATCGGGCAACTGGATGCCCATGCCGGCCAGGGCCGGCTGCCCGTCCAGTGCGGCCTGCAGGTACGATGGCAAGCCCGGCAGTTCCTGCAGGGGGATGCCGAACCGCAGCGCGCGTGCCAGCTGCTGCGCCGCGACCTGGGCCACCGATGCGGCCAGCGCACGCGCATCCTGCTGCGCGGTCTGGGCACTGGCCCGCTCCAGGTGGCGCAGCGCCCAGGCGGTGCAGGCACCACCGACCACCAGCACCACGCACAGCACCAGCAGGCCGACGCGCCAGCGCAGGTCGTCGTGCCATGCCCTGCGCGGCGTTTCAAGCGGCATCGTCCAGGGCCTCCAACTGTTCGCGTGCGCGGGCGAGCACGCGTTGCTGCTGCTGCCAGCGCTGGCGCTGCCCCTGCGTGGCCCGCACCAGCGCATCGGCTTCCTGTGCGTCGGCGGCAGCGGCCGGCCCCTGCAACACGCGGCAGGCGCGGTCATAGGGCGCAAACTGACGGCGCAGGCCCAGCCACGCTGCGGCGCCGGCAAGCAGGCTGGCCACCAGCGCCAGCCCCAGCCATCGCAGTGCCCGCAGCACCCGCGCGCGCCATTGCATCAGCGTGGGTGCCGGCGACGCGGTGGACAGGGTCACCACGATGGCGCCAGCGGCCTGCCCCAGGTCGTTCTCGAAGCGCTGCCCGATCAGCCGCTGCTGGACATCCGGCAGCGTCCAGGCGTCGTGCCGCTGCAGCTGCTGGCGCCAGCGCTGCGGCACCGGTTGGCCGCGGCTGTCGGCATCGGTGCTGTAGAGCACGGTGCCGCCCGCGTCGAAGACATCTATGGCGAGCACGCGCGGGAAGGCGCCCTGCTCGCGCTCGATGACGTCCTGCAGCGCCGGCATCTGGTCCAGCTGCAGACCGGTTGCCAGCTGGTTCTCGGTCACGCCCCGCAACTGGCGCAGCAAGTGACTGTCGAGCCGGGCCTGCCAGTGCATGGTCTGCGCCCGCTGCGCCTGCCAGCCCACCGCCAGCAGCAGGGCCAGCACGGCAAGCACGCCGGCCGCGGCAACTGCTGCGAGCCGATGCAGCACCATCAAGGCAATGCCTCCACGACGGACGGGCACGCCGCGCTGGCCAAGGGCTCGACGCTGCGCTGGCGCGCCAGTCTCGCGCTCAGGGTCAACAGGGCGGCAGGCGCTACCCCTGCGGCTGCAGCAAGTCGCGCCAGCGTCTGCTGCCGGCCGTAGACCTCGGCCCACTGGCCGGGCCGGACTTCGCCGGGGGCGTAGGCGCTGACGTCCAGCGCGGTCAGGCCCATGGCGATGCCACCAATGATGGGCGCGCGCCGGCCCAGCAGCATGAGCGCACCCTGGTTGGCCAGGCCAAAGGGCAGGCCGTCGGCATAGCCCAGCGCCACCGTGGCCACGCGACGTGGTCCGGGGGTGGTGTAGCGCCCGGCGTAGCCCACCTCGGTGCCGGCCGCCACCTCGCGCACGTGCAGCACTGGCGCGGCCAGGCTGGCCACCGGCTGCAGCGGCGGCTGCGGCAGCACGCTGATGGACACGCCCCACAGGGCGCTGCCCACGCGCACCTGCTCAAAAAGCCATGGGCTACCGGCAAAGACGCTGGACGAGCTGGCCATGCTGCGCGGCGCCGCGGGCAGGCGCGCCGTCCACTGCACAAAGCGCTCGCGCTGCGCCAGGCACTGCGGCGCCTGCGGGTTCTCGAAGCGCCCCAGGTGGCTCAGCCACAGGCAGGGCCGGGCATGCTGCCAGCTGCTGCTGCCGGGCGCCAGCAGCGCCAGATCGCCAGCCCCAAAGCCGAGCCGCGTCAAGCCGGTATCCAGGTTGACGGCCACCGGCAAGTGCCCGGCCCGGCCAGCACCGGCCTGCAGGCGCTGCAACTCGTGCGCGCCCGCCAGCACGGGGATGCAGCCGCTGGCGGCCCAGTCGCGCGGCGCCTGGTCGGCCAGTCCGTGCAGCACGTATATCCTGTATGGTGCGGATGGCCGCAGGGCGTGCAGCTGCGCCTGCAGTGCGGCCGCCTCGTCGAGGGTGCCGACCCAGAAATCGCGGCTGCCAAGCGCCCACAGGGTGGGCAGCACCTGGCCGACGCCCAGGCCGTAGGCATCGCTCTTGAGGACGACGCCGAGCACGGCGCCAGCGCAGGCGCGCTGCACCACGCGCCAGTTGTGCGCCAGCGCCTGCAGGTCGATGCGCAGGCAGGGCGCGTCGGGTGTGGCAGCACCGGGCGTGCTCATGCGGACGCCACCGGTGGCTGCAGGCAAAGGAGCTGTCCAGAACCGCCAGCGCCAACGCCGCGCCAGCCCTGCGCGAGCAATTCTCTTTGCCGCTCCAGCGCATCCGGCCCCAGCTCGCAGCCACGCGCCGGGTCGCCGGCAAAATGCTCGCCGGGAACCCGCGCCAGGAGGTAGCGCGCATAACCGCCATAGCGCTCCTGCAGCGCACGCACGCTGAATCCACACGCCAGCAGGTTGTGCCAGCTGGCCGGGTTGCACGGTGCTGCAGTGGCAAACACCGCCCGCCCGTCGGCCCAGGCCAGGCGCCGCGCGATGAGCTCGCGCTGCAGTTGCTGGCCGCGCAGGGCCGGCGCCACGGCTGCTCCGGCGAGTTTCAGCAGCGGCGCACCGGGGGCCAGGCCCAGCAATGCCTGGATCCGGTCCTCGGCGCTCAGCACGTGCTGCAGCACGCCGTAGGCCACCAGCTCGTCCCCGCGCCAGGCGCCCAGCACGCGGCCGCGGCCCTGCAGCAGGCTGGCCAGGAAATCACGCGTTTCCGGTTTCACGGCTTCGGGTCGGAACCCGGCCAAGCTGGCCCGGTGCAAGGCTTCCATGCCGTCGAGGTCGGTCGGCTGCAAGCAGCGCCAGCGTAGCGCCGCCACGGGGGCAGGCGGGTCCTTCATGATGCGGACACGCCGCCGAGGCCGATGACTTCAGCGTAATTGAGCATGTCTATGGGCGGGTACATGCGCAGCTGGTGCGCCACCTGCATGTTGACCAGCAGCGAAAAGCGCTTGAGCGTCTGCACCGGCAAGCTGCCGGGTGCCTGGCCCTCAGCCAGAATGGCGTGCGCCTTGGAGCCGGCAAGCTTGCCCACCGACTCATAGCGGCTGATCAGGCCCACCAGGGCGCCGCCGGAGCGCACCGCAAGCTCGGTCGCACCAAAGGACGGCAATTGGTGCTGCAGCGCGGCCGGCGTGACCCGATCGTAGACCGAACCCAGGAAGGTATCGGGCAGCAGGTACAGCCACTCGGCACCCTCGGCCGCGAGCTCGGCGATCAGCTCCTCGACACCGTCGGCCACCGGCTGGCCCTGCGCGTCGGTGTGGAAGCGACGCGTGAGCAGCTGGGCGTCATGCGCCATGCAAAATTCGCGCACCTGCTCGACGATGACCAGCGAATTGGTCTCGGCCCCGTTGTACAACACGCCCAGCTTCTTCCAGGGGCGATAGCCCTGCATGACGCGCAGCTGCACCGGCGGCGGCACCACGTGCACGGCACCGGTGACGTTGCGCCCGGGCGCGTCCAGGTCTTGCACGATGCGCGACTGCAGGGGCGCGGCGACCAGCGCAAACACCACGGGAATGTCGCGCACGAAGCGGCCATCGGGGTCAGGGTCGTCCCAGCGGCCCACCAGCGCCAGCGTCGCCGGTGTGCCCCAGACGTAGATCAGGTCCGGGCGCTGCGCACGGATCTCGTCGATGATGCCCGGCATGTGCGCGACGTCGCGCTGCAGGTCGCGCACGGTGTAGCGCACCTGCAGCCCGGCAGCAGCGAGATAGGCACGAAATCCGAGGTCCACGTCGGTCTCGCCGCGAAAGGTGATCATGAAGACGTGGAATGACTGCCCGTCGCGCCGGGCGCTGGCGGGCGCGGCAAATCCCGGACGCAGCGCCAGCCACGCCCAGCATGGCAGGCTGGCGTGACTCAGGAATCGACGGCGAGTGCATCCAGACACGTTACATAGTGTCGCACAATCACGCGGGCTGTCGCAAGCACCCGGCACGACGCAAATGTGCCACGAGGCCGTAGGCGGCACTGCCCAACACCACACTGGTGCCGATCAGCGCCAACGCGGGACCAAAACCAAGCCATGGCAGCAGCCAGGCGCCCAGCGCCGGCCCCAGTGCGCTGCCACTGCGCTCGGTCATGCGAAACAGGCCCAGCACCGCCGCCTCGCCCGCGCCCGGATGGCGGCGCGCCTGGTCGGCGACCAGCGCCGACTGCGGCGTGATCGAGAGCGCCTGCCCGATGCCAAACAACAGCAGCACCCCGGCCAGCAGGAGCGGTGCCTGCGCCACCGGCCAGGCGAGCCAGGCGCTGCCGCCGGCGAGCAGCCCGCCCAGCACGACGAAGGCATGGCGCCGTCGCCAACGGTCGGCCAGGTGGGCAGCCAGCGGCACCAGCAAGACCATGGCCAGCGGGTATATCGTCTGCAGGCGGCCGATGGTGGCACTGCCGTGGCCGCTGTCCTGCAGGTGCATGGGCAGCAGATAAAAGCAGAAAGCCGCGAGCAGCAGCTTGGCCGGCATGGCGCAGCCCAGCAGCAGCGGCCACAGACCGGACTGCCGCAGCACGCCGCGTGTCCCGGTGCTCCTGCCCGGTCGCGCTGGTGCCGCGAGCTCGGGTGCTTTTGGCGTGGCTGGCATGTGCCAGAGCGCCGCCAATCCGGCCAGGACCGCTACCACCGCCGCCAGTGCAAACGCCACGGGCACGCCAAAATGGTCGGCCACAAGCCCACCCAGCGGGGGGCCACACAGCGCCGCCACCAGGATGGCGCGCACGAATTGCCCGAGACTGCGCGCACGATCCTGCGCACTGGAGCCATCGATGACTGTGCCCTGCGCCGACACGAACACCATGGCAAAGCCCACCGCACCGAGCACGCGCGCTGCCACCAGCGTCGGGTAATCGGGCACGGCGGCGGCCACCGCCAGGCTCAGGGCACCCAGCAGCGCGCCCAGCACGAGGCCACGGCGCCGGCCAAAAGCCTGCGACCAGGATGCCATGGGCCATTGCAGCAGCGCCACCAGCGCCAGGAACACCACGAGCGGGACGCTGGCCAGCAGCTCCGGCGTGAAAGCTGCGCCGGTTGGCGCGAGCTCACGCGCCCAGGTCGGCAGGAAGGGCCGCGTCAGCTCCTCCGACAGCATGAACAGGAACAGCGCCGGGCGCACCGCAACCGCACCCGATGCGCGCCAGCCCAGGCGCGGCCCGCCGGTACGCCGGCGCTGCCAGGCCTCGGCCACGCGCAGCGCACGCGCACCGCGCGCGCCCAAGCCGAGTGCGACCCACTCCATGGCCAGCAGCAGGCAGATCGCACCCAGGAAGGCGACGTCGAGCAGCGTACCCTGCAGCTTGCGCGTGAGCACGCGGGGGTCCAGCGCCAGCGCGACGCTCAGGACCGGCGCGGTGCCGGCCTGCTGCGGTACGGGCACCGTCACCTGCGGCAAGCCAGCTGGCAGGGCGATGCCGCCCAGGCGCTTGCCATCTGCGTCCAGCACGGCCATGGCGGCAATTTCCGGGCTGCGCGCGCGCAGCGCCCGCGCGTGCTCGGGCACGCCGGTCAGCGCGTCGGCCGGCACGCCCAGGCTCAGCGCACGCGCCACCAGGGCGGCGCTGGAGCGCGCCACCGCCTCCGCCTTGACGCGCTGCGCCGGCACGATGCTGGCCTGCCCGGCGACATTGACCTGCCAACCCACCCACAGCAAGGACAACCCCAGCGCCAGTGCCGCACCGCCGGCCAGCATGTTGCGCTCGCCGCCGAGCCAGCGCGGCAGCGGCCGGCTGCGACCCAGCTGGCGCAACAGCAGGGCGCAGTACAGGCCCAGCGCCGCGAGCAAGCCCAGCAGTGCCGGCCACAGCGCCCGGCGCACGCTGCGCTGCAATTGCGCGCGCGCATCGACCAGCGCACGGGCGTCGTAATCCAGGCGCGCCCAGCCGACAAGCTGGCCCAGGTCGTTGTGCACCGCCTCCTGCACCGTCGCCAGCGCCTGGCTGTCTTCGGCTGCCGCGCCAGCAGTGGCTTGCAGCAGCACCACAGCTGCCGCCGACTCGATGCGAAAGCTGCGCAGTGCCGGTGCCAGCGCCAGGGCTTCACGCTGCAGCAGGTCTGCCAGCGGCGTGTCGGGTGCCAGTGGCACCCCCAGCGCCAGTGCATTTTCTGCAGCCTGCGCCGCACGCTCGGCAGCCAGCACGAAGCGCCCGGCAAAGGCCTCCTGCTGCACCTGGACGAGCTTGGCCTGGGCCAGGTAGGCGCCCGTCACCAGCGTGGCGCTGCTGATGGCGGCCAGCAGGATGGCAAAACGCCACCACCTGCGCGCGATCCACGCGGCCGTATTCATGCGACCCCTGGGTCCGGTCCGCACCGCGCGGTTCGGGGTAACCGGTCCTGGCCTTGCCGGCACCCATGCACCCTTGCCGTGCCGCTGTCTGGTAACCGGGCAGCTGGCACCACTGCGTTGCGAGGCAACGGTCCAGCACACACCGGCGCGCGCGGGGCCGCGCGGATGCGTTCCCTGACCCGGCTGAGCAGCATGGTTATTCCTTGGTCCTGCAGCCCCGGCGCCCTTGGGTGTCCACCCTCCCCTCAGCCCCCCATCGCCTTATCACTGATGTTTACCAGCGTGCCTCGCGGCGGCCGTCCCGGTGCAGGAAGCTGCCGCTGTCGGCCGGCACCAGCCGCGCCAGCGTGCTGCGCATGTCCGACACGCTTTGTTCGGGCGAGATCGCGGCGCTGGGGCCGCCCATGTCGGTGCGGACCCAGCCGGGGTCCAGCGCGACAAAGATGGCCTGCGGCCAGTCGTGCCGCGCCGACGCCATGACCATGTTGAGCGCAGCCTTGCTGACGCGGTAGAGCCAGCAGTCGCTGCCGGACACGCTGCCGATGAGCGACATGCCCGAAGACAGGACGGCCAGCGTGCCCCGCGCCTGCGCAACGCGCGGCGCAACATGCGGAATGAGCCGCATGGCGCCCAGCACGTTGGCGTGCATGATGGCGTCAAAGTCGGCCTGCGAGGGCGGCTTCGTGGCGCCGGCGCGGTTCATGACGCCTGCGACGTACAGCGCCACGTCCAGCGGCGTGTCGGCCATGGCAGCGGCAAGCCGCGCGGTGCCTGCCGGGTCGGTCACGTCAAGCGTGATGGGTTGTGCACCCAGCGCCTCAACGCGCCGGGCCGCATCTTCATTGCGCACGGTGGCCAGCACGCGCCAGCCGTCCGCACGGTACTGGCGTGCAAATTCAAGGCCTATGCCGCGAGAGGCGCCGATGACGAGAGCGGTAGACATGGTGCCCAGCTTACAGGATAACGATTGCGTCGGGCCTGGGTTGGCGGTGCGCTGGCAGGCGCAGCACCTGGCCGCGATGCGCGATGACCGGCGCGCCCCGCAACGTCAGTCGGGGCCGGTGATCAGGCTGACCGGGATGCCGGCGGCTTCGGCCAGCGGCAGGTCGTCGGGGTCGTGCGGCGTGTCCGGTCCGGCATCCTGCGCCGCGTCCCGGCCAAAGCGGCGGCGCGGGTCGTAGGGATAAAAGTCTATGAGCTCGCCCCGGTTGATGCGTGCCTGCGCATGTTGCCAGGCCGCCGCGTCAAGCAGGTCGGCGTGGTGCTTCATGAATGCCTCGCGAATGCGCGGGTTGCCCAGCAGGAACGGCTCGAACGTTTCCGGGAAGACGTCGTTGCGACCGACCGGGTACCAGACCTCGTCGCTCATCTCCTGCTCCTCGGTCCTGGGCTCGGGCACGGTGCGGAAGTTGCAGTCGGTGAGGTACTCGATCTCGTCGTAGTCGTAAAAGACCACGCGATTGTGACGCGTGACGCCGAAGTTCTTCCACAGCATGTCGCCGGGAAAAATGTTGGCGGCGGCCAGATCCTTGATGGCGTTGCCGTATTCACGCACAGCATGCTCGAGCTGGTCGCTGGCGGCAGCCTCGTCCCCGTCGGCGCCAAGCAGCTCTTGCAGGTGCAGGTTCAGCGGCAGCATGCGGCGCTCGATGTAGGCATGGCGGATCATGACCTCGCTGCTGCCGTCGTTTTCCGGCCCGCTGATTTCCAGCTGGCTGGGCGCAAACTTCCTGATCTCGGCGATGAGCGCATCGGTGAAGCGCTCGCGGGCAAAGGTGAGCAGCGAGAACTCCATGGTGTCGGCCATGCGGCCGACGCGGTCGTGGTGCTTGACCAGGTGGTACTTGCGCTGCACCTCCGCCGGCGTGATGTCCTTTTGTGGCGGGAACCGGTCCTTGATGATCTTGAACACGTAGGGGAAGCTGGGCAGGTCGAACACCAGCATGACCATGCCCTTGATTCCCGGCGCAATGCGGAACTGGTCGGTCGAGTGGTTCAGGTGCCAGAGCAGCTCGCGGTAGAACATGTTCTTGCCCTGCTTGGCCAGCCCCAGCGTGTTGTAGAGTTCAAAGCGCGGCTTGCGCGGCATGAGCGTGCGCAGGAACTGCACGTAGGCCGAGGGGATCTCCATGTCAACCATGAAGTAGGCGCGCGAGAAGGAAAAGAGGATATGCAGGTCTTCCTCGCCAAAGAGCACGGCGTCGACGTAGACGGTGCCCGGCTTTCTGTGCAGCAGCGGCAGCGCAAACGGGATCTCCTGGCCGCCGTTGATGACCCTGCCCACCAGGTACGCGCCCTTGTTGCGGTAGAAGAGGCTGGTCAGCACCTGGATCTGGAAATTGGAGCGAATGGGCCGGCCAGCCAGCTCGCGCCGCATGGCGTCGGCGACATAACCGGCGTCGCGCGCCAGGTCCTCGTAGGTGCAGTGCAGGCCAAAGGATTCAATGATCTCCTGCACCGTGTCGCCCAGCCGCTCAAGCTCGGGATAAAAACCCTGGAACGTGGGCAGCACGCGCCGGCCCGTCGGCACGTTGGTGGTTTCCATGTACTCCGTGCTGATCGCCGGGCGCACGAAGATGAAGTCGTTGCGAAAGTAGGTGCGGTGCAGGATCTTGGTGGTGACCGAGTTGAAAAAGGTCTCTGCCAGCTCCGGCTGCTTGTGCGTGACCAGCATGCCGATGTACAGCAGCTTGGCCTGGTGCCACAGCGCCATGGGCTGCTTGCCGGCGCGGAATTCACGCGCCAGGCGCTGCACGCACTCGAGCACGCGCAGGTCGTAGAACTCGATGCGCTCGCGCTGCGCGCGCTGCTGGCCGCGCCAGTCGCAGGTCTCGAAGCGGTGCTTGGCGCGGGCGGACTCGGTGCGAAACAGGCGGTAGTGGCGGTTGAAGCCGTCGATCATCGCCTGCGCGATGCGGCGCGCCAACGCGTATTGCTCCGGTGTCAGCGGCGCGTTCATGGCAGGGCCTCAGAGCTTGAGAATGAATTGATCGCGCCCGAGAGGATCGCCAAAGCCCGTCCAATCAAGACGCAAAGCGCAGGCATGGCCCGTGCCATGGCGAGCATTTGCAACGCGGAGTGGGCGGGTTT
>JALOAS010000091.1 GCA_023228705.1 Ottowia sp. | reverse complement strand
GCAGGCATGGCCCGTGCCATGGCGAGCATTTGCAACGCGGAGTGGGCGGGTTTGGGCGGTCAAAGCGGGCATAAGGGATTCTTTCTCAAGCTCTCAGTCGGCGGCCACGGCGCGACAGCCGCAGCGCGTCACAGCGGCGTATCGGGCATCAGTTCCAGCTGCATGATGATGCGCCCGACCAGCATGGCCCGCGAGGAGCGCTGCGCGTTGATGACAAAGTGCGCACAGGCACGGTACAGCGGGTCGCGCTCGGCGTACAGCGCCTGCAGCCGCGCCCGCGGGTCGGCCACCTGCAGCAGCGGGCGGCGCGTATCGTGGCTCAGCCGGCGCATCAGGCGGTCCACGGATACGTGCAAGTAGATGACCGTGCCGTGCGCGCGCAGCAGTTCGCGGTTTGCCTGGCGCAAGACCGCGCCGCCGCCGGTGGCCAGCACGCCCACGCCCTCGCGCGCCAGGTCAGCAAGGACCTGTTGCTCCAGGTCGCGAAAGGCGTCTTCGCCATCGCTGTCAAAGTAGCTGCGGATGGAGCGCTGCAGGCGCCGCTCTATGATCTGGTCGCTGTCGGCAAAGTCCAACTGCAGCCGGCGCGCCAGCGCGCGGCCAATGGTGGATTTGCCACTTGCGGGCATGCCGACGAGGACGATCATGGGTAAACCGTATTTTCTGGGTGTTCCGGCTGACAAGCTTGTGCAAGCTTACAGGAAAACGGTTTGGCGTTTGATCGTGACTGCGCGTGGGCTGCTCGTACAGGGCGTTGCTGCATTCAGCTGCGGGTCGCGTCACAAGTTGCCAACGAAAACCCCGGCCGCAGCCGGGGTTCCGTTCATCTGGGTTGAACTTGGGCTTGTCTTCAAGGACAGCCCGAGTCCGTGTTGCAAGACGTGCCGAGGATACCGTTTATGGCGTTTTTACTTCGATGCTTGCATTAACCCGCTTCACCGTACCCGCATCATCCGTAACCTGGATTACGAATGAGTGTGTTCCGTCCGTACCCGGGGCTGTACCCCTGACGATGCCGTTGGAATCAATGCTCAGCCAGCTGGATCCGATCAGTTCCCACTGATACGGGGGCACCCCACCAATTGCGTCGACGGCAAAGGCGACGGAAGCACCCGGGGCAACCGACGATGGCATGCCATCAATCTTGATCGCGAGCGGCTCAAACGACACGGCAATAATGATCTCGCCTTCGTCATACTCACCAAACTGGTCCA
Source organism: Ottowia sp. (assembly GCA_023228705.1). Taxonomy (GTDB): domain Bacteria; phylum Pseudomonadota; class Gammaproteobacteria; order Burkholderiales; family Burkholderiaceae_C; genus Ottowia. The sequence goes on along the minus strand of JALOAS010000091.1, from coordinate 11,094 downwards.
TCACCTGGACAGGGACGACGTAGGTGCCAGACGCTGCGGTCGGCAAGCCATACAGAATGCCAGAAGGTGTGAGCGTAAGCCCGTCTGGCAGTGAGTCGAGTGCCGTCCACCGATAGGGAGCCTCGCCGCCTTCGGCTTCAAGTGGCAGTGGTTCTATTTCCTCGCCCACGGTAGCGGCAATTGTTTCAGACGGCATCATGCGCAGCGGCTCTGCCGAGATGCCGTGCACCACAGTCACCGACAGCAACTGCGCGATGGGGTCCTGTATGCCGTTGGTGACGTCGTTGTCAAACCGGTCGACTGTCATCTCCAGCAAAATGGCGCCGCGCTCGGGGCCGCTGGCGATGCTGAAGTCGGCAACGCCACCTCGGGTGGTTGCCTGCACTACGTCGCCGCCGCTAGCGCCAAACAGGCGTGCACCTTTTGCGGCCTCTGTATTGCGAAGGATGCGCACCTGCACGTTGGCCCGGGCCGGATCAGCGACCGCCTGACCCAATTCATCCCGCACGATGGCTTGCAACGACATCGAATTGGGGATGTTCTGCAGGTTACCAGCAGATCCCAGGTAGCGACGGCCAGCCTGATAGACGACACTGGCCGGCATGCCCGCATGGCCGGCGCCTCCGGAACCAACCGTGATGATCTCGGTTGCAGAGTGGCTGATGCCTGCGGCATCGGTAACCGAGCAGACCACCTCGACCTGGCCCACGCGATCAATCGCATGAACGTGGAAGGAGGCGCGACCGGCGTTGGACTCGAGGACGATGGCGCGCGATGGCGTAATGTTCCCATCGTCGTCCTCCGGGTCATTTTCACCATCGAGGTAGTACAAGACCCCGGAGTCCAGCCCAGTGGCGATATTGCATGCAAACGGCGTGCCCTCCGGTACGTCGTGGCCACGCTCGGTGGCGCGGACGTACAGGGTCGTGGTGTACGGTGCGTACGCGCCTATGCCCGGCCCTTGCCCGCCGATGTTGACGGGCAGGCTGGTCTTGTCGGCGCGCAGGCTGATCTCGTAACTTGTCGGGGCCTGCGTACCGGGACTGCCGTCACCGCCGCCGCAAGCCGTCAGGCCCAGGACCGCCGCCGCACCAAGCGTCAAAACGCTGAACAGTTGTTTTTTCATGGGTTTGGTCTCATCCCTTGATTGTTGATTGGCAAATTGTTGCATCAGCGCACTGCGGCACTGCTGGAGACGATTTTTGGCGTAATGAAAACCAGCGTCTCGCGTTTTTCTGATTCGCGCGTGCGGCTCTTGAACAGGTTGCCAACGGCCGGGATGTCGCCCAGCAGCGGCACCTTGGTCACCGATTCATCTTCCAGCAATTCAAAGATCCCGCCTATGACCACGGTACCGCCGTTTTCAACGAGCACGTTGGTCTGCACTTCCTTCTTGTTGATCGCGGGCTCGAAGCCCGGTTGCGTGGGCTCGAAGCTGTCCTTGTTGACGATCAGGTCGAGTATGACGTTGCCTTCTGGCGTGATTTGCGGCGTTACCTCCAGCTTGAGGACGGCTTCCTTGAACGAGACCGCGGTGGCGCCGCTGGACGTGGCCTCCTGATACGGGCGCTCCTGCCCCTGCTTGATGACGGCCTTGGTCTGGTCGCCGGTGACCACGCGCGGGCTGGAGACGATGCGACCGCGGCCATCGGCTTCCAGCGCCGACAGCTCCAGGTTGAGGAAGCGGTTGGCCGCGGAGCTGAAGAGCGAAATGGCAAATGTGGCGGGCGAAGCCCCACTGCTCAAACCCGCTGGGAAACTCACGAACTGTGACGATGCGCTGCTACCGGTTTCACCGGTGGTGCCCGTGATTGCGTCGTAGTCGCCGCCAAAGGCAAGCCTGTTGCTGCCTCCCACCCGGTAGCCGGCGTCACCGCCGCGGACCGCGCGCAGGTCGGCGCCGCCCAGTTTCACGCCCAGCGACCTGCCAAACGAATCGGACGCCTCGACGATGCGCGCCTCGATCAGCACCTGGCGGATGGGGATGTCCAGCTTGGCGATCATCTGCCGGATCTGCTCCAGGCGGGAGGGGATGTCGGAGATGAAGACCTGGTTCGTGCGCCGGTCTATGATGACCGACCCCCGGTCGCTGAGCAGGGTGCGGCTGCTGCCGCTGCCGCCGCCGCCCGACGAGGACGTGAGCTGGTCGCGCAGCTCCGACGCCTTGGTGTAGTTGAGCTGGAACGACTCGGTGACCAGCGTCTCGAGCTCGCGGATCGCCGCCTTTGCTTCCAGGTCGGCGCGCTCCTTGGCGGCCATTTCATCCTTGGGCGCGATGCGAATCACGTTGCCTTGGCGCTTCATGCCCAGGTCCTTGGCCTCCAGGATGATGTCCAGCGCCTGGTCCCAGGGCACGTCCTTCAGGCGCAGCGTGAGGTTGCCCTGGACCGAGTCGGACGTGACGATGTTGAAGTCGGTGAAGTCGGCGATGACCTGCAGCAGCGAGCGCACGTCGATGTTCTGGAAGTTGAGCGACAGCTTCTCGCCATGAAAGCCGGGGCCCTGCGTCAGCTTGTTGGGATCGACCCGCTCGGCGCTGACCTCGACCACGAGCTGACGGTCACGCTGGTACGCGTTGTACTCCCAGTTGCCGGCGGCCTCTATCTCCATGCGCACGCGGCTGCCTTCCTCGCGCGTGCTGATCATCTGCACCGGCGTGCCAAAGTCGGTGACGTCCAGGCGCCGGCGCAGGCCCTCGGGCAGGCTGGTGTCCAGGAACTGGACCAACACCTTGTTGCCCTGCCGCTGGATGTCGACGCCGACGTCGTCGCTGGGCAGGTCGACCAGCACGCGCCCGGCGCTGTCGACGCCGCGCCGGAAATCCACGCCGAGCAGCGCACGCCGGTCGTGGCTGCGGCTTTCCGCAAAAACGCTCTCTACCGGCTGCGCCGCGGCCACAGCCACCGGCGACAGCTCGATGAAGACGCTGTTGCCTTCCAGCCTGGCGCGGTAGCTGGTGGGCTGCTTCAAATCAAGCACGACGCGCGTGCGGTCGCCCGCCTCGGCGACCTGTGCAGAGCGCACGTTGCCCTGGTTGATGACGATGGACTGGCTGCCCACCGCGTTGGTCACGCCCGGGAAGTCCAGCGCGATGCGCGCCGGTTTTTGCACGACAAACCCGGCAGGCACCTCGTCCAGCGGCTCGCTGAGGTCTATGCGGACCACTTCGGTGCGGTTTTGCAGCGACCCGGAAACCGCGTCTATGCTTGGCGCCGCCCAGGCGGCCAGCGGCATGAGACAGGCGCTGAATGCCAGCGCCAGCAGCCGCCGGACACGATTTGTTTTGGACAACGCCATCATCTAGGTTTTCTCCTGCAGCTCGAGCTCGACGGGCCGCTCCGTCCATTCGCCCGCGGCGTCCTGCACGATTTCGCGCAGCGTCACCGCGTTTTCATCAATGGCCTGGATCAGGCCATAGTTCTGTCCCAGGTATTCGCCGACCCGAACCTGGTAGAGCAATCGGTCGACGCGGATCAACGCCACGTCTTTGTCACCTTGCTGGAGGCTGCCGACCATGGTCATGGTGTCCAGCGGATACGCCTCCAGCGGCTGCTTGCGCCGGTTCAGCTCGGGCGCGATGAGCGCGGCACCGGCATCCGCCGTGCGCGACTGGCGACGCAGCACGCTGGTCAGGCGCTCGTCGCCAAACGGATCGAATGCGGCGGCCTCGGTGTAGTCCAGCGGCGTGTATTCGGCCGGCTCCTTCAGTGGCGTTACCGAAGGCCGTGTCTGCTCCCGCTGCTGCGCCATCCACTGGCGCAGGTCGCCCCGCTCGTCGCTGCAGGCGGGCAGCACGGCAGCCGAGGCCAGGGCAAAAGCGACCAGCAACCCGCGCGTCCCGTTCATTTCTTGCCCCCCGCCGCGCGCCTTGCCTGCTCCTGCGCAGCAACCTCCTCGGGGTCCAGGTAGCGGAATGTCTTTGCGGTGGCGTTGAGCACCAGCAGGTCTGCGGCGCGCTCCTTCTCGGATGCCGGCGCCACGGCCAGGTCGTTCAGCGTGACGATGCGCGACAGGTTGGCGATGTCAGCGGCAAATGCGCCGATGTCGTGGTAGCGGCCGGTGACCTTGATGGCAATGGGCAGCTCGGCATAGTAATCCTTGATCGCCACGTTGCCGGGCTTGAACAGGTCAAACTGCAGGCTGCGCCCCAGCCCGGCCTGGTTGATGTCCGACAGCAGGGCGTCCATTTCCGCCTTGCCCGGAAGCTGCTTTTCCAGCAGGTTGACAAACTGCTGGACCTGCTCGCGCTGCTGCCGCAGGCCCTCCAGGCTCACGGCCTTTTTCAGCTTGGTCTGGTATTGCTGGCGCAGCTGCACTTCCTGCTCCTGCGCCGCCTGCCACTGCTCGTTGGCGCTCTTCAGCATGAGAAACCAGAGCAGGACAACCACCAGCGCGGCAACCAGCAGCAGCAGCAGGCCGCGCGGCAGGCCGGGCCAGGACGAGGGGTCGCGGGTATCCAGCCCGCTGAACTGGCCGGCCAGCGGCGCCATGCGCTCGCGCAGGCTGACTCTTGGTGCGGGTTTGGGTTTGCGTGCCATATGCTGCTTGCGCGTCGTCTGCTTTCAGGTAGCTCCGGCCGCGGCCGTGCGGGCCCCGGCCTCCACTGCCGGCGCGTCTGCATCGTCCGGGCGGGCCAGCTGCACGCGCACGGTGAAGCTGTAGACGCGCCGTGTTTCCGTGGCCGACAGGCTGAGGCTGGACGCCACGATTTCAACGAGCTCGGGGTTGATCATCCACTGGCTGTGGCGCGTCAGGTTGCGCAGTAACTGCGAGACGCGCTCGTTGGACTGCGCCACGCCCTTCATGAGCACGTCGCGGTCCTTCTGGGCAATGCTGGTCCAGTACACGCCGTCGGGCAGCTCAGCGACGGCTTCGTTGAGCAGGTGCACGGGCAGGTTGCGGTCCAGCTGCAAGCCTTCGACGGCTGCCTGCCTGGCCTTCAGCGCGGCAATTTCATCCTCCAGCGTGGCCACGTCCTTGATCTGCTCGTCCAGCTTGGCGATCTCGGCTTGCAGGAAGCGGTTTCGCTCCTGCTGCGTTCCCAGCTGGTTTTGTAACCAGAGGTATCCCGCGCCGGCCACCAGCGCGCCGACGATGGCTGCCATGGCCAGGTATCCGTTGAACAGGCGGCGCCCGCGCTGGCGCGCCATTTCACGGTGCGGGAGCAGGTTGATCAGGATCACGGGTAGAACCTCCGCATCGCCAGGCCGCAGGCGGTGAGGTACGAGGGCGCCTGCCGCTCCAGTTGCCGCGCACGCACGCCGCGGCCTATGTCCATGCCGCCAAAGGGGTCCACGACGCCGCAGGGAAACGACGTGGCTTGCGTGACCGCGGCGGGCAGGCCCGTCAGGCCAGCGCTGCCGCCGGCCAGGAAAATCTGGTCGACCCGGTTGTTGGGCGTGCTGGAGAAAAACAGCTTCAGCGCGCTGTCCACCTGTTCGGCCAGCGTGGTGACGAAGGGCTGCAGCACCGCGCTGCCGTAGTCCGGCGGCAGCTCGCCGCTGCGCTTCTTGGCCTCGGCCTCCTGAAGCGTGAATCCGTACTGGTGCGCGAGCATCTGGGTCAGCTGCGCGCCGCCAAAGACCTGCTCGCGCTCGTAGAGCATGGTTTCTCCGCGGAAGACCTGCATGCCAGAGACGTTGGCGCCCAGCTCGAACAGCGCCACCACGGTTTCCTCGTCCGCGTCGGGCAGCATGCGCACCAGCCGCTGGGCGGCCAGCCGCGCCGCCCAGGTTTCCACGTCCATGACGGTGGGGACCAGGCCTGCCGCCTCGGCCAGCGCCTGCCGGTCTTCGACCTTTTCCCGGCGCGAGGCGGCGATCATGACGTCAACGTCGTCCGGCGAGGCCCTGCTCGGCCCCATGACGCAAAAATCCAGGCTGACCTCGTCCAGCGAAAAGGGGATGTACTGGTTGGCCTCCATCTCGACCTGGACCTCCATCTCGCGCTCGTTCAGGTCCCGGGGCAAGACGATCTTCTTGCTGATGACCACCGAGGCGGGCATCGCCATCGCCACGTTCCTGGCCTTGGTGCGGCTTTTCTTGACGGTGCGCCGCACGGCTTCGGCCACCGCGTCGAAGTTCTTGATGTCGCCGTCGGCTATCCAGTCCGGCTCGAGCAGCTCCAGGGCGCAGCGCTCCAGCTCGAACTCGCCCGAGCGCCCACGGTCCAACTCGACCAGCTTGATGCTGGACGAGCTGACGTCCAGCCCGATCAGCGGCGCCGGCTGTTGACTGAACAGCGATGTGAGACCCAAGGCCAAGGCCAACCCTCCGTCACAGATTGTTGCGTTCTGGTCGAATATAACCGGATTGCAACATACGACCCACTGTTTTTTCAAAAAGACGCGTTTTGTTTGAGGAATCGTTGCCAAAAGCCGACGCGTCCGGCCGGCGCGTTGCGCCGCCGCTGGCCCTTGACGCATAATGGCCGGCGCCGGCAGTTCGTCGGGTTTTCATGAGCCGAAATCCAGGTCCGGCGAGGAACCTTGACGCCTGTGCAAGCATCAGACCTGCTTGTGTGCAAAACCGCCCGGGCCTGCACGAAGGTTCCCGCGCTCGCAGGCAGGGTGCGCCCGCGCCGTACCCGGCACAAGCTGAATACTGGCTGCCCCGTGAAACCCGGCCGCACAGCCGCAAGCGCGTACGCTTGCGCATGATCCGCCAGCAATCAACCCGATGCCCGAAGCAAACCGCCGTCGACCCCGCACCGCCCGCAACAAAAGCAGCGCCCGGAACAGGCCAAGGCGCGCCGCTGCACGCCGCGATGGCGGCTGGGTGCGCAAGACATTTTTCTGGACGGCCGGAATCCTGGTTGCGCTGGGCCTGTGTGCGTTCATCGCGGGCCTCATCGGCCTGGCCATCGCCTACCCCAACCTGCCGGACATCTCCGAGCTCTCCAGCTACAGCCCCAAGGAGCCGCTGCGCATCTACACCGCAGACCACAAGCTGATGGGCGAATTCGGTGAAGAGCGGCGGCGCATGACGCCCATAGCCGAGATTCCGGACGTCCTGAAGAACGCGGTGCTCGCGGTCGAGGATGCGCGGTTTTACGAGCATGGCGGCATAGACTACGTGGGCGTGGCGCGCGCCGTGCTGGCGAACCTGGCAGACCGGCGCAGCCAGGGTGCGTCAACCATCACCATGCAGGTGGCGCGCAACGTGTACCTGACGTCGGAAAAAACATACACGCGCAAACTCTATGAAATGCTGCTGACGCTCAAGATGGAGCGCCTGCTGAGCAAGGACCAGATCCTTGAGATCTACATGAACCAGATCTACCTGGGTCACCATTCGTATGGCTTTGCCGCGGCGGCGCGGACGTATTTCGGCAAGTCGCTGGACGAGCTGAACGCGGCCGAAGCCGCCATGCTGGCCGGCATCCCCAAGTCACCATCCAGCGGCAATCCCATCACCAACTTCCAGCGCGCGCGGACACGGCAGCTCCATGTGATCGACCGCATGGTCGAGAGCGGCTTCCTGACCAAGGAGGAAGGCGAGAAGGCCAAGGAGGAGCCGCTGCACCTGCGCCGACGCAGCCGCCTGGCAGGCGAGGAAAGCCCCGACGAGAACCTGCACGGCCAGTACGTGGCCGAAACGGCCAGGCGCTTTGTCTATGCGCGCTTTGGCGACGAGACCTACACGCGCGGCTTCAACGTGTACACGACCATAGACTCGCGCAAGCAGACCGCCGCCTGGCAGGCCGTGCAGCAGGGCGTGCTCGCGTACGAGCGGCGCCAGGCGTACCGTGGTCCGGAGAAATTCATCCGGCTGCCGGAAGACGCCGAAGAGCGGCAAACCGTCATCAACGAAACCCTGGACGAATTCCCCGATGTGGGCGCCATGGTCGCCGCGGTCGTGACCGAGGTCAGTGCAAAAAGGATGGTGGCGATCAACAGCTATGGCGAGACCATAGAAATGACCGGGAACCAGCTGATCGGCGCCTTGTCCGGTCTGGCCGAGCGCGCGGCGCCGGCAGTGAAGATCCGGCCCGGCGCGGTCATCCGCGTCATGAAGAACCGGGACGACGAATGGGAATCGGTGCAGCTGCCCGGTGTCGAGGCCGCGCTGGTGGCCATGGACCCGCGCAACGGCGCCATCGAGGCACTGATAGGCGGCGTCGACTTTGCGTCCAACAAGTTCAACCACGTGACGCAGGCCTGGCGCCAGCCCGGCTCCAGCTTCAAGCCGTTCATCTACTCGGCGGCGCTGGAAAAGCAGTTTTCACCCAGCACGATCATCGACGACTCGCCGCTGTACTTCGGCCCGGAAGTCACCGGCGGGCGCCCCTGGCAGCCCAAGAACTACGAGGGCGGATTCCAGGGTCCGATGCCCATGCAGCAGGGGCTGGCCAAGTCGCGCAACATCATTTCCATCCGCATCCTGGAAAAGATCACGCCACGCTACGCGCGCGACTGGATCACGCGCTTTGGCTTTGACGCGAGCAAGCACCCACCGTACCTGACCATGGCGCTGGGTGCGGGCTCGGTGACGCCCATGCAGATGGCCACCGCATTTTCCGTGTTTGCCGACCAGGGCCGGCGCCACGCGCCCACGCTCATCACCCGGATCACGAACGAGCGCGACGAAACCATCTTTGAACTGGACCTGGAACAGCAGGCGCGGGACGGCAAGCAGGCGATCCCCGCGCGCAACGCCTTCGTGATGAACACCATGCTCAATGAAGTGACGCGACGGGGTACCGCGGCACGGGCACAGGCCACGCTGGGGCGCAAGGACCTCTATGGCAAGACCGGCACCACCAACAACTCGGTGGACGCCTGGTTTGTCGGCTTCCAGCCCACGCAGACCGCTGCCGTCTGGATGGGCTACGACAACCCGCGCAACCTGGGCAGCCGCGAGACGGGCGGCGGCCTGAGCCTGCCCATCTGGATAGACTACATGCGCGAGGCGCTGGACGGCGTCCCCGTCGCCACGCTGGAGCCGCCGTCCGGGGTGGTCAGGGAAGGCGACTACTGGGTCTATTCCGAGAACGCCCACGGCGGCGGCATCACCAACCTGGACGGCGCCGGACGCGAGCCCGACCTGCTGGACCAGGACATGTTCGGGCCGCTGTCGCCGACCGAGGAGCGCAGCCGCATCCTGGATATGTTCCGCGATTGACCAGCTGACGCCAGCCACTCCCCAGGAGCCTGTCGGACTTCGGGCCAATCTACTGCGCCGGTGGGACAAGCGGTCCATTTTTGCCCGCTTTTTCGTTGCATAGCTGGGCTATGCGCCTCAAAATCAAACAAAACTGTCCTCGCTTTCCCCACTCGGTTGGCTTCGCCGCTCTTCGAGAACGCTACGATCGCCAAAGCCCGACAGACTCTAGAATCAGCCGCATGAACAAGCCCCCCTTTCCATTGCCGCAGCTGCGCGCCGCGGCGCCGATGCGTGCCGGCGGAACGATCTCGCGCTTGCCCATCGCATTGGCACCCGTGCTCCTGCTGCTGGCCACCGCGCTGGCCGGCTGTGGCCAGAAGGGGCCGCTGTTCATCCCCGATACGCCGGCCGCCGCACAGCGGGCCACGCTGCCGCAAACCATATTTGGTGGCGGCAAGGCATCCGACGCCGAGGCGCAACAGCAGCGTCCTGAAGACGGGCAGCCAGCAGCGCCGGACATCGACCTGGACAGCGAGCCATGAGCCAGCCAAGGTACGCGCCCGACCAGCCTCTGGCGGGCGCACCCTTCATTGCCTGCGCGCAGGGCCGGCTGCAGGTGGAAGGCGTCGTCGTCGATGAGCTGGCGGCGCGGCACGGGACGCCGCTTTTTGTCTACTCACGCGCGGCCATCCTGTCGGTCCTTGCCAGCTACCGCCGCGGGCTGGCAGGCCGCAACGCGCTGATTTGCTACGCGGTCAAGGCCAATTCGTCGCTGGCGCTGCTGGAATTGCTGGCGAACGCCGGCTGCGGCTTTGACATCGTCTCGGGCGGCGAGCTGCAGCGCGTGCTGGCCGTGGGCGCCGATCCGGACAAAATCGTTTTTTCAGGCGTCGGCAAGACACCGGCGGAAATTGCGCTTGCGCTGCAGGCCGGAATCCACTGCTTCAACGTGGAAAGCGTCGAAGAGCTGCACGCCATTGCGCGCATCGCGCGCAGCCAGGGACGCGTGGCGCCGGTCAGTCTGCGCGTCAACCCCGATGTCGACGCCCACACGCATCCGTACATTGCCACCGGCCTGCAGGACAACAAGTTCGGCATCCCGCATGCGCAGGCACTGGCGGCATACCGGCAGGCCGCCGCGCTGGAAGGCTTGCAGGTCCTGGGCATAGACTGCCACATCGGCTCGCAAATCGTCGACGTTGCGCCGTACGTGCAGGCGGTGGACCGGATCCTGGACCTGGTGGCGCAGATCAAGGTGCAGGGCATCGACCTCCAGCACGTGGACCTGGGCGGCGGGCTGGGCATACGGTACGCTGACGAGACACCGCCGCTGCCGCACGAGCTGCTTGCCGCCATCTGGCAGCGCCTGGATGCGCGCGGCATGGGCCGGCACCAGCTCATCCTGGAGCCGGGCCGGTCGCTGGTGGGCAACGCCGGCATCTGCGTCACCGAGGTGCTGTACCTGAAGACCGGCGAGCACAAGAACTTCTGCGTCGTCGACGCCGCCATGAACGACCTGCCGCGCCCTGCGCTGTACCAGGCTTTTCATGACATCGTGCCGCTGCACGTGCCGGCAGCAGACGCCGCGCATCGGGTGTACGACGTGGTCGGCCCGATCTGCGAGAGCGGGGACTGGCTTGGCCGCGACCGCCGGTTGGCGGTCCGCGCCGGCGACCGGCTCGCGGTGCTCTCTGCGGGTGCGTACAGCATGAGCATGGCCAGCAACTACAACACGCGGCCGCGCGCCGCGGAAGTGCTGGTGGACGGCGACAGCGCCCGGCTCATCCGCCGGCGCGAGCGCATGGAAGAGCTGTGGCAGATGGAGTTGCTTGAGCGTTGAGCGTTTGAAGAGGTTGAGCGTTGAGCGTTGGGCGTTGGGCGTTGGGCGTTGGGCGTTGGGCGTTGGGCGTTGGGCGTGGTGGGCACACGCTGGACGCTGAACGCTTGACGCCAAACCTTCATCGGCCGCCGCAGGCGGCTTTCATACAAG
>JALOAS010000090.1 GCA_023228705.1 Ottowia sp. | reverse complement strand
CGGGATGCGGGTCATCAGCCGCGGGTCGAACGGCTTGGGGATGAGGTATTCGGGGCCAAAGCGGAATTTCTCGCCCACGTAGGCGCGCGCAACGACCTCGCTTTGCTCGGCCTGCGCCAGCTCGGCGATCGCGTACACGGTGGCGATCTTCATCTCGTCGGTGATGGCGGTGGCGCCGCAGTCCAGCGCGCCGCGGAAGATGTACGGGAAGCACAGGACGTTGTTGACCTGGTTGGGGTAGTCCGAGCGGCCGGTGGCCATGATCGCATCGTCGCGCACGGCCTTGACGTCCTCGGGCAGGATTTCGGGGTTGGGGTTGGCCAGCGCCAGGATCAGCGGCCGGGGCGCCATGCGCTGCACCATGTCCGGCTTGAGCACGCCGCCGGCAGACAGGCCCAGGAAGATGTCGGCATCGGCAATGACCTCGGCCAGCGTGCGCTGCGCCGTTTTCTGTGCGTAGATGGCCTTCTCCGCGTCCATGAGCGCGGTGCGACCGTCCCACACCAGGCCCTCGATGTCGGTGACCCAGATGTTCTGGCGGGACAGTCCCAGCTTGACGAGCAGGGCTATGCACGCCAGCGCCGCAGCACCGGCGCCCGAGGCGACCAGCTTCACGTCTTGCAGCTTCTTGCCCACGACCTGCAGGCCGTTGACCACCGCCGCGGCAACGACGATGGCGGTGCCATGCTGGTCGTCGTGGAAGACCGGGATCGCCAGCCGCTTGCGCAGCGCCCGCTCGACGACAAAGCAGTCCGGCGCCTTGATGTCCTCCAGGTTGATGGCGCCAAACGTGGGCTCCAGCGCGGCAATGATCTCGACCAGGCGCTCCGGGTCGGTTTCGTTGAGCTCGATGTCAAAGACGTCGATGTCGGCAAATTTCTTGAACAGGACCGCCTTGCCTTCCATCACCGGCTTGGCTGCCAGCGGGCCGATGTTGCCCAGGCCCAGCACGGCGCTGCCGTTGGTGATGACGCCCACCAGGTTGCTGCGTGCCGTGAAGCGCGCCGCGTTTTCCGGATCGCGCGCGATTTCCTCGCACGGCACGGCGACGCCGGGCGAGTACGCCAGCGACAGGTCGTGGCGTGTCGTCATCTGCTTGGTTGCGGTGATCGCGAGCTTGCCCGGCTTGGGGAATTCGTGGTAGTTGAGCGCCACGCGGCGCTGGGTCTCGCGCTGATCCTCGGTTGCTGACGAATCTTCTGCCATGTGACACGAATCCTTCGATGACGGGGCCTGGGGCCGCGGTGCCTCATTCTATGGCGTGGCGCCGCAGCAGCGCCGCCGCGCGCAGGCCGCTACCATTGACGCTGCATCCCAACACGAACCCGCCGGAGACCCAGTGCCATGAAAGTCCACCAAGCCATTGCCCGCAGCCTTGCCGATCTGGGCGTCCAGCAGCTCTTTGGCCTGATCGGCGACGCCAACCTCTACCTGGTCGACAGCTACATGCGCGACTGCGACGGCCACTACACGGCTGCCGTGCACGAAGCCGGTGCCGTGCTCATGGCGCTGGGCTGGGCGCGCGTATCGGACCAGATCGGCGTGGCGACGGTCACGCATGGTCCGGCGCTGACCAACACGCTGACGGCGCTGGTGGAAGGTGTCAAGACCGCGACCCCCATCGTCCTGCTGGCCGGCGACACGCCGGCGGCCGACCGGGAGCACGCCCAAAAGGTCGACCAGCGCGCGCTGGTCGAGGCAACCGGCGCGGGCTTCGAGCCGCTGCGCAGGCCGGAAACGCTGGCCGAAGACCTGGCGCGGGCGTTCTACCGGGCCCGCACCGAGCACCGGCCGGTGGTGTTCAACATGCCCATAGAGTTCCAGTGGCTGGACGTGGACTACGAAAAGCCGCTGCTGCGGTTTGCCGAAACGCGCGGCGTCATCGCCGCCAGCGACGACATGGACCACGCCATCGGCATGCTGGCGTCGGCGCGCCGGCCGGTGGTCGTGGCAGGACGCGGCGCGCGGGCGCCCGAGGCGGAGGCTGCCATCCTGCGCTTTGCCAGGCGCATAGAGGCGCCGGTGGCCACTTCATTGCGCGGCAAGGGCCTGTTTGTCGACGACCCGTTCAACCTGGGCATCTGCGGCACGATCAGCCACTCGGTGGCCAGCGAGACCCTGGGCGCGAGCGACTGCCTCGTCGTCTTTGGCGCCAGCCTCAACCAGTACACCGCCGGGCTGGGCGGCCTGACGCGCGACAAGCGCATCATCCAGGTCAACCCGGATGCCAGCCAGATCGGCCGCTTCACGCCGGTCGACGTCGGCCTGGTGGGCGATCCGGGACTCACGGCCGACGCCATGGTCAAATGGCTGGACGAGGCCGATATCCCCGGCTCGGGCGCGCGCAGCGACGCGTTGCGGGCCCAGCTGGCGGAACTGCACCGGCAGGCGCCAGCCAAGCTGGTCCGGCCGACGCCGACCGGCACCGTCGACCTGTTCGAACTCATGCTGACGCTGGAGCAGGGCTTTGACAAGGACCGCGTCTGCGTGACCGATACCGGCCGCTTCCTGTACGGAGCCTGGCCCATCATCTCGGTGCAAAACCCGCGCGACTACGTCGACACCATCGGTTTTGCCGCCATCGGCCTGGGCGTGGGCGCCGCCATAGGCGCGGCCAAGGCCAGCGGCGGCCGGCCCACGCTGCTGGTCACCGGCGACGGCGGCCTCATGCTCAGCGGCATGGGCGAGCTGGCCACGGCGGTGCACGAGCAGCTTGACCTGGTGGTCGTGGTGTGCAACGACCGCAGTTACGGCGCCGAATACGTGCAGTTTGCGGCCAGGGACATGGACCCGGCCATCTCGTTCAACCAGTGGCCGGATTTTGCGCCCGTGGCCGAGGCGCTGGGTCTCAAGGCCCTGACCGTGACCAGCAGCGAGGAACTGAAGTCGGCCATGGCTGCCATTGCTGCGCGCGACCGCAAGCAGCCCATGCTGATAGACGTCAAGCTGGATGCCGCTTCCATGCGCCGGCCGTAGCGCCGCCGGGCCGTTCCGGCCTTTGGCGCGGACGAAGGTTTTGCGTTGAGCGTCAAGCGTTGGGCGAACGCCAAACCCTCAACGCTCAACCTCCCCATGGCGGCGCAGCCGCCGACATCAGGCGCGCGCCAGGCGCTGAAACAACCCGCCGGGCATGCGCGCCACGTGGCCGGCCAGCTCCAGCTCGAGCAGGCGGGCCTGCAGGGTGGGCGTGTCCAGGCCGGTGCGCGCCTGCAGTGCGTCCAGGCTCACCGGGTCGCTGCCCATGGCCTGCAGGATGGGGTTGTCCGCGGGGACCGGCGGGTCGGGGTCGTCCGCTGCTGCAGCCGCTGGCGCCGGCATGGCCAGTTCTTCGAGTATGTCTTGCATCGATTCAACCAGTTTGGCGCCGTCGCGTATGAGCGCGTGGCAGCCGCGCGAGAGCGGGCTGTGGATGGAGCCGGGGATGGCAAAGACCTCCTTGCCCTGCTCGGTCGCCAGGCGCGCGGTGATCAGCGAGCCCGAACGCAGCGCGGCTTCGACCACCAGCGTTCCGCGCGACAGGCCGGCAATGAGGCGGTTGCGCCTGGGGAAATGGCCCGGCAGCGGGCCGCTGCCAAGCGGGTATTCGCTGACGATGAGGCCGTTGGCGGCGATGCGGCGCGCCAGCTCCTGGTGCCGGCGCGGATAGACCCGGTCTATGCCGGTGCCGATGACGGCAATGGTCGCCAGCATGGCGGCGTCGGCCAGTGGTTCCACCGCGTCCAGCGCGCCTTCGTGCGCCGCGCCGTCTATGCCCAGCGCCAGCCCCGAGACGATGGTCATGCCGTTGCTGCACAGGCTGTGCGCAAACTGGCGTGCGTCCAGCCGGCCCTGCGGCGTCGGGTTGCGGCTGCCGACGATGGCCAGCGCCTGCGCCGGCCAGGCGCCGGTGGCGCCGGATGGCTGCGTTGCCTGCTGCAGCCGCTGCATCTGCCCCAGCACGTAAAGCAGCAGCGGGGGATCCTGCATTTGCAGCAGCGCGGCCGGGTAGAGCGCATCGCCCAGCGTGACCACGCGCCGGACCAGGCCATCGGGCGGTGTTGCCAGCCAGGCGTGGGCGGCGTCCAGTTGCGGCGCCAGCGTGTCGGGCACGCGTTGCAACGCGTCGGCCTGCTGCTGCGGGACCACCTGCTGCAGTGCAGCCCGGCCTTGCGCAAAGATGTGCTGCGGCAGGCCAAAGGCCGCCAGCAGCTTGCGCGCCGCCTGGTTGCCGACGCCGGGCGTCAGGACCAGGCGCAGCCAGGCGGACAGTTCATGGTCTTGCACGGCAACTGCGCATGGGCTGCCACGGCCCTCAGTTGGGGTTGGTCAGCTTGTCGCCCACCTGCACCGGCCGGGTGATGTCCATGACCAGCACGTAGGACACCCGGTCAAAAGGCAGGAACACCATGCCCAGGCCATTGCGTTCGTCGGGCAGCTGCATGAGTTCGCGGCCTGCGGTCTTGTCCACGGTGCGCTCGCCGCCGGATTGCAGTGCCAGCACGTCGCCGCTCGCGATGCCGTCGTCCAGCCCG
Organism: Ottowia sp.; assembly: GCA_023228705.1. Classification (GTDB taxonomy): domain Bacteria; phylum Pseudomonadota; class Gammaproteobacteria; order Burkholderiales; family Burkholderiaceae_C; genus Ottowia. The sequence goes on along the minus strand of JALOAS010000090.1, from coordinate 7,916 downwards.
CGGTTGATGGCCACGATCTGGTGCGTTCCCGCATAGCGCACGGCATTGCCGTAGACCGACACCACGCGCGCGTCCACTTCCGTCTCGGGCGCGCGCGGCACGTAGCTGCGGTACGTGCGCGGCGGCTCGGGCAACAGGCGGTCGCCCGGCTGGATTTCCTCCTTGGTCAGGACGATGTCTATGGTGGCGGGCACCGGCAGGTAGACCGGCCCGGGGTCTTCGGGCGCCATGTCAAAGGTGCGGTTGACATCGCCCGACTCCGGGATGTAGGGCGGAATGTACGTGTTCTCTTCCCAGGGCTCCTCGGATCGGGTCTCGCCGCGGACCAGGTGCGCCTGCCCCACGTACTGGGCTTCGTAGCCCAGCACCTCTTCGGTTTGCGGATCGATCAGCGGTACCGCGTTGCGAAAGACGCGGTAATCGTTTTCGCTTCCGTGCAGCAGCGGCGCGCCTTCGGGGCCGCGGGCGTAGGCCCGGTCGCCGCGGGCCATGAGGACGCGATCCTTTTCAGCCATGGCCACGATGCGTGGCGCGCGCCCGAAGCTGTCGTCGTCAACGACCAGCGGCTCGGCCAGGAAGGGCTCGATGAGCCCGGGCTCCAGCGTGGGCAGCGGCTGTGCGTCGAGCATTTCAACGCGGTTGCGCGGCGAGACGCGCACCACCGGCGCCGGCCCCACGCTGCGACTGCTGCGCAGGAACGCGCGATCGCCAACGCGCTCCAGGTACAGCTGCTGCCCCGGGTAGATGAGGTGCGGGTTGCGGATGTCGTCAAGGTTCATGCCCCACAGCTCGGGCCAGCGCCAGGGCGACCGGAGGAACTTGCCGGATATGCCCCAGAGCGTGTCGCCGCGCCGCACGGTGTATTCGTCGGGGGCGTTGGCGGCAAGCGCAGACAGCGGCACGCCGGCGTGGGCCACCTGCTGCGCGGTGCTGCGCTGGCTGGCGCTGACCGGGCTGTTGACGCCCCAGCTTGCGCCCCAGGCCGTGCTTGCCGCCAGCGCCGTGGCCGTCGCCGTCGCGAGCAATGACGCGGTCAGGACAGAGCGTCGGGTTTGATGCGGGGAAGGTTTTTTCATGGTTATTCAACCCGTAGAAAAGCCGGGCCGGCTGCCGCAGCGGTTGCCGTTCCGGGAGCGAGACGGCCTGTCCGTCAGCGTCGATGTTTCATCCGCTCGCAATTGCAACACAAAATTGCAGTGTATCTGGAGTTGCCTCCACACGGCGCGCAGCCATGTATTTTGCAGAGAACCCCGCCGTTGGGCAACGCCAGAGCCCCTTATTGCGGCGGAATTGTTGAAAATGGGCGAAAATTACCACAGATTTGAGTACCTTGACATGGCTTTGCTAACGATTCTCTGCTATCCCGACCCCCGCCTGCACAAGGTGGCTGCGCCCGTGCAGGTCGTGGACGAGCGCATCCGCAGGCTGGTGCGCGACATGCTGGACACCATGTACGACGCCAATGGCATCGGCCTGGCGGCCACGCAGGTGGACGTGCACGAGCGCGTCATCGTCATCGACATCTCCGAGGAACGCGATGCGCCGCTGGTGCTCATCAATCCGGAACTGCTCTGGTCCAGCGACGCGCAGCTGCTGGGAGAGGAAGGCTGCCTGTCGGTGCCGGGCATCTACGAATCGGTCGAGCGTGCCGAGAGCGTGCGCGTGCGCGCCCTGGATGAGCACGGCCAGACGCGGGAGATCGCGGCCGAGGGCCTGCTGGCGGTTTGCATACAGCACGAGATGGACCACCTGGTCGGCCGGGTTTTCGTTGATTACCTGTCGGCGCTCAAGCGCGGGCGCATCAAGGCCAAGCTGCGCAAGGCAGAGCGCGAGGCGGTGCGCGAAGACGCGCCAGCGTTATGACCCGCGCGCGCAGCCTGGGCGTCGCAGCTTCACTCGTGGTGGCGTTGCTGCTGGGCGGCTGCGCGTTCATGGGGCCGTCCCGGCTGGCACCGGGCACGCCTGCCGCGCAGGTCCGCGCCCAGCTGGGCCAGCCCACGGCGCGCTACGCTGCGCGCGACGGCAGCGGTGAGCGCTGGCAATATTCCTACCAGCCGGCCGGACGGCAGGTGTACAACGTTGATTTTGACGCAGCCGGGTCGGTCGTGCGCGTCGAGCAGGCGCTGAGCGAGGCCCTGTTTGCCCAGCGCATCAAGACCGGCACCTGGACCCGCCAAGACGTGCTGCGCGAATACGGTGCGCCAGCGTGGACCATGGGCACGTACAACTTCAAGGGCGACATCTGGGTCTGGCGCTATGAAAACGGACCCTTTTTGCGGCTGCTCTACATCGACCTGGCACCGGATGGCGTCGTTGCGGGCTATACCCTGGGCGATGAATACCTGGATCCGCCCGATTGGCGATGAGCGGGTGCTGCGTGTCCGGTCCTGAACGATGATGAAGGTTGCGTTTGCAGGGACGCCCGAGTTTGCCGCCGTGGCGTTGCGGGCGCTGCTGGATGCCGGGTATCCGGTCCCGCTGGTGCTGACCCAGCCGCCGCGCCGCGCCGGCCGGGGCATGAAGCCGCAGGCCGGCGCCGTGCAGCAGCAAGCCCAAGAGCGGGGCCTGGCGGTCCTGCAGCCGCGCAGCCTGCGCCTTGACGGCAGGCATGCGGCCGATGCAAGGGCCGCAAGGCAGGCGCTGGTTGCAGCGGCACCGGACGTGATGGTGGTGGCAGCTTACGGGCTGCTCCTGCCGCCCTGGGTGCTGCAGCTGCCACGCCACGGCTGCCTCAACGTCCACGCCTCGCTGCTGCCGCGCTGGCGCGGCGCGGCGCCCATACAGCGCGCCATTGCAGCGGGAGACCGGCAAACCGGCGTCACCATCATGCAGATGGACGCCGGACTGGATACCGGCGCCATCCTGCTGCACACGGTGGTTCCCATAGGCGCGCAGACCACGGCCGGGCAGTTGCACGACACGCTCGCCCGCAGCGGCGCGCAGCTCCTGCTGGAAGCGCTGCAGCGCTTGCAGGAAGGCACGCTGGTCGCCACCGCGCAACCGTCCGAGGGCGCCACGTATGCCCACAAGATCGCCAAGGCCGAAGCGCTGCTGGACTGGTCGCAGCCGGCGCCGGTTTTGGCGAGGCAGGTGCGGGCGTTCAATCCGTACCCCGGCGCGCGCACCCGGCATGGCGATCAGCTCATCAAGGTCTGGCAGGCGCATGCGCTGGCGGCAGCCGTGCAGCGGGGCACGGCTGCCGGCGAGATTTTGGCGGTGGATCAGGACGGCGTGCACGTGGCCTGCGGCGAGGGTGTGCTTTGCCTGACCGAACTGCAGCGTTCCGGTGGCAGGCGGCTGCCCGCCCAGGCGTTTGTTGCGGGGTTTGCCATGGCAGCCGGTGACCAACTGCATTCGATCTGAGCAACACCCTGCTCCGGCTTTGCAGATGACAGCCTGCCTGCCCGGCAAATCATGAATATGCCTTTGCCTGGTCCGCCGGGAGCCTGGAAGGATCCCGGTCGCGCCGGACGCTGGCTGGCGCGGCGCGTGGACGCCATGGCACACACGGCAAGGCACCCGCTGTTCTGGCTGGGCGTTCGCGAGATGGCCGGCGTATCGGTGGGCCTGGCCGCCTGGGCGTTCATGACCGGCGTGGCCATGGTGGCGTCAGGACTCACGGTGTTTCAGTCGGTGCTGATGTCGTTGACCGTGTTTTCCGGCAGCACGCAGCTGGCCGTGCTGCCGCTGCTGGCCTCCGGCGCCGCGCTGTGGGTGGTGTGGCTGGCTGGTTTTTGCATTTGCCTGCGTTTTGTCGTCTTCAGCCTGCACCTGCGCGATTATTTCATTTTCATGCCGCGCGGCCGCCGCATGCTGCTGGGCTACCTCATGGGCGACGTCACCTACGTGCTGTATACGCGGCACTTTCCGCGCCCAGCGCAGACCCCGCGCCAGCAGCGCGCGCACGTGGCGTACCTGTGGGGCTGCAACGGCTGCCTCTGGCTGTCCTGGCAGCTCATGGGCATGCTGGGCATCTTCCTGGGCGCGGCGCTGCCGGCGCGCTGGGGCCTGGAGTACGCGGGGACGCTGGCGCTGCTGGCGTTGACCTGTTCCGTCGTGACCACGCGCCTGCGCCTGCTGGCCGCGGTGCTTGCGGCTGCCGTGGCCGTGCTGACGCCGGGGTTGCCGTACAACCTGAACATCGTGCTGGCCATCCTGGTTGCCGTGGCGGCCTGCCTGCTGCTCGAACCGCTGGCCGGTTCCGGCAAAAAGGAGACGGCACGTGGCTGAGCCCTGGTGGTGGATCCTGCTGGCCATTGCCGGCCTGACCGGGGTCAGCGTGGTGACGCGCAGCTTCTTCTTCATCTCCGAGCGGCCCCTGCGTCTGCCCGCATGGATGCGCCGCGGTTTGCGCTACGCACCGGTGGCTGCCCTGTCCGCCGTTACGGCACCGGGCATTTTCCTGCGTGATGGCAGCATCAGCCTGGATCTTTCCGATCCGCATCTGCTGGCGGCACTGGCCGCGTGCCTGGTCTACTTCTGGCAGCGGCGCAGCAGCATGGCGCTGCCCTGGGCCATCGTTGCCGGCCTGCTCGTGTATGTCCCGCTGCAGATGCTGCCATGAGTCCCTGCCAGTGGTTTTCCGGGCGGGCGGATTTTCGCGCGCTGCACGATGGACCCCATACAATGCTGCCCGTTGACCTGCATTGTTGACGGCGCGCCCGGAGCCATGCCGAACCGGCACCCGGACCAGGGGCAAGAAAATCAGGTGTCATGATGCGGCTTCGAAACCCTGGCGGCACCGCTTGGGCCGGATGGGTGGCTGACGCAGGCCGGATTCTGCTCGCAACGTTCCGCACAATGCGCATTTTGTCATGAAATTCACACGCTTTTCCGACCTGTGTGCCCAAGGGGTCGTCCGTGGCAAGCGCGTCTTCATCCGTTCCGACCTCAACGTTCCGCTGGCTGGCGATGGCAGCATCAGCGAAGACACGCGCATCAGCAGCAGCCTGCCGTGCGCGCGCATGGCGCTGGAGGCCGGCGCCGCGGTCATGATGACGTCGCACCTGGGCCGGCCCGTCGAGGGCGACCCCATGCCCGCCGATTCGCTGGCTCCGGTGGCGGCCCGGATCGGTGAGTTGCTGGGCCGCAAGGTTCCCCTGGTGCGCGACTGGGTCGCCGGCGTCGACATTGTGCCGGGCGATTTCGTCCTGCTTGAAAACTGTCGGCTGAACCCGGGTGAAAGGGCCAACGATGAGGGATTGTCGCGCAAGATCGCGGCACTTTGCGACGTGTACGTGAACGATGCCTTTGGCGCGGCGCATCGCAAGGAGGCCACCACCTACGGCGCGGCGCGCTTTGCTCCCATGGCCTGTGCCGGCCCGCTGCTGGCGGGCGAGGTCGACGCGATCACCAGCGTCATCGAGGCGCCGCGGCGCCCGCTGGTCGCCATCGTCGGCGGCAGCAAGGTCAGCACCAAGCTGAGCGTGCTGCGGGCGCTGGCAGCGCGCGTCGACAAGCTCATCGTGGGTGGCGGCATGGCCAACACCTTCATGCTGGCCGCCGGGCTGCCGGTGGGACACAGCCTGGTCGAGCCCACGCTGCTCGACGACGCACGGGCCGTCATGCAGATCATGAAGGCGCGAGGCGCCGACGTGCCGCTGCCAACCGACGTGGTGACGACCAAGGTGTTCAGTGCCACGGCCATGGTCACGGTCAAGGACGTCCGCGACGTGGCGGGCAACGACCTCATCATGGATATCGGGCCAGCCACCATAGAACGGCTGGTGGCCGAACTGGCGCACGCCGGCACCGTGGTCTGGAACGGCCCGCTGGGGGTATTTGAATGGGATGCCTTTGCCCAGGGCACGCTGGCCATTGCCCGGGCCGTGGCGGCGTCCGGGGCGTTCAGCATTGCCGGTGGCGGCGATACCCTGGCTGCGGTCGTCAAGAGCGGCGTGCAGGACCAGATCGACTACGTTTCCACCGGCGGCGGCGCGTTCCTGGAAATGCTCGAGGGCAAGACACTGCCGGCCATTGCCATCCTGCAGGAGCGCGCCAACGGCTGAGCGTCCGGGAAAAGCGGCGGGCGATCGTTTCAGGCGTTCTCCGGTCGACCTGCCCCGGCGCAGCGACAGTCAGGACGCGATCGGCTCCAGCGTGGCCTGGAAGTGCCGCAACACGGGCGGCTGCCAGGTAATCCGCAACCCGCGGCGGAGTTGGCCGGCCCGCTGCCGGACCGCGACCAGTGCGTCGGCGCAGGCGTCCAGGTGCGCCTGCGTGTAGACGCGGCGCGGGATCGCCAGCCGGGTGAATTCAAACGTGGACTTCAGCTGCCGGCCGGTGTCCGGGTCGTTGCCCAGCAGATACGAGCCGATGTCGCAGGCCCGGATGCCGGCTTCCTTGTACAGCTCCACGGCCAGCAGCTGCCCGGGAAACTCCTGGTACGGAATGTGCGGGAACATGGCGGCTGCGTCGACGAAGACACCGTGCCCGCCCACCGGCGCCTGGTACGCGATGCCGGCATCGTCCAGGCGGGACGCCAGGTATTCCAGCTGCCCGACGCGGTAGCGCAGATAGTCCGGCTCCAGGCTCTCCCGCAGGCCGATGGCCAGTGCCTCCATGTCGCGGCCGGCCAGGCCGCCGTAGGTGTAGAACCCCTCGTACGCAATGCAGCCGTTGCGTACGCCCTGGACCAGACTTGAGGCGCCGTCGCGCACGCCGAGAAGCCCGCCCATGTTGACGATGCCATCCTTCTTGGCCGACATGGTGAAGAAGTCGGCGCAGTCGAACATCTGGCGCACGATCTGCGCGATGGACTGGTTGGCAAAACCGGCTTCGCGCTGCTGGATGAACCAGGCGTTTTCGGCAAACCGCGCCGCGTCCAGGCAGACCGGAATGCCGTATTCCTGCGCGGCCGCGTAGACGTCGCGCAGGTTTTGCAGCGACACCGGCTGCCCGCCGGCCGAGTTGTTGGTGACCGTCATCACGATCAGCGCGACCTGCTCGCGGCCATGCGCGGCTATCTGCTTGCGCAGCTGCGCCACGTCCATGTTGCCCTTGAACGGTGCGCGCAGGCCGGGTTGCGTTGCTGCCTCGACGACACAATCCACGCAGCGCGCGCCGGCCAGCTCCACGTGCGCGCGCGTGGTGTCGAAGAACATGTTGGAGATCGCGACCTTGCCCGTGCCCAGCAGCAGGGGAAACAGGACTTTTTCGGCCGCGCGGCCCTGGTGCACGGGCTGGATGAAGTCAAAGCCGGTGATGTCGCGGGCGGTTTCCAGCAACCGCTCGTAGCTGGCCGAGCCGGCGTACGCCTCGTCGCCCCGCATGATGGCCGCCCACTGTGCTGCGCTCATGGCGCCCGTGCCCGAGTCCGTGAGCAGGTCTATGCTGCAGTCCGCGCTCCTGAGCTTGAACAGGTTGTAGCTTGCCTCGGCAATGCGCTGCGCGCGCGCGGGTCGCGTCAGCACCGGAAGCGGCTCGACGGCCTTGATGCGAAACGGCTCGGGGATGTATTTGATCGCCATGAGTGGCCTCCCTGCGTCTGTGAAAAGATGGAGGCACCCCGGTCGTCGCGTGGACCGTCGCGGGGCCGACGGACAGGCGGACAGTGCTGGATGCGCAAGCGGTGACCAAAGATGGCGCCGCTTGCGCATCTGGCGGCCATCTTAGCGCGTTTGCGTGAACCTGGCGCATGACAGATGACCTCGGCCCTTGCGGGCCTTGATGAAAGCCGCCTGCGGCGGCTCATGATGAAAAGAGGTTGAGCGAAGTGCGTCCAGCGTTTGGCGTTCGCGCAACGCTCAACCACCCCATCGGCCAGGGGGGCTGGCCTCCCGAAGAACGTTGGCCGTCCAGCGTCCAGCGTCCGTCATGCGCCACGCCCAACGCCCAACGCTCAACGCTCAACGCTCAACGCTCAACGCTCAACGCTCAACGCTCAACGCTCAACGCTCAACGCTCAACGCCCAACG
>JALOAS010000007.1 GCA_023228705.1 Ottowia sp. | reverse complement strand
CTTCTTTGGCGACGGCGCGATCAACCGCGGCCCGTTCCTGGAAGCGCTGAACTGGGCCGTGGTGTACACGCTGCCGGTGTTGTTTGTGTGCGAGGACAACCGCATCTCGGCCACCACGCAAAGCGGCCCCATGACCGGCGGCGCCGGCGCCAGCGCCCGCGCCGAAGCGCTGGGCGTGCCGGCGCTGCAGGTCGACGGCAGCGACGTGCTGGCCGTCTCCGAGGCCGCCCAAGAGCTCGTCCGCGCGGTCCGCAGCGGCAGCGGCCCGCGCCTGCTGCACGCACTCACCGACCGGCTCAGGGGCCATGTATCGGTCGATCCGGCCGCATACCGAGATCCGGAAGACGTGGCCGCAGCCGTCGCGCGCGACGGCCTGGCCCGCGCCCGCGCACTGCTGCTGGCGCAGGGGCGCGACGCCGAGGTCGAGCAAATCGAGCGCGCGGCCGACGCCGAGATCCAGGCCGCGCTGCACGCGGCCGCCGATGCCCCGGTGCCGGCGCGCCAGAGCGCGTACACCGACGTCCAGGACACGGGCGCGGGAGTCTGGACATGAGCGCACGCACGATGACCTACGCGCAGGCAGCCGCGCTGGCGCTGACCGAAGCCATGACAGAAGACCCGCGCGTCGTTGCGCTGGGCGAGGACCTGGGGCGCGGCGGCGCCTTTGGCCAGTACCGCAACGCCGACGGCCAGCTTCTGGCCGAGCGCTTTGGCGCCGAGCGCGTCATCGACACGCCGATCTCGGAAAGCGCCATCGTCGGCGCCGCCGTCGGCATGGCGCTGACCGGCTGCAAGCCGGTGGTCGAACTGCGGGTCGTTGACTTTGCGCTGTGCGCCACCGATGAAATCGTCAACCAGGCGGCCAAAAACCGCTACATGTTTGGCGGCCAGGGCCGCGTGCCGCTGGTGCTGCGCATGCCCATGGGCATCTGGAGCGCGGCAGCCGCGCAGCACAGCCAGTCGCTGGAAGCGTGGTTTGCGCACATCCCGGGGCTGGTCGTGGTGGCCCCGGCCACCGCGGCCGACAACTACGGGCTCATGCACGCGGCGCTGGCCTGCGGCGACCCGGTCGCGTACATGGAGCACAAGGAATTGTGGGGGCTGCCCGGGGAGGTGGTGCCCGGCCAGGCCGTTGCGCTGGGCCAGGCCCGCGTGCTACGCGAGGGCCGGGACCTAACCCTCGTCTCCTGGTCGCGCCAGGTCCATGCCTGCCTCCAGGCTGCCGAAGACATGGCGGCCCGGGGCATCCAGGCCGAGGTCCTGGACCTGCGAACGATCTGGCCCTGGGACCGGGACTGCGTGCTGGCCAGCGCCGCCAGGACGGGCCGCGTCCTGATCGTGCACGAGGCGGTGCAGGTGGCCGGCTTCGGCGCCGAGATCGCAGCCACGCTGGCCGAGCACTCGGACGCGCGCATCGCGCGCCTGGGCGCGCCGCGCATCCCGGTGGGTTACGCGCAGGTGCTGGAGGACGAAGCCCGGATCGACGCTGCCAAAATCACCGCAGCCGCGCAACGGCTGCTCTCGCGATAGGCAGCGCCTGCCGCATGGCAGGTGGCCTGCGTACACCAAGCCGGCCGGACTTCACTGCCTCACTTGGCGGCGTCGCTGTCACGCCAGTAGTTGTTGGCCTCGGCAATGACGCGGAACTCCTGCGTGACCAGCCCAGCGGCCTGCATCAGCAGTTCGGGATCGTCGGCGTATTTTTCGCGCACCGCCTTCTTGACGTCGCCATCTTGCTGGATGGTGCCTATGGTCTTGCGCACGATGGTGATCGCAAGCTGGCGGCCTTCCAGCGGCGTTTCGGTGATGAGGCTGGGCATGTAGTCGTCGGCGGCCTGCGCCACGGGAGAGATTCCCAGCAGCAACACGGACGACAGCAGGGCGGGAGCCAGCAGGCTTTTCATGGTTTTTCTCCTTCTTCCTGTGCGCCGCTGCGGTTGGCCCGCGCTGGATCGCGGCGGGCCCGCGGCGCTGTTCTTTTGATGACATCTCGTTAATGCGGCGCAACCCGGACACGCACTGCGCGTCCGGGAAGGCGGCCGCTGGTGCTGCCACGGCAGAAGCCACTGGCAGCCCGTTCATGATAGGCCAAATAACCCGCCTTGGTGGGCGGCCCGCAGCAATCAGACAGGAGCCGGCACGGCATCCAGCGTTGCGTCACGCTGCTGCAGCGCCCACATGCGCGCGTAGCGGCCGCCGGCGTCCAGCAGCTGCGCGTGGCTGCCCCGCTCGACGATGCGGCCGCGATCCATGACGATGATCTGGTGCGCATGAACCACGGTGGAGAGGCGGTGCGCGATGACCAGCGTGGTCCTGCCGCGCGCCACGCGCTCCAGCTCGGCCTGGATGGCGCGCTCGTTGGCCGAGTCCAGCGCGCTGGTGGCCTCGTCGAAGATCAGCAGCGGCGGGTTCTTGAGCAGCGTGCGGGCAATGGCCACGCGCTGCTTCTCGCCGCCGGAGAGCTTGAGGCCGCGCTCGCCCACCTCGGTCTCGTAGCCCTGCGGCGTGCTGACGATGAAGTCGTGGATGCGCGCGGCACGCGCCGCGCGCTCGACCTCGGCGTCGCTGGCGTCGACGCGGCCGTAGCGGATGTTGTAGGCAATGGTCTCGTTGAAGAGCACGGTGTCCTGCGGAACGATGCCCATGGCCTGGCGCAGGCTGTCCTGCGTGACTGTGCGGATGTCCTGCCCCGCGACCAGGATGCGGCCGCTGCTGGCGCCGCTTGCAGCGGGCCCATCCACGTCGTAGAAGCGGTAGAGCAGCCGCGCCAGCGTTGACTTGCCGGCGCCCGAGGCACCGACCACGGCGACGGTCCGGCCCGCAGGGATCTCGAAGCTGACGTCGTCCAGGATGCGGCGATCGGCGTCGTAGCCAAAGCTCACGTGCTCGAACCGGACGTCCACCGGGCCATCGACCCTGAGCGGCCGGGCCGCTGGCGCGTCAACCACTTCGCGCGGCTGGTCCATCAGCCCGAACATGCGCTGCAGGTCGATCAGGCTCTGCTTGATCTGGCGGTACAGCGTGCCCAGGAAATTGAGCGGCACGTAGAGCTGGATCATGAACGCGTTGACCATGACCAGGTCACCGATGGTCAGCTGCCCCGCCGCCACCCCCACCGTGGCCCGCCACAGCATGGCCACCAGCCCGACGCTGATGATGAGCTGCTGCCCGCTGTTGAGCAGCGACAGTGACGACTGTGCCTTGAGCCGCGCGCGCTGGTAGCGCGTGAGGCTGTGGTCGTAGCGGCGCGACTCGAAGCGCTCGTTGCCGAAGTACTTGACCGTCTCGTAGTTGAGCAGCGAATCAACGGCACGGTTTTGCGCCTCGGAGTCGGCCTGGTTGGCGGCGATGCGAAACTGCATCCGCCACTCGGTCACGAGAACGGTAAAGACGATGTAGATGCCCAGCGCCGCCAGCGCGATCCACACATAGCCCAGGTCAAACCGGCTGCCGAGGATGAACAGAACCAGCGCCACCTCGATGAGCGTGGGCAGGATGGAGTACAGCGAATACGTGACCAGCGCCTCGACGCCACGCACCCCGCGCTCGATGTCGCGCGTGAGCCCGCCCGTCTGCCGCGCCAAGTGAAAGCGCAGGCTGAGCGCGTGCAGGTGCTCGAAGGTCTTGCGTGCCACCTTGCGCGTGGCGCCCTGCGTGGCCTTGGAAAACACCCACTCGCGCAGCTCGGTAAACACGCTGGTGAGCAGACGCAAGGCGCCATACGCCAGCAGCAGCGCCACCGGCACGACCACCAGCGCGGCGGGATCGCCGGGCGTGACGTTCATGCGGTCGACCAGCGCCTTGAGCAGCAGCGGCACGCCCACGTTTGACAGCTTGGCGCCGGCCACCAGCAGCAACGCCAAGACCATGCGCAGGCGGTACTGCCAGAGATACGGCAGCAGCCGCGCCAGCGTCCCCCAGTCCGAAGGCCGGCGCTGGCGTTGCCCGGGGCCAGGCCGTGGCGCGGCGCGCCTGCGCGCGCTTCGCGTAACATTGCCAGCCATGCGATCGGCCCTCCTTCAGAACAGGAACAAAAATGACCCGTGACAGCGAGCCGGATATCGTGCGCAAGCCCAACCTGGATCCCGTCGTGGCGCCGCAGGCGCAGTTGCCCGAGGATCACGAGCTGGTGCTGAAGCTCACCCCCATGCCGGCCGATGCCAATGCCAACGGCGACATCTTCGGCGGCTGGGTCATGGCGCAGGTGGACGTTGCAGGCTCCATCCTGCCCGCCCGCTACGCGCAGGGACGCATGGCTACAGTTGCCGTCAACCAGTTTGTTTTCAAGCAGCCGGTGCGCGTGGGCGACCTGCTGTCGTTCTACGCAAAGATGGTCCGCTTTGGCCGCACGTCGATGACGGTCAACGTTGGGGTCTACGCCGAGCGCATCCGCAGGCAGGGCCGCTACATCAAGGTCACCGAGGCCACGCTCACGTACGTGGCCATAGACGACAAGGGCCGGCCCCGACCCCTGCCGCGCACCCCGGAAACCTGAGCCGGGATGGCCGCCACCGGCGCTGGCACGCACCGCCCGATGCGGCGGGTCAGGACACGATGTACGCCGCGGCGCCGGTGCTCAGGACGGTGTCGTCTTCGGCGCTGAACGTCATGCGCGTGGTCGCCACGCGCGCGCCCAGCCGCGTGACTTCGGCCCGTGCGACAAAGCGCGGGCCCACCGCCGGGCGCAGGTAGTCAACGCGCAGGTCTATGGTTCCCAGCTTGGCAAAGCGCTGCAGGCGCCACTGCACGCTTCGGTCACGGTGCCGCGCGCCCATGGCTGCCATCACCGCCAGCCCGCCGGTTGCGTCCAGCATGGCGCTGATGACACCGCCGTGCAAGCGATCGTACCCAAAGTGCCCGACCAGGTCGGGCCGCATCTGCAGCAGGCACCGGGCCTCATCGGCGCCGGCGTGCGCGACCTTCAGCCCCAGGGTGTGGTTGAACGTGATGCGCTGCTCAAAGAGGCGAACCAGCTCACCTGCAAACTCTTCATCGTGGCGGTCGTCGGTGGCAACAGTCATGTCTAAATTGGCGTTGGGCGTTGGGCGTCTGACGATGCTGCGGCGCTCAGCATGCGCTGAAGTCCGGCTTGCGCTTTTATTGAAAGTTCGCTGCGCGGCGCTGACGCGCCACCTGCACCTGGCGGTGCCGCGGACTTCAGCATGCGCTGAAGTCCGGCTTGCGCTTTTATTGAAAGTTCGCTGCGCGGCGCTGACGCGCCACCTGCACCTGGCGGTGCCGCGGACTTCAGCATGCGCTGAAGTCCGGCTTGCGCTTTTGCACGAAGGCGGCGAAGGCTTCGCGGGCGGCGGGTTCGTGCAGCATGCGGCCAAAGACCGCGCCCTCTTTGGCCATGCGGGCCAGCACGGCCTCCTGCTGCTCGCCTTTCATGAGGCGCTTGGTCTCGATCAAGGAGGTCAGCGGCTTGGCCGCCAGGCGCGCCGCCATGCCCCGGGCAAAGTCATTGCATTCATCGGGCGGCACGATGGTGTTGACCAGGCCAAAATCCAGCGCGGTCTCGGCCGTGAACGGCTCGCCGGTCAGCAGCAGCTGCGCGGCGCGGCGGTAACCCACCATTTGCGGCAGCAGCAGGCTGGACGCCGCTTCCGGAACCAGGCCCAGATTGACAAACGGCATGGAAAACATGGCGTTGTCGCCGCAAAAAACCAGGTCGCAATGCAGCAGCATGGTCACGCCGACGCCGACCGCGGGGCCGCAAACCGCGGCAAGCAGGGGCTTGGGAAAGGTGGCAATGGCGTGCAGGAAGCGCTCTGCGGGGCGTTTGCCCTCGCCTTGCGCCGACGGCGCCGGCGCGTTTTGGAAATCAGCGATGTCATTGCCGGCCGTGAAAGTCGCGACGTTGCCCTGTATCACGACCACGCGAATCGCCGCGTCGTCGGCAGCCTGCTCCAGGCTGTCGGCCAGGGCGGCGTACATGGCCACCGTGATCGCATTTTTGCGCGCCGGACGGTTGAAGGTAAGGGTCAGTACGCCGCCCTCGGCGTGCTGCAGGATGTCTTGGGTCATGGGCCGCTCCAGTGATGTCCGCATACCAGTTGGCCGCCAGCGGCGGCCACAAGGCGTTGCAGTCTATCAGCGCACCGCGGCAAGACAGGTCTCGTAGCGGACAATCAGCAGCCATGACGCCTTCATCGCAACAGCCCGCGCCACCCCCGCGAAGGGCAGCAAAAAAACCGGGTCTGGCCGATCTGTCGCCGTCCAACTTTGGCGCCGTCATGGCCACCGGCATTGTCTCCATTGCCTTGCATCTGCTGGACTGGCCGCTGCTGGCGCAGGCGTTGCTGTGGCTCAACGTGCTGCTGTACACGACGCTGTGGCTGCTGACCGTGCTGCGCCTGCTGCGCCACCCGCGGCGGATGCTGGACGACGCGATGAGCCATGCGCGCGGCCCCGGTTTTTTTACCATCATTGCCGGCACCGGCGTGCTGGGCAGCCAGTTCGTGCTGCTGCGCGGCGATTACGGTGCCGCCCTGCTGCTGTGGCTGCTGACCGTGGCCTTGTGGCCGCCCATGACCTACGGCTTCGTCGCCATCCTGACGACCAAGCGGCACAAGCCGCCGCTGGCGCAGGGCATCAACGGCGCCTGGCTGCTCATGGTCGTGGCCACGCAGTCCATTGCCGTGCTGGGTACGCTGCTGGCGCCGCAACTGGCGCCCGAGCAGCGCTTGGCCATGCGCTTCGTGGCGCTGGCGCTGTGGCTGTGGGGCGGCATGCTCTACATCTGGCTGATGACGCTGATCTTCTACCGCTACACGTTCTTCCCGCTGGATCCGGAGCACCTGACGCCGCCGTACTGGATCAACATGGGCGCCATGGCCATCTCGACGCTGGCCGGCTCGCTGCTGCTGCTGGGCGCCGACGAGGCGCCCTTCGTGGCGTCGCTGCTGCCGTTCATCAAGGGCTTCACGCTGTTCTACTGGGCCACGGCGACCTGGTGGATCCCCATGCTGCTCGTGCTCGGCGTCTGGCGCCACGGCATCCGGCGCCTGCCGCTGCGCTACGAGCCGCTGTACTGGGGCGCGGTGTTCCCGCTGGGCATGTACGCTGTGTGCACCTACGATCTCATCGCAGCCATGGAGCTGGACTTCATGCACTGGCTGCCCGTCCTGTTTGGCGTGGTGGCGGTGGCAGCCTGGTCCATGGCATTTGGCGGCCTGCTGCACCGGCTGGGTCGGCAACTGACGCGCTGAGCGGGAGAACCACAGGGTCAGGCGCGAAGCAGCGCCTCGTGCACAAAATCCAGCCGATCCTGGCCCCAGAACATGGCGTCGCCCACAAAAAAGGTGGGCGCGCCAAACACGCCCCGCGCCACGGCTTCTTCGGTGAGCTCAATGAGGCGCTGCTTGATCGCCGCGTCGCCCACCTGCGCCAACAGCGCTTGCGCATCCAGTCCGGCATCCTGCAACACCTCGCCCACCACGGCGGCGTCGACCAGCTTCTTGTCATGGACCCACATGGCTTCGAAGATGGCGCGGCAGTAGGCGTCAAACTGCGCGCCGCCGTCCATTTGCTGCATGGCGACGGCGCCTCGCATGAGCTGCAGCGTGTTGACGGGAAAATGGGCGTTGTAGATGAGCGGCACGCCATAACGCCCGGCAAAGCGCTCAAAATCCTGGCGGATGTACTTGCCCTTGGCCGGGATTTGCGCCGGCGAGTGGTTGCCGATGGCCTTGAATACGCCACCCAGCAGCATGGGCTTGTACACCAGCTCGGCGCCTGCCTGTCGGCACAGCGCCGGCAGCTGCGTCCACGCCAGGTAGGCAGCCGGGCTGCCAAAGTCAAAATAAAAATCGACGGTTTTCACGATGTCGTCTCCAAGGCGGTCAGAACGTTTCGCTCCATGGCCGCAAGTCCAGCTCGTGCGTCCAGGCGTCGCGCGGCTGGCGGTGCAGCATGACGTAATTTTGGGCAATGTGCTCGGGGTTGAGAATGCCGTCGTCGGCCTTGAGCGCATGGCGCTGGGGGAATTGGCTGCGAATGAATTCGGTATCTATGGCGCCATCAATCACAACATGCGCCACGTGCACGCCCTGCGGCCCCAGTTCGCGCGCCATGCTTTGCGCCAGCGCGCGCAACGCCATCTTGGCACCGGAAAAGGCGGCAAAACGGGCGCTGCCGCGCAACGAAGCGGTGGCGCCGGTAAACAGCAAGGTGCCACGGTGGCCGCTGTCCGGCATGGGCCGCGCCACCATGCGCCGCGCTACCTCGCGCGCGTTCAGGAAGCCGGCAAAGCAAGCCATTTCCCAGATCTTGTAGTACTTGCGTGCGGTCTCCTCGAGGATGCCCTCGGGCACATTGGCGCCTATGTTGAACACCAGCACCTCTATGGGTCCAACCTCGGCCTCTATCCGTGCCACCAGCGCCACGACCTGCTCTTCGCGGCGTGCGTCACTGCCGAAGGCGCGCGCCTGCCCGCCTTCGGCCTCGATTTGCCCTACCAGCGGCGCCAGTTTTCCAGCATGGCGGCGCGTGACGCAGGCCACATAGCCTTCGCGCGCAAAGGCACGGGCAATGGCACCGCCGGTGGCGTCGCCGGCGCCCACGACAAGCGCTGCTTTTTTCGGCTGCTTTGCCAAGGGGCGCCCTATTCCCTGTAGTAGACGACCTGATGCGAGCTGGCCAGCAGGCGCCGCTGCTCGCTCCACAGCGTCGCAGCCTGGTCAAAGAAGCCGCCAAAGAACCCCTGGCCGCGGGCGTCGCACAGCACGTGGCCCGTGCCGCTGTCGGCAAGGCCGGCCGCATTGACGTGGAAATAAACCGTCATGGACACCGTGCCGGCCGGCACGCGCTTGGCGCGGCGCAGCCAGACGCGTGGGTAGAACACGTCGCACATGGCCAGCAGCGCCGGGAAATCCAGCGGCCGCCCCAGCTCGTCGCGCGCCCACAGCGTGCTTGTGCTGTCGGACTCGGCGCCATCCCAGCGGTCTGGAATGATGCCACGCACCCAGCGCATCTCATAACGCTTGAACCATTCGGGCAGCTCGCGCGACGCTGGCACCGCTGCGCTGTTCTGGGGCGTGGGCGCCTCGGGCACCGCCACGTCCACGGCACCCCAGGTGTCGCGTCGCCGCGCGGTCAGGACGGTGGCTGTAAAAACGGTGGCCCGGTCGCCCTGGTCATCCGCCTGGCGGATCGTGATGGTCCAGTGCTGGGTCGAGCGGTTGGTTCTTGCCGGCGTCGCCTGCACGATGAATTCGCCGTCGCGCATGGCAGCAGCAAAATTGCCGGTAAACGCCACCGGCTCGCCCAGCAGCTGCGGATGCAGCATGACCGACTGCAACGCCTGCGCGGCGATAATGCCGCCAAACGGGCCAACCATGTTGGCGTACGCCGGACTCGTATGGCCGCGGTATGTCAAGCTGCCGTCGGCGTTTGCACAACCTTGGGGTTCAAGGGCAATGGCCCGATCAAACGGATGGGGAAATGCTGCGTTGTTCATGGAGACTGTCTCCGGATCTCAGGCTTGGTCGCAAAAAGCGGGCGCGGTGGATGCAACGCGACCATGCGCAATGGCCGGTCCCGGCTGCGCAATGGTTCACTCAACGCGCAGCCAGGTCTGCGTGCGCCCGAACGGGCCCAGCGAACCGCGTACTTCCAGCTTCTGGCCACCGTCGACCGGGGTCAGCCTGAGCGCGTAGGTGCTGCCTTTTTCCGGATCCAGGATGCGGCCGCCCTTCCACACCGGCTGGCCCGCGTTGGCCTGCGGGTCCTTTGGGACATCGCGGATGATTTCCATGCCGACGACGGGCTGGTCCTTGCGGTCATCGGTGCAGCGGTCGCAGACCTGGTTGGGGTCGGCGCCATCACGCAGCAGCTTTTCTATGCGGCCGTTGAGGACGCCGCCTTCCTCCGAGATCACGATCTGCGCCTTGGGCGCACCGGTCTCGTCGTCCACGCTCTGCCAGGTGCCCAGCGGCGTCATCTGCGCCCAGGCCGACGCCGTGGTCAGCGCCAGGGCAGCCAGCGCGGCAAGTACGCTGCGCATGGTCATGCCAGCGCCTGTTCGGTGTCGAGCAGGTTGGCCGCGCCCGAGCGCGCGGTCTGCATGAGAAGCGTGGCTTCCGGGAACAACCGCGCAAAGTAGAAGCGCGCGGTTTGCAGCTTGGCCGGATAGAACGGATCGTCCGAACCCGCCGCGATCTTGTCATGTGCCACCGCCGCCATGCGCGCAAAGAAGTAGCCAAAGACCAGGTGACCGGCGGCGCGCAGGTAGTCGGTGGCCGCTGCGCCCACCTCGTCCGCGTCGCTCATGGCGCTCATGCCTATGTCCATCGTGAACTGCGTGAATTCCTCGGCGAGCTTGCGCAGGGGCTGGATGAATTCGGCCATCTTGTCATCGGCCATGTGCGCCACGACCAACTCCTGCACCTGCTTGCCGAACTTGCGCAGGGACTGGCCCTGGTTGGCCAGCACCTTGCGCCCGAGCAGGTCCAGCGCCTGGATGGTGTTGGTGCCCTCGTAGATGAGGTTGATGCGGGCGTCGCGGGCAAACTGCTCCATGCCGTTTTCATGGATGTAGCCATGGCCGCCAAAGACCTGCAGGCAGGCATTGGTGGCAATGAGCCCGTTGTCGGTGAGGAAGGCCTTGACGATGGGCGTGAGCAGCGCCAGCAGTTCCTCGGACTCATCGCGCACGTCGGCATCCGGATGGTGCTGCGCCTGGTCGAGCAGCAGCCCGGTGTACGCGGCCAGCGCGCGGCCGCCTTCAGCGTACGCCTTGGCCGTGAGCAGCATCTTGCGCACGTCCGGGTGCACGATGATGGGATCGGCCGGCCCTTCCTTGTTCTTGGTGCCCGAGAGGCTGCGCATCTGCAGGCGCTCCTTGGCGTACGCCAGCGCGTTCTGGTACGCCACCTCGGTCAGCCCCAGCGACTGGTTGCCCACGCCCAGCCGCGCGCCGTTCATCATGACGAACATGGCAGCCAGCCCCCTGTTGGGCTCGCCCACCAGGAAGCCGTCGGCGCCATCCAGGCTGATCTGGCAGGTGGCGTTGGCATGGATGCCCATTTTTTCTTCCAGGCCGGTGCAGAAAACCGGGTTGCGCTCGCCCAGCCTGCCCTCGGCGTCGACCTTGAACTTGGGCACGATGAACAGGCTGATCCCCTTGCTGCCGGGCGGCGCGTCCGGCAGGCGCGCGAGCACCAGGTGGATGATGTTCTCGGTCAGGTCGTGTTCGCCGGCGCTGATGAAGATCTTGCTGCCGGTGATCTTGTGGCTGCCGTCGGCCTGCGGCTCGGCGCGCGTGCGCAGCAGGCCCAGGTCGGTGCCGCAATGCGCCTCGGTCAGGCACATGGTTCCGGCCCACTGGCCGCTGAGCAGGCGCGGCAGGTAAAGCGCTTTCTGCTCGTCGCTCCCGTGCGCAAGCAAGGCGGCGTAGACGCCGCTGGTCAGCCCCGGATACATGGTCCACGCCTGGTTGGCGCTGTTGAACATCTCCATCACGCAGGTATTGACGTAATGCGGCAGCGCCTGGCCGCCGTATTGCTCCTCGCCCACCAGCGACAGCCAGCCGCCCTCGCTCATCTGGTCCCAGGCCTGCTTGAAGCCATCGGGCGTGGTGACGCTGTGCGCCTGTGCGTCCAGCTTGCAGCCCTGGCTGTCGCCGCTGAGGTTGAGCGGCTGCAGGACTTCGGCGGCAAACCGGCCGCCTTCTTCAAGGACGGCATCCACGGTCTGGGCGTCGATTTCAGCAAAGCGGTCCATGCCGCCAAGCGCGTCGGACACCTGCAGCAACTCGTGCAGCACGAATTGGAAATCACGTAGCGGCGGGGTAAAGCTGGGCATGTCTGTGCTTTCTGTAAACAGGGAATCAATGGGGATGATTATGCCGGCAAGCGCGCATGAATCAACCACGCCCGGGCGGCCCGCAAACCGCGGCCAGCGCCGTTCCAAGAGGTTGAGCGTTAAGCGCTTGGCGTGACGCATGACGGATGACCTTCGCTGGCGCTTCGATGACCGCGCCGCTGCGCGGCGGCAATGACTGCGGCTGCGCCGCCATGATTCATCTTGAGCCGCCGCAGGCGGCTTTCATACAAGGCCCGCAAGGGCCGAGGTCATCTGTCATCCGGACAGGTTGAGCGCACTATGCCCACCGCTTGACGCAAAACCTTCATGGGCCGCGATCATCTGTCATCCGGTGAGCTGACAGTGCTTTCCCATCAGGAGATGCAAGGCGAGGCACAGCCCGGGCCATGGCGGGCATTTGCAACGCCAAGCGGGCGGGCTTGGGCAATCAACGCCTGCATGCGGGATTTTCTCTCGCAAACTCTCAGCCGCGGATCATGGTGCCAAAAGCCTGGTCGGTCAGCACGTCGAGCAGCATGGCATGCGCCGCGCGGCCATCGATGATGTGCACCGCGCTGACGCCATTCTTGACCGCGTCGATCGCGCCGGCCAGCTTGGGCAGCATGCCGCCGGAGATGACGCCATCGGCGGCCAGGCTGTCGATCTGTGCCGGCGTGAGCTCGGGCAGCAGCTGGCCCTGCTGGTCCAGCACGCCGGGCGTGTTGGTCAGCATCAGGAGCTTCTCGGCGTTGAGGACCTTGGCCAGCGCGGCCGCAACCACGTCGGCGTTGATGTTGTAGCTCTCGTTGTTGCGGCCAAAGCCGATGGGACTGACCACCGGGATGAACTGGTCGTCCTGCAGCGCCTGCACCACGGCCGGGTCGACGTGGACGATCTCGCCCACCTGGCCCACGTCGTGCTCCACGTTCGGGTCCTTGGCGTCCATCATGCGCAACTTGCGCGCGCGGATGAGGCCGCCGTCGCGCCCGGTCAGGCCCACCGCCTTGCCGCCCACCTGGTTGATCAGGCCGACGATGTCCTGCTGCACCTCGCCGCCCAGCACCCACTCAACCACCTCCATGGTTTCGGCGTCGGTCACGCGCATGCCCTGGATGAACTTGCCCTTCTTGCCCAGCCGCGTCAGCGCCGCCTCGATCTGCGGCCCGCCGCCGTGGACCACCACCGGGTTGATGCCCACCAGCTTGAGCAGCACCACGTCCTCGGCAAACGCCTGCTGCAGCGCCGGTTCGACCATGGCGTTGCCGCCGTACTTGATGACCATGGTCTTGCCATGAAAGCGCTGGATGTACGGCAGCGCCTGCGCCAGGATGCGCGCCTTGTCGCTGGCGGATACGGTGTTGGGTGCTGGACTCATGGCAGGTGCAATGGGAACAAAAACAAAGGAAGAGGGCCAAACCCGGGCGCGACCGGCCTCGTCAGGGCAGCAGGTTCGCATCGTGCCAGCCGGTCGCTGCGGCGTCGCGTGCCGACAGCCGGGGAGCCACCAGGCCGGTTTGCTCCAGCGGCCAGGCCACGCCAATGACAGGATCGTCCCAGCGCAGGCAGCGCTCCAGGTCCGGCGCATGATAGCTGGTGGCCTTGCAGCAAACCTCGGCGCCGTCGCCCAGCGCCAGGAAGCCGTGCGCCATGCCGGCTGGAATCCACGACTGCAGCCCATTATCGGCGCTGAGCACGCAGCCGGCCCAGCGGCCGAAGGTGGGCGAGCTGCGCCGCACGTCGACGGCCACGTCGTAGATGGCACCGCGAACGACGCGCACCAACTTGCCCTGCGGCTGCTCGACCTGGTAGTGCAAGCAAGCCACGCGCCGGGACGACGCTGGCGGCGTCCGTTATTATTTCATCGAAGCGGTGTCCGTGCGCGCTGCATCGATTGGCGCGGCGCAGCCGAGCAGGCACGCGGCCGCCGCACCGCCCATCTCCGGGCAAACCAAAGGGACAAGTCATGTCAGACAAATCATCGGACAAGCGCAAGAGCAAGAAGTCCACGCACGCCAAGGCGCCCGCCCCTGACTCGACTGCAAGCATGCCCGACCACAACATCTGGCTGGCCGGTCTGGGCGCACTGGCGCAGGCGCAGGCCGACGCGCAGGTCGAGGGGCACAAGGCCTTTGAGACGCTGGTCAAGCAAGGCATGGAGATGCAGGCCCAATCCCAGGAAATCGCGACCCGACAATGGACCGAAGCCGCCGAGCGGCTGGGCGCCATGACCACGCAGGTGGCTGGCGGCCCACCGACGTGGAACCGGCTGGGCAGCATCTTCGAGGCGCGCGTCCAGAGCGCGCTGGTCAGCCTGGGGCTGCCGTCTGCGGACGACTGGTCCGAGCTCAACGCACGCCTCACCCGGCTCGAGCAGGCCGTCGCCGCGCTGCAGGCCCCGGCCAGCGCATCCGGTCCGGCCAGCGCGCCCCGCAAGACAAGCGGCGGAAACAAGGCGGGGTCCAGGCCGCGCACCCAACCCAAGGCGCCCGGGAAGCGGTCCGAGCCGGAATCGGACCCGTCCTGAAGCGCCCGATGCACCGCGTTTTGCTGCAGGGCTGAAGGCGGCGCGAGCATGGGACGCAAACAGCCACGGCGGACGGCCGAGCGCATTCTGGCAACGTCGCTGGCGTTGTTCAACCGCTTTGGCGAGCCCAACACATCGACGTCGATGATCTCGGCGGAGCTCAACATCAGCCCGGGCAACCTCTACTACCACTTCCCGTCCAAGGACGAGCTCATCAACACGCTGTTCGAGCACTACAAGCAGGCGCTGACAAGCCTGCTTGCCGCCAGCGAAGACGTGCACGACGTGGAGGATGCCTGGTTTTTCCTGCACTCG
Source organism: Ottowia sp. (assembly GCA_023228705.1). GTDB lineage: Bacteria > Pseudomonadota > Gammaproteobacteria > Burkholderiales > Burkholderiaceae_C > Ottowia. The sequence goes on along the minus strand of JALOAS010000007.1, from coordinate 46,702 downwards.
CTCTTCGAGCTGATCTGGCAGTACCGCTTCTTTTACCGCGACCTGAACCACCTGCTCTCGCGCAACCGCCTGCTCGAGACCAGCCTGCCCGCGCTGCTGCGACACAAGCAGGGTGCCCTGCAGGTCATCCTGCAGCAGCTGGGCGCCGGTTCGAACCCCGGCACGGAGCCGGGCACTTGCGCACGCGGCACGCCGGGCGCCACCGCCGCCAGCATGGTCGTCGTGCTGACCTACTGGCTCAGCTACGAGTACGTACTGCAGCCGCGCAGCGCACTGGAGCCGGAAAACGAGCAGAACGCGCTGCTGCGCGGCGCCTGGCACGTCATGGGCATGATGGTGCCGTATCTGCAGGGCGCCCCCCGGAGGCACCTGGTGTCGCTTTTGCAGGCGTATCAGGACGCAGCGTCTGCGGCGCCCTGAGCCGCCACGGCCTGGCCGTCCTCGACCACATCGCCACAGATCTGCCGCGGCACCGTGAGCGCCTCTTGCCACCGGCGCAGCCGCGCCTGGCGCTCCGCCCGGGGCTGTGCAGCCAGCGCAGCGGCCACGGCGTGGAAGCGGGGCCAGCTTCCGGCCACGCAATCAAACACGGCCTCGAACACGGGCACCCAGTCGTCGTACGCGGCCTGCAGGCCGAAACTGGCATTGTTGGCGCCCGCAACCCAAGCGTCGTAGCCATGGTAGGACATGCCTTCGTCCGCCCAGCGCTGCTGCAAGGCCGCGTAACGCTGCCGGAAACGGGTCATGGCCATGGCCTTGGATGCTTCCATGCCGCCATCGGCCACCACGTCGGGCGGCATGGCATACACGTGCGCCAGCTCGGCCCGGGTCTGCCGGACCAGCGCAAGGAACTCGCGCCTGCGCGAATCCAGTTGCGCGTATTCCAGGCGCGCCGCGTCGTCGGCCTGCTCGCGCAGCCACAGGCGCACGCCCAGCTCGCCCACCGCGTTGGCGTACGACTCGTTGAACGCCGTGTCGCCGGGCGCGTAGACCAGCTGGTGCGCCATCTCGTGGAACATGAGCCGCGCGAGCTCGCCCTGCGGCCGCGCAATCACCGTCGACAGCAGCGGATCGCCGCCCAGCCAGTCCAGCCAGCCCAGCGTTGAATACGCCGGCACGCCGTAGACCTGGACCTCCAGGCCCTCGTCTTCGTGCAGCCGCGCGGCCAGCGTCTGCGCCGGCGCCTGGTCGTAGTAGCCGCGGTACGAGCCGCAGCCTGCGATCAGGTAGCACCAGCGCCTGAGCTGCAGCGAGTCCGGCGGTGCGGCCACCACGTTCCAGACCGCGGCCGCACGCTGCAGCGCCGCGTAGCTGCGATAGCTGGCGCCGTCGGGCAGGCCCAGGCGGTCGACGCCAAACTGCCGGATGCGTTGCGCCCGGCGCAGGCGCGCCTTGAGCACTTCCGGCGTCGCCGGATCATGCAACCAGTCGGCAATGGGCCGCGCCGCATGCATGAGCGACAGGTGCCCGCGCACGGCCTGTCCGTAATAATTCACCGCGCCACAGCCGGAAAGCAGCGCGGCCAGCAGCAGCAACAGCAGCGCCGCCAGCGCACGCCGCAACGGCCACCGCGCCTGTCTGGCGCCATGGCCGCGTCCATGCGCCGTGCGGCATGTCGTCATGCGGCAGCACCTTGCGCAACGTGCAAAGACTGGCGGGACGTGGTGTTTTTCACTAAACTTGGCAAATGAACCTGATCGAAGCCATTGTTGCCAACGCAGCTTCCATCCAGGCGCTGCGGCGTGACATTCATGCACACCCCGAGCTCGGTTTTCAGGAAGAGCGGACTGCCGAGCTGGTGGCCAGCCAGCTGGCGGCCTGGGGCATCAAGACGCACCGCGGCATGGCCAGGACGGGCGTGGTCGGCATGGTTCCCGGCAGCGATGGCGGCCGCAGCGGCCGCGCCATGGGCCTGCGCGCCGACATGGACGCGCTGCCCATCGCGGAGGCCAACACCTTTGCCCACGCCAGCCGGCACCCGGGCCGCATGCACGCCTGCGGGCACGACGGCCACGTGGCCATGTTGCTGGCTGCAGCCCACCATTTTGCCAGTCATCGCAACTTCGAGGGAACCGTTTACCTGATTTTTCAACCCGCCGAAGAGGGCGGCGGCGGCGCCCGCGAAATGATCGCCGACGGCCTGTTTGACCGCTTCCCCATGGAAGCCGTTTTCGGCATGCACAACTGGCCGGGGCTGCCGGTGGGCACGCTGGCGGTCTCGCCCGGCCCGGTCATGGGCTCCAGCAACGAATTCAAGATCACCGTCAAGGGCAAGGGCGGGCACGCGGCGCTGCCGCAGGACACCACGGACCCAGTGCCCATTGCCTGCCAGATCGTCCAGGGGTTCCAGACCATCCTCACGCGCAACATGAAGCCGGTGGATTCGGGCGTCATCTCGGTGACCATGATCCATGCCGGCGACACGACCAACGTCATTGCCAACGAATGCGAGATCCAGGGCACGGTGCGCACGTTCACGCTGGACGTGCTGGACTTGATCGAAGCGCGCATGCGCGAGATTGCCGAAGGCGTGAGCGCGGCGTTTGGCGCCGGCTGCAGCTTTGAATTCAACCGCAACTACCCGCCCACGATCAACGCGCCGTACGAAGCCGGCTTTTGCCGCGACGTCATGCGCGAGCTCGTGGGCGACGGGGGCGCGCAGCCGCAGGAGCCCACCCTGGGCGCCGAAGACTTTGCCTACATGCTGCAGGCCAGGCCAGGCGCCTACTGCTTCATCGGCAACGGCGACGGCGCGCACCGGGGCAACTACACCGGCGGTGGCCACGACGCCGGCCCCTGCATGCTGCACAACCCGCGCTACGACTTCAACGACGAGCTGATCGCGCTGGGCGGCAGCTACTGGGTGCGGCTGGCCGAGCGCTGGCTGGCGCACACGCCGCCAGCGGCAGCGCAGGCAGGCTAGAACCGGCCGTCGCGCGCGCGCTCCTCGGCAATCACCAGCAGGCCGTCAAAGATCAGGTTCTCCAGAAGCTCGAATGGATGGGCCATGGCCGGTAACACCTTCCAGCCGGCACCGCCGCTCATCAGGCACAGCGGCGCCTCGCCACTGTGCCGCTGCACGTGCTGCACCATGCGCTCGCAGGCTCCAGCAATGGCAAAGGTGCCGCCGGAAGTCAGCGCGTCGCTGGTGTTGGTCGGGAACTTGCGGACCTGGCCGGTGGGCACGTGCAGGCCGGCGGTTCCGGTTTCCAGCGCGCGCAGCATGATGCCGTGCCCGGGCAGGATGTAGCCGCCCATGAACCGCCCGTTGCGGTCTATGGCATCGACCGTGACGGCCGTCCCCACCATGACCAGTACGATGGGCCGAGCCGCTCCCTGCTTCAGCATGTGGTGGCGTGCGGCGATCATCGCGACCCAGCGATCCGAGCCCAGCCGGTCCGGAATCTCGTAGCCGTTGACCAGGCCCGCCTCGGACTCGGATGCAACCACCCAGTGCGCGTCCACGTCCCAGGATTCCATCTGCTCCTCGATGGCGTGCTTGACGATGGGTCCGGCCACGTTGCAGCCCAGCATCTGGTCGGGCTCGGGCAAATCGGCCCAGGCGCCTTCGGCCAGGCCGCCGATCTGCTCCAGGAAGTCCACGCCCTGCGCCAGCACCGAAGCGCCGACCACGGGACGGTCATAGAGAGTCCATTTCAGGCGGGTGTTGCCAACGTCTATGGCCATGAACGGCATAAGCGCATATTCACTGGTTGCAGAAAAATCGCCGCGCATGCGACGTCTTCAAATCGGGCGGCGCCAGCCACGCCCGGCACGGGCGCGCGGCCAACCGCCGGTTATCACTTGGGCCGCACCCACTTCCAGCCGTCGATCATGGACCGGATGAGGTTCTCGCGCTTCCACAGCAGGTAATAGAAGACCACGACCACGTGCAGCACGACCAGGATGAGGATGAGCACCGGCAGCCGATGATGCCAGACGCTCATGAAGCGCGCCACGCCGCGCGAGACGGCGCCGTGCAGCGGTGCCGCCTCGAAGAAATCATCCGATTCTATGAACAGCCCGCTGACGGCCTGCGCCAGCACCACCAGCAGCATGGCATAGACCGAAAGCGCACCCAGCGGGTTGTGGCCACGCGCAGCGCTGGGCTGGCGGCTGAAAAAACTGCGCAACTGCCGCAGCACGGCAGCGGGCGTTGGAAAGAAATGCGCAAAACGCACCGGCTGCGGTCCGACAACGCCCCAGACCAGGCGAAACGCGAGCAGCGCCAGGATGAAAAAACCGCCCCAGAAGTGCCAGAGTATGGTGTCAAAGGTCATGAACCGGCCCAGCAGCCAGTTGCCCACCACCGCCAGCGCAAAGACCCAGTGCCACAGCCGCGACACCGGATCCCAGATCTTCTCGCGCCGCAGCGCGGCCGGGGCCTTGGCCATGCGCGATGCCGTCAGTCGGTGCGGTAGTCGTCGTGACAATTCTTGCAGGTCTGCGCCAGGTCCTTGACCGCGGGCGCCATCGCCTGCAGCCCGTCACCGGCCACCGCGGCCAGCTTGTCGGCCGCCTCGGCCTCCTGCTTGGCATGGTCTGCGAACTTGGCGCCGCCGGTCCAGATCTCCGGCTTGGCGCGCGAATCTATGTACTGGTCAACCGACGTGCCCTCCATCCAGGCACTGCGCATGTCGACCTGGTTGAGCGTCTTGAGGTTGCCCGCGTACGTCTGCGCCGCGTCGGCGTCGTACGGCACCTCTTTCTTCACCATCGCAACCAGGTTCCCCAGGTTGAACGCGCGGATGTGCATGACGCCCTCGCGGGCCTTGATGGCGGCCTCCTCAGGGCTGTCGGCAGCCAGCACCGGAGCAGCCGCGGCCAGTCCGGCAATCAGCAGGGGCAGGACAAGGGCAGTACGCATAATAGGGTTCCTCTCGCGCGATCCAAGGGGTTGCTGCAAGCATCATACACAGACCCCGGGCATGCTGACAACAGCCGCGGCAGCCGGCGTCGCGGCGCTTGCAGGCGCTGCGGGGGGACGCCGGCCGCGGGCGCACCCCGCGTTTGCACGCACAACAACAAGCCATGGCAACCTCCCCTCCCAAAGCCCCTGCGCCGGCATCCCGGCGCCTGTGGCTGCTGCAGCCACACCGGCTTGGCCCGCTCCTGGGCGCGCTGGCGATGGCGCTGGGGCTGCTGGCGATCTACCACCTGCGCGGCCACATCCATCCGGGCGAGATCCGGGCTGCGCTGGCCGCCACGCCGTGGACGCACATTGCGCTGGCGCTGGCGTTTGCGGTGCTGAGCCTGGCCGCGCTGTCCTGCTACGACGTGGTCGCCGCACACCGCGTGCTGCCGCGGCCGGCACCGCTGCGGCTGGCGGCGCTGGCCGGCTTTGTCGCCTACGGGTTTTCCAACGCGCTGGGTTTTCACGTGTTTTTGGGCGGGCCGCTGCGTTACCGCATCTACCAGTCGGCCGGCGTCGATGCGGCCGACGTGGGGCGCATCGTCGGCCTGTCGGTGCTGACGGCCTGGGGCGGCATGGTCAGCGTGTTTGGCCTGGCGCTGCTGCTGCACCCGGCGCACGTCCCGCTGCTGCCGGCTGCTTCACCCGCAGCAGGCCGCCTGCTTGGAGGCGGCGTGCTGCTGGCGATGGCGGCGCTGCTGGCCTGGCTCGGCCGCGGCAGGCGCCACGTGCGCGTTCGCGGCTGGGATTTGCCGCTGCCCTCCGCGCCGCAGGCGCTGGTCCAGGCTGCCGTGGGCGCGGTGGACTACGGCGCCGCCGCTGCCGTCCTCTACGTGCTGCTGCCGGCCGACGTGGCGCCGGCGTTCAGCAGCTTCCTGGTGCTTTTCATCGCCGCCATGCTGGCCGGCATGATCAGCCACGCCCCCGGCGGCCTGGGCGTTTTCGACGCTGCCATCCTCATCGGCCTGGGCGCGGGCACGCGCGCCGACGTGGTTGCCGCGCTGCTGGTGTTCCGCCTGGTCTATTACGTGCTGCCGCTGGCAGCGGCGGCGCTGTCCCTGCTCGTGCTCGAGGTCGTCCGCGAGCAGGCGCGGCTGCCGGCCGTGGCCGGCCGGACGCTGCGCATCACGCAGCGCCTGGCGCCGCCGGTCTCCGCCGTGCTGGTGTTCCTGGGCGGCCTGCTCCTGCTGGTCTCGGGCAGCACGCCCAACCTGCCGGCGCGGGCCGCGTGGATTCGCGATACCGTGCCGCTGCCCTTTGCCGAGGCGTCGCACCTGCTGGCCAGCATCGTCGGCCTGCTGCTGGTTATCGTTGCCCGCGGCCTGTACCGGCGCCTGGCCGCGGCGCGCTGGCTGGCCATGGCCCTGCTGCTGGCCGGCGCCGTGTTCTCGCTGCTCAAGGGAGGCGACTGGGACAACGCGCTGATCCTGCTCCTGGCGGTGGCCGGCCTGGCCGCCTGCAAGCCGGCGTTTTATCGCGGCGGCGGCCACTGGAAGGCGTTCCGGCTCGACGCCACCTGGATCGCGCTGATCCTGATCGTCTTCATGGCCACGCTCACGGTTGGCCTGATTGCGTACAGGCACGTGGAATACCAGCCCCAGCTGTGGTGGCGCTTTGCCTGGCACGGCGACGCGTCCCGCTTCCTGCGCGCCATGCTGGCGCTGGCCGTGGTCGCGGCCGCACTGGCAACCGACGCGCTCGTCAACCGTCCGCGCCCGGCTCCGCGCCGCAGCGGCGGGACCGTCCCCCAAGCCGTGCACCGCATCCTGCAGACGTCGACCGACGCCTCCGCCTGCGTCGCGCTGCTGGGCGACAAGTCGTTCCTGCTTGCGCCAACGGAAGACGCGTTCCTGATGTATGCGGTTTCCGGGCGCAGCTGGATCGCCATGGGTGACCCCGTCGGCGACCCGGCTGCCGGCCAGGCGTTGTGCTGGCGCTTTGCCGAGGCCGCCGACCGCGCAGGCGCGCGCGCCGTCTTCTACGCCGTACAGCCCGCTTTCCTGCCCGTCTACCTGGAAATGAACCTGGCGCTGCTCAAGATAGGTGAAGTCGCGCGGGTCGACCTCAAGGACTTCTCGCTGGCCGGCCCGGCACGCGCTGGCCTGCGCCAGGCCCACCGCCGTGCCGCGCGCGACGGGCTGACATTCTCGGTCATGCCCAGCACCGAGGTCGGCGCCGCGCTGCCCGAGCTGCGCGCCGTCTCCGACGTCTGGCTGGCCGGCAAGCAGGGCCATGAAAAGGGCTTTTCCATGGGCCGCTTTGACGACGCCTACCTGCGCGCGTTCGACTGCGCGGTACTGCGCAAGGACGATGCCATCGTCGCCTTTGCCAACCTCTGGCGCAGCGGCAACGGACAGGAGCTGTCCATCGACCTCATGCGCTACCGGCCGGGCGTGTCCAAGGTGTTGATGGAAGCGCTGTTTGCGCACCTCTTCCTGTACGGCAGCGAGCAGGGCTATCGCTGGTTCAGCCTGGGCGCGGCACCGCTGTCCGGACTGTCCGAGCACCCGCTGGCGTCGACCTGGGAGCGCATGGGCACGTTCATCTACCGCCGGGGCGACGAGTTCTACAACTTCAGCGGCCTGCGCGCGTTCAAGCAGAAATTCGACCCGGTGTGGACGCCGCAGTACCTGGCCTGCCCCGGCGGCCTGTGGCTGACGCGCGCGCTGGCCGACGTGACGCTGCTCATTGCCGTCGGCCCGCTGGGCGTGTTCAGACGGTAGTCGGGCCGGCCGTTGCTCCTCCCCGGCCGCAAACGTCGTGCTTCCAACGCAAGCCGCGTGGCGTGCAAGGCGGCTCATGAAAGTTTGGCGTCAAGCGTTGAGCGTTGGCGCTCATGACGGATGACCGCGCCGCTGCGCGGCAGCAATGACTGCGGCTGCGCCGCCATGATTCATCATGAGCCGCCGCAGGCGGCTTTCATCCAAGGCCTGCAAAGGCCGAGATCATCGGTCATCTGGACAGGTTGAGCGTTGAGCGTAGCGCACGACGGAAGACTTTGCTGGCGCATTGATGATTGCGGCTGCGCCGCGATGATTCGCTGAACGCTGGACGGTCTATTCGCTGAACGCTGGACGGCCTTACCCGCTGGACGCTGGACGCAATTCGCTCAACCTCTTGTGTCATGCGCGTGGTGTTGCTGAGCTGGCAGCCGGGCCTCAGCCATCGCGCCGCTGCGGCGTCTCCATGAAAAACTGGCTGATCTGCGCCAGCGCCTCGGTTGCCTCGGGCAGATCGGGATGGAACAGTTGCCAGACATGCACCTGGTTGTCCCAGATTTGCAGCCGCACGGGCGAGCCGGCGGCACGGGCGCGCGCCGCGTAGCGCCGCGCGTCGTCCAGCATCATCTCGGTTGCGCTGGCCTGCACCAGCGTCGGCGGCAGGCCCGACAGGTCGCCAAACACCGGGGACACCACCGGGTGGCTTGGATTGATGCGCAGCTGCAGCCAGAGCAGCCACAGCAGCAGGGTTCGCGGCAACTTCAGCAGTGGCCCGAACGCCGGGCCGAGCAGGAGGTCGGTGTGGCGGTGCGTCCTGAGGCTGGGGCTGGCCAGCGTGCTGTCGGTCTGCGGCGACATCACGGCCACGGCGTCGGGCGCGCGCAGCCCGGCGTCGCGCATCCAGGCCACGAGCGCCAGCGCCAGGTTGCCACCGGCTGAATCGCCGGCAAGGAAAAGCCGGGCTGCGCCTTGCGGCCCGGCCGGCCCCTGCTGCAGCAGCCAGCGCCACGCGCTGCGGCAGTCGTCCACGCTGGCCCGGCGCCGGTGCTCGGGCATGAGACGGTAATCAACGGCAAACACGGCGCAGCCGGTCAGGCATGACAGGGCCGTGGTCAGCGACCTGTGGCTGCGCGCGCTGCCAACGGCGTATGCGCCACCGTGAATATAGAGCAGGCGGCACGACGGATCGGCACCCGGCGCCAGCACCCATTCGCCGGCCACGCCAGCCTCGTGGACGGGAACAAAGGTTGCGTCATGCGCCTGGTGCGCAAGCAGCGCTTCCCACGCCTGGCGCGTGACGGCCAGCCGACGCCGCAGGGGCGCTCGCGCCGTGGTCTCGCGCAACGCCATGACGCGGGCGCGGACGGCCTGCGCGGCACCGCTGCTGGCCGTGCCGGCAAAATGCTCGGCTTCGGGCGGGGCGAGCTGCGACAGGTCGGGGCCGCTCAGTACAAACCGCGCCGCCAGCCACATCAGCAGCGCCAGCACAAGCAGCGCGGCGATGCTCCAGCCTGCCATGATCATTTCACGATCCGCGGTGACGCCAGCCGCTCACAGCCAGCGCTTGCGCCGGAACCACGCCAGCATGCCGGCCGCCACCACCGCCATCGTGGCCAGAACGTAGAGGTAGCCAAAGCGCCAGTGCAGCTCGGGCATGTTCCACGGGCTGTCGGTGTCGAAGTTCATCCCGTAAAGGCTGGTGAGAAAGGTCAGCGGCAAAAAGATGGTGGCAATGACGGCGAACACCTTCATGGTGTCGTTCAGGCGCAGGCTCATCGCAGACAGGTAGAGATCCAGCAGGCTGGACGCCATCTCGCGGTAGGTTTCGACAAAATCAATGATGATGACGCTGTGGTCATGACAGTCGCGCAGGTACAGCCGCGTGGTATCGGACAGGAACCGGCTGTCGTCACGCATGAGGGCCGCGATCACGTCGCGCTGCGGCCACCAGGCGCGGCGCATTTGCATCAGCTCGCGCCGTGCGTAGTGAACCCGGTTGCGCGTCTCCGGACTCGAGCCGGCCAGGATCTCGTCTTCCAGCAGCTCCAGCCGGTCGCCCAGGTCTTCAAGCAGCGGAAAGCCGCTGTCCACGACCACGTCGGCCAGTGCATAGAGCAGGTAGTCGGCGCCATATTCGCAGATCTTGCTGGCGGCACTGCGAATGCGCTTGCGCACCGGGTCGAACAGCCCGGGCGGGCCCTCGCTGACGCTGATGAGCCAGTTCTTGCCCAGGAAAAAACTGACCTGGTTCAGGCTGACGCCGCCTTCCGGCGCGGCGCCCAGGTGGTCCAGGACGACAAATTGCTGCGCGTCAAAGGCCTCGCTCTTGGCGCGTGCTTCGCGGTGCAACACGTCTTCCAGCGCCAGCGGATGCAGCGCGAACGCCGCGCCCAGCACCTGCAGCTGTTCCGGCGTGGGCCTGCCCTGGACATGGATCCACGCCACGTCCAGCCTGGCGTCCATGGAGTCGACCACCGGTGGACGGCAGTCGGCAGCGGCCACGTCCGGCGCATCCCGGCTGACGCCTTCCGGTGTATATCGCAGCAGCGAGATGCGCGCCGGCACCGCGTCGGGCGCATCGTCATGGCCGGTGGCCTGCAGCGACCCTGGCGCCTGTCCCGGACGGTAGTTGCGCGTCCGCAAACGCTGCTCGCGCAGGGCCTTCAGTCGTGCCGTCAGGGGTTGTTTCATGTCGGGTTCCTGCAATGCACGCCAAGCGCGGCCGGCACGGCTGGCAGCGGCTGCCGCGCACCGGGCCACCCCGGCAAGATGGCCCTTATCGTAGCGCAGGCCCGGGGCCGGCCCCGGTCAGGACGCCACCAGCGTGCCGCTGCGGTAGTCGTGCAGCGCCTGCTCGATTTCCTCGCGCGTGTTCATGACGAACGGCCCATACTGCACCATGGGTTCGCCTATGGGCCGGCCCGCCAGCAACAGGAAGCGCGCGCCAGCGCCGCCTGCCGTGACCCGGACGGCGTCGCCATCGGTGTCCAGCAAGGCAGCCGCCGAGGTGGGCAACGCCGTGCCATCGACGCTGGCATCGCCTTCAAAGACATAGGCAAAGGCGTTGTAGCCTGCCTTGACCGGGTGCTCGAAGGTCGCTCCGGCATCCAGCCTCACGTCCAGGTAGAGCGGGTCCGTGCTGAGCCGCTCTTCCCCGGAATTGATCGGGCCGTCCACCGCTTGGCCGGCAATGCGCGCGCGCCCGGCAATGACCTTGACCTGGCCGCCCTGCGGCAGTGCCACCACGGGAATCTCGTCGGCCTGCATGTCGCGGTAGTGCGCCGGCTTCATCTTCTCTGCCGCCGGCAGGTTGATCCAGAGCTGGAAGCCGCGCATGCGGCCCTCGCTCTGCTTGGGCATCTCGGAGTGGATGACGCCGCGGCCGGCGGTCATCCATTGCACGCCGCCGGGCCGCAGGTCGCCCACGTTGCCCAGGTGGTCGCGGTGCTCCATGTGGCCGTCCAGCATGTAGGTCACGGTCTCGAAGCCGCGGTGCGGGTGGCTCGGGAAGCCCGCGATGTAGTCATCCGGATTGTCGGTGCCAAATTCGTCGAGCATGAGGAAGGGGTCCAGCCGTGCGTCCTGCCGGCTGCCCAGGCTGCGCAGCAGCTTGACCCCTGCGCCGTCGGAGGTGGCCAGTGCGCGGATGACCTGCTTCACGGAGCGGTTGCGGGTGGTCATGTTGACTCCTTCTTGCCAGCCGGCTGGTGGTCGCCGACCGGGGAACGAAACGGAATGGCGAGCCGGTTGCAGCCGTTGATGGCGATGATGCACATAGCCAGGTCCACCAGCTCTTTTTCGCTGAAGTGCTTGCGCGCGTCCTTGCCGTGCATGTCCAGGCCGTACGCGCAGCCGTTGGTTTGCGAGGCGCGCATCTTCACCAGCTCCATCAGCGACTGCTCCAGCCCGCAATCGCCGGCGTGCTGCTGCAGGCCCGGCATGGCCTTGAAGCCGCCCGGGGACGCCGAGTGGAAATCCAGTCTTTCCTGCATGTGGTTTCTCCCTTTCCGTCAGGTGCTGAAAGGGTCGACTGGCGCCGGCCCGGCAAATGGTGTGTGCTCCGTTGCGTCAGGCGATGAAGCGGTTGATCCAGGCCAGGTACTTGTCTACAAAACCGGCCAGGAATTCACGCGTGCTCTCGTTGCTGACCTGGCCCGCATCGTCGATCAGCCCGTCGCTCCACTGCAGGAACACCTCCGGCTGCGCCAGCATGTGCAGGTCCAGGAACACGGCCGAATTGCGCAGGTGCTGCTGCATCAGCGCCGTGCCGATGGTGCCGATGGAAATGCCCAGCACCGCTGCGGGCTTGCCGGCAAACGAGTTGGTGCCCCAAGGGCGCGACGCTGCGTCGATGGCGTTCTTGAGCACGCCGGGGACGGAGCGGTTGGTCTCGGGCGAGACAAACAGCACCGCATCGGCGCTTTCTATGTCTGACTTCAGCCGCTTGTAAACGGCCGGGTAGTCGCTGTCGTAATCCTGGTTGTACAGCGGCAGGTCATCGATGCGCACATGGTTGAACCTGGCGCGGTCACCCGCCAGGCGCTCGACGGCGCCGGCCAGCTTCTTGTTGTACGAATCCTTGCGCAGGCTGCCTGTAAGCACCGCGATATCGGGAATGGCCTTGCTCATTTCTTTCTCCTTCAATGTTCAGCTACTCAATGGGTTCAAACCGGATCGCCTTCAGGCCAGCGCCGGCTCCGCTGCAATCTCTGGCCCGGCCGCAAGCTTCCGCGTCGGCCTTTGCAAGCTGCTCGATGTGGCCATGGCTGCTGACCGGCATGCTTGTCACGTTCTTCTTCCAGTGGATTGGTTGACCAGGGGCCCAGTCTACTATCTATTGAATCAATGTAAAATACAAAATTCTGCTATGTTTAATCCAATATACTGATTTATGAGCCAAACTGAGCGACTGCGCACGGCCCGCGTCACGCTGGAGCAGTGGCGCGTGCTCCGCACCATCGTGGACGCGGGCGGCTATGCGCAAGCCGCAGAAGCGCTGCACAAGAGCCAGTCTGCCATTACCTACGCCATCCAGAAGATGGAACGCGTGCTCGGTGTTCCCGTGTTTGAACTGCGGGGTCGCAAGGCCGAGCTCACCGCCGCCGGCCAGCTGCTCTATCGCCGCGCCGGTGACCTGCTGCAGGATGCGGCTGCGCTGGAGCGCGCTGCCGCCCGCCTGGCCGCCGGCTGGGAGGCGCAGATCCGCCTGGCTGCCGACATCGTCTTTCCCACCTGGCTGCTGCTCGGCTGCCTGGGCCAATTTGCCAGCGAGCACCCGACCACCCGCATCGAGCTGTTCGAGACCGTGCTGGGCGGCACCGAACAGGCGCTGCTGCAGCGCCGCGTGGACCTGGCCATCAGCGCGCTGGTGCCGCAGGGATTTGCCGCCACGCCGCTCATGCGCCTGCGCTTTGTTGCCGTAGCCGCGCCCGGGCACCCCTTGCATGCGCGGGGCCGCCAGCTCACGCTGCAGGACCTGCGCCGCGAGCGCCAGCTTGTCATCCGCGACTCGGGCGCCGGCCGCACCCGCGACGCCGGCTGGCTGGGCGCCGAGCAGCGCTGGACCGTCACCAGCAAGGCCACCTCCATCCGCGCCGCGTGCATGGGGCTGGGCTTTGCGTGGTTTCCGGAGTCGCTGGTGCAGGACGAGCTGGCCAGCGGGACGCTCAGGCCGCTGCCGCTGCGCGAAGGTGCCGAGCGCTTTGCCGACCTGTATCTCGTGTTCCCGGACCCGGACTACATGGGGCCTGGCGCGCGGCGCATGGCCGAGCTGCTGCAGCAGGCCGTACCACCGGTGAACACAAGCGCTTGAGGCACGGGCTGCGTCAATGCAGGAGCAGCACGGCGTCCTTCAACGCCGACGCAGCACAAAGCGGCTCTGCAACTCCGGCTCGCCGTCCTGCGGCAGCCGCTGCCACAGTCCGCGTATCTCATCCCCACAGCTTTCCGGCACCATATGCCCGGTCCAGAATGCGTAATACGTCTTGCCATCGACCGACTCATCCAGGTTGAACGCACCTTCGCCCAGGTCGCCGGAGGCAATCGATTGCAGGCCGTCGGCGTACCGCAGGTGGCCGCGCAGGCTGGCGCCGTATTCCGGATGGCGGCTCAGCTCCACGGTGCCTTGCCGGTCCACATCGGGCAGCGCCAGGTCCCAGCTGCCGTAGAGCTCGGGCGCGCCCCAATCGGCCAGGTCCGGGCAGGCCGGGTTGGTATTCATGGCCGGCACAAAAGTGGGGTCGACGGCGCAGCCGGCCAGCAGCGCCGCGATGCAGACGCCCAGCAGCGGTGCGCGGGCCGGAGTCATCATGCCGCGCGTTCTGCGGCGTCCGCCGCACCGGCAGCAGCGCGGCGCGCAAATTCAGCGCGCAGCGCGGCCAGCTTCTGGCGCGGGTCCTCGCGCACGGTGGCCTGGTCCAGCGCCATCTCTTCAATGAAGCGGCTGGGTTCGGCCAGCACCATGTCGCGCCCCTTCTTGCGCTTGCGCGTCCAGCTCACGGCCAGCGTGCGCTGTGCGCGCGTGATTCCCACGTACATGAGGCGGCGCTCTTCGGCAATGCGCTCGGGGTTGTCGGCCAGCGCGTCGTCGTCGCGGGCAAACGGCAAGATGCCATCACAGGCGCCGGCCAGCACCACGTGCGGCCATTCCAGGCCCTTGGCAGCATGCAGCGTGGACAGGGTGACGAGGTCGGCGTCGGTCTCGCGCTCCTGCAACGTGGAGATGAGCGAGACGGTTTGGGCCACCGCAAGCAGGTTGCTGGCCGGGCTGTCGACCACCGCCTGCGTGGCCGTGGCCACCTGGCCGCCGGCGCGCGCGGCCATCCAGTTGCAAAAATCCAGCACGTGGCCCCAGCGCGTGGCCGCCTGGCGCGCGTTGTCGGAGCTGTCGTGCAGGTGGCTCTCGTAGGCAATTTCCTTGAGCCAGTCCGTCAGCAGCGCAGCCACCGCCTCCTCGCCACGGGCGCCTTCGGCCCGATAGTGCAGGTCGTTGATCAGGCGGCCAAAATCCAGCAGCCGCTCGGCGTTGCGCGCACCCAGCGCTGCCGGCATGCTGTGCTCGAACAAGGCGCCAAACAGCGAGACGCGGGCCCGGGACGCAAAGTCGCCCAGTCGCGCCAGGGTCTGGTGGCCGACACCGCGCTTGGGCGTGGTGATGGCGCGCACGAACGCCGGGTCGTCGTCCTCGTTGACCAGCAGGCGCAGCCACGCGCACAGGTCGCGGATCTCGGCGCGGTCAAAAAAACTCTGGCCGCCGCTGACGCGGTACGGGATCTGCGCCTGGCGCAGCGCCTGCTCGAATATGCGGGCCTGGTGGTTGGCGCGGTAGAGAACGGCAAAGTCGCGCCACCGGTTGTGCTGCGAGGTCTCGCGCAGCGACTGCATGCGCGCGACCACGCGCTCGGCCTCGTGCTGCTCGTGGTCGCAAGCCAGCACGCGTACCGGCTCGCCGGCGCCCAGCTGCGAGTACAGCTTCTTGGCGTACAGCTTGGGGTTGTGCGCGATGACGTGGTTGGCGGCGGCCAGGATGGCATCGGTCGAGCGGTAGTTCTGCTCCAGCTTGATGACCCGCAGCTGCGGGAAGTCCTGCGGCAGGCGCCTGAGGTTGTCCAGCGTGGCGCCGCGCCAGCCGTAGATGCTCTGGTCGTCATCGCCCACGGCGGTGAAGTCGGCGCGGTCGCCCACCAGCAGCTTGAGCAGCTCGTACTGGCTGGCGTTGGTGTCCTGGTATTCGTCGACCAGCACGTAGGCCAGCGCCTGCTGCCAGTGCGCGCGCACCGGCTCGTGCTCGCGCAGCAGGCGCAGCGGCAACGCGATGAGGTCGTCAAAGTCAACGGCCTGGTACGCACCCAGCCGTTCCTGGTAACGCTGCATGACGCGTGCCGCCTGCGCCTCGTCTTCGCTGCCGGCCGCAGCCAGCGCCCGCGCCGCGTCAAGCCCCGCACTCTTGAATCGGCTGATGGCCCACTGCCAGCGGCGCGCGGTCGCGCGGTCAACGGCTGCGCCACAGTCCCTGATCAGTGCCAGCGCGTCGTCGCTGTCCAGGATGCTGAACGCCGGCTTGAGCCCGAGCAGTGCGCCGTCCTGCCGCAGCAGGCGCACGCCCAGTGCGTGAAACGTGCAGACCAGGACCGCGCCGGACCGCCGGCCAACGAGCTGGCGAGCACGCAGCCGCATCTCGGCGGCGGCCTTGTTGGTAAACGTGATGGCGGCAATGCCTTGCGGCGCCACGCCGCGGCCAGCAAGGCTGGCAATCTTGTGTGCAATGACGCGCGTCTTGCCCGACCCGGCGCCGGCCAGGACCAGGCAGGGGCCGCGCAGGCAGTCGACGGCAGCGCGCTGCGCTGCGTTCAGTGAATCACTCATGGCTTGTGAAAACCAAGGCCTTGACGCGCGGCTTTGCCCTTGGCGCCTTGCGTGCAGAACGCCGGAAGAGGCAAGCCCGCCGCACCGTGTGGTGCGCGCGGGCTGCAACAAGTGGCCAGTCAACCCCTGCGTTGCGCAGGGGGTCCATCAATTGGATCGTGGGGGCAACTGTATGGGTCCGATGTTTGCGCGTTCGCGCTCCAGCTCGCTCTTCGGCATGGTGGTGACCGTCTCCTTGAAATCACCGCCGCCGATCACGCTGTCCAGCGTTGGATGGTCGCTTTCAACACGCTTGATGCAGTCCTGCCTGTAGAAGTCAGGCAGGTTGTCACAGCGCCTGAGCGCGTTGGCGCGTGCCTGCTCGGGGGTCACGTCGGTCAGTTGATTGCCGCGCGCGTTGCGCATTTCCATCTGCGCGGCCGCCGGGTCCAGGTTGGTTTGCTCCGGAGTGACTTGTGCCAGCGCCGGCATGGCCAGCGCGCCGCCCAGCGCGGCCACCGCGCAAAACCTGATCAAGGTCAATTTCATTTTCATAAACGGTTCTCCTTTGACAAATCATTGCAGCCTGCTCCATGGCCTGCGTCAATCCGGACACGGCAAGCAGGACGCTGCGGCAAAAGCGCAAGATACGCTTGCATGATACGCCATGTGATCGCGCGGATCGCCGTCTGGTTCCCTTGCGCTGCCGCTGATCCGGGATCAGGATAAAACGGGCCGGGCGGCACCGCTTTTGAGTCAGCTCTAGAACGTCAGCGGGTCAACGTCTATGACCCAGCGCAAGACGCGACGGTGCGCCGGGGTGTTGCGCAGCGCCCGCAGCAGCGGGACACACCGGGCCAGCACGCGCTGCAGCGCCTGGCGGTGCCGGCTTTCCAGCAGCAGTTGGGCACGCTCGACCGACGCCACGCGCTGCATGGCCAGCGGCACCGGCGGATAGATCATGACCGCCTGCGCCAGCGCGGGGTCCGGCGCCAGCAGCTCGCGCGTGCGCGCGGCAAACGCCGCCAGGTAGTCCTGTGCAACCTGCTGCGTGCGCGCATCGGCACGCAGGAGCGCCAGGTGCGAAAACGGCGGCAGGCCGGCCTGCGCCCGATGCTCGAGCTGGGTCGCGGCAAAGCCGGCAAAATCGTGCCGCTTGAGCGCTGCGTACAAGGGATGGCCGGGCTGGCTGGTCTGCAGCCACACTTCGCTGTCCAGGCCGCTGCGCCCGGCACGGCCAGCCGCCTGCATGAGCAGCGCAAACAGGCGTTCGGGCGCCCTGAAGTCACTGGAATAAAGGCCGTTGTCGGGGTTCACGGCCGCCACCAGCGTGACGCGCCTGAAGTCGTGCCCCTTGGCAATCATTTGCGTGCCGACCAGCACGTCCGCGTCGCCGCCATGCACCTGCGCCAGCTGCGCCTCCAGCTGGCCACGGCCCCGCGTGGAGTCGGCGTCGATGCGCAAGATCCGTACGGCGCTGCCGTCCGGCCGGCTGGCCTGTGCAAGCGCCTGGCGCAGCTGTTCCTCCAGTTGCTCGGTGCCCCGGCCGAGCATGCCCAGGTCCAGGTTGCCGCAGTCGGGACAGGCGCGCGGGACGCGCTCGGCCAGGCCGCAATGATGGCAGCGCAGGCTGCGGTCGGCCTTGTGAAAAACCCGGTACGCACTGCAGTGCGGGCACTCGCTCTTCCAGCCGCAGGCCGGACACTGCAGCAGCGGCGCGTAGCCGCGCCGGTTCAGCAGCAGCAACGCCTGTTCGCCGCGTGCCACGCGCTCACCAATGGCGGCCAGAAGCGGCGGCGCGAGGACCGTTCCGGGCGGCTGGCGGCGCATGTCCACGCGCCGGATGCGCGGCAGCTCCGGCGCCACCCCGCCGGCAGCAACGCGGCACGGCAGCGCCAGTCGGACGTAGCGCCCGCGCCCGCCCTCAGCGACCGGCGTGCTTGCATGCCAGCTCTCCAGTGAGGGCGTGGCGGACCCCAGCAGCACCGGCACCTGCGCCAGATGGCCCCGGTACAACGCCACGTCCCGCGCCGAATAACGCGCGCCTTCCTGCTGCTTGAAGCTGGCGTCATGCTCCTCGTCCACCACGATCAGCACCAGCTGTGGCATGGACGCCAGGACCGCCACGCGCGTACCCAGCACGACCCGGGCCCGCCCCAGGTGCGCGGCCAGCCAGGCGCGCAGGCGCTGTGCCGGCGTCAGCCCGCTGTGCAACGCCGCCACCGCGTCCTCGCCAAAGCGTTGCGCAAAGCGGCGCTGCAACTGCGGCGTCAGGTTGATCTCGGGCACCAGCACCAGCACCTGGCCCTGGGGCCTGTCCTGCAATACGCGCTGAGCAGCCCGCAGGTAAACCTCGGTCTTTCCGCTGCCGGTGACGCCATGCAACAGGAACGGCCCCGGCTGTGCCTGCATCTGCTGCAGGACCCGCGCCTGCTGCGTGGTCAGCGCCGGCGGCGTCTCGACAACGCCGGCAAATGCCGATTCGGACAGCGCAGCCAGCCACTTGCCGCGCAGCCGGCGGTCCAGCTGATCGCGGTTGAGGCTGCGCAGCTGAGGCGGCAGCGCCGCCAGTGCCACCTCGCCCAGCGCATGCTGGTAATACCCTGATACGAACGCCATGAGCGCGCGCCACTGCGCCGTCAGTGGCGGCAACGCCTCCAGCACATCGTCCACCTCGCGGATGCGTGGTGCCAGCGCCGCGTCGGGTGGCTGGATGCCCACCTCCCAGACGATGCCCAGGACCGTTCGCTGCCCCAGCGGCACGCGCACCAGCGTGCCCGCCGGCAGCGGCTGCCTTGCACGGTACGTGAGCGGCCGCGCCACGTTGGTGTGCACGGGCAGCGGCAGGGCAACGTTGAGCCAGTGCGTCACGCCCGGTCCGCAAGGGAATGTCGGCCTGGCGCGGCAGCCATCACGAGGTCCGGCGCGCGTCCGCCGGAGCCGGGCCAGAGGCCACAGCATCCTTCACGTTGACTTTGTGGTGTAACCAACTGGATTGCAAACATTTATCGAATCAATACCCAAAAGATGTGGATAACTTTGTGGACAAGTGGGCTGCGCCTGGCGTCAACCCTTGCCAATCAAGGGTCAGGTTACATTGCCACTCAAATGAGCGTTTGCAATTCTCTTTGAAAATCAAGAGCTTGATGATTTGGCCACCCAAGGGAGTGTAACCATTTGACGCGCCTCGGATTTGTGCATAACCATGGCAGGGAACACGCGCGCAGAGCCCCGTCCCGTGCGGGTTTGCGCCAGGCTGGGGGCCGCGGCGCCAACCGATCCGCAGACCGGGGCGGCGGCGGCGCCGCTGTCTCCGGCCCCGGGCCAGCGCGAGACCGCGCGCCGGATCCGGGCGCGCAAACGGCATGCAACCGCCGGTGGATCAGTGGGATGCGCTGCGTTGCTGCCGCGAATACGTGTGCACTTCGTCGACCAGTTCGGTCACCTGTTCCGGCGTCGTGAACTGGCTGATCCCGTGACCCAGATTGAAAATATGCGTGACCTGGCGCGTGCCGGCTGGCGCGCCGCCCGGTACGCCAAAGGCATCCAGCACCCGCCGCGCCTGCTCACGCACCTGCGCGGGCGGCGCAAACAGCACGTTGGGGTCTATGTTGCCCTGCAGCGCCGTGGCCTGCAGCTCCGGCGCGCCCGCCGCTGCCGCAATAGCGTCCTGCAGGATGCGCCGCGCAGCGCCCAGGTTGACCGTCCAGTCAACGCCCAGCACATCGCAGGCAAGATCCTGCATCATGGCGTCCAGCCACAGCCCGCCGCCCTTGGTAAAGACAATGCGGGGAACGATCTGGCCATCGGCACCGTGACGCTTGAGCTGGCCCAGCACGCGCGCGGTGTAGGCCAGGCTGAATTCCTGGAACGCGCCGTCGGCCAGAACGCCGCCCCAGCTGTCAAAGACCATGACCGCCTGCGCACCCGCATCGATCTGCGCGTTCAGGTAAATCGCCACCGCATCGGCGTTGACGGCCAGGACCTCGTGCATCAGGTCCGGGCGTGCGTACAACAGCGTCTTGACGTGGCGGTAATCGCGGCTGGATGCGCCTTCGACCATGTAGCACGCCAGCGTCCAGGGGCTGCCTGCAAACCCGATCAGCGGCACGCGCCCGGCCAGCGCCCGCCGTATCGACGCGACCGCGTCAAAGACATAACGCAGCTTGTCCATGTCCGGCACCGCCAGCTGCGCCACCGCCGCTTCATCGCGCACCACCTGCTCGAAGCGCGGGCCCTCCCCGGGCCGGAACGACAGCCCCAGTCCCATGGCGTCGGGGATGGTGAGGATGTCGCTGAACAGGATGGCGGCGTCCAGCGCAAAGCGCTCCAGCGGCTGCAAGGTCACCTCGGTGGCATAGTCCACGTTGGTCGCCAGCCCCATGAAACTGCCCGCCCTGGCCCGCGTCTCCCGATACTCGGGCAGGTAGCGGCCGGCCTGCCGCATCATCCAGATTGGCGTGTATTCGGTGGGCTGCCCCATGCACGCGCGCAGGAAGGTGTCGTTTTGAAGCACTGCAAAAGTCATGGGCTGGATTCTCGCAGAACGCTGCATTCAGCGCCAACGCGTGCCTGGAGTGATCGCAATGAGCGCAGGCAACACGGTTGTTTCAGGATGTCCTGCAATGATGCCGGGCAGAAAACGCCGATGGCTCCGGTTTTTTCAAGACGACCATCACGCCTTGGTCCAGGCGACTCGCGCCGAGGATGGTGATGCAGGGCGGAACACGGGCGCCAGGCAAGCCAAGGCGGTGCCGGCAGCATGGATATATTGCATGTCTCCTGCATCCGGCCTGAAATCAGGCAGCGATCGCCACCATCCCTCCACCTTCACATGCCTTCTTGCGGTGATCACAGGGCGGCGCACTCGGGAGCGCAGCCAGCTGCGTCACCGACACGCCAGTCTTGCTGCAGGCTCAGGCTGGTTGGCAACAGACGACGCAAAATGCTTCAATAGAATGACGTTCAGGCCAGAAAGCAAACCACCACCTCAGGCTGCTGCTGCAATCCGGGTACACCGGACCGCCGGCAGCGCCTTCTCGCTAGCCGGAGCAGACAATGACCGCATCATCAGGCAAACCGTGGCTTTCGCTGTACCCGGCAGGTGCAACGTCCATTGAGATCGAGTTCGAGTCTGCGCTGGACATGTTTGCAGCAGCCGTGCGGCGGGCACCGGACAACGACGCGGTGCGGTACTTTGACGGCGCCATCAGCGTTGCTGAGCTGGACCGGATGTCGGACGCGCTGGCCGCGGCGTTGGCGGACCGGGGATTCGGCGCGGGCGACCGCCTCGCCCTGTTCATGCAGAACATGCCTGCCTTCGTGATCGGATTGCTCGCAGCGTGGAAGGCTGGTGGCGTGGGCGTCAGCGTCAACCCCATGTTCAAGTCGCGGGAACTTGCGTATCTGCTGGCCGATTCAGGAGCCACCGCGCTGCTCTGCCTGGACGCGCTGTACGCCGGCGTGGCGCGTGACGTGATCGCGACCGGCAACACGCGGGTACAGACCGTCATTGTTTGTTCCGGCACGGACCACCAGACGCGCAACGATCCGCGTGTGCTCAATGGCTCGCCGGCCGCTGTCAATGATGGCGTCGAGCATCTGCTGGAGCTGATCGCGCGCTACGCGGGCAAGCGACCACCGCAAGCCAGGCCCAGGAGTTCCGACACGGCGTTGCTGACATACACCTCGGGCACCACCGGGGAGCCCAAGGGCGCGATGAACACGCACGGCAATGTCGTGGCCGACGCGCAAATCCTGCGCGATTGGGTCGGACTCAAGAGCAATGAATCCATCCTCGGCGTGGCACCCCTGTTTCACATTACCGGCACGGTCGCGCATGTCGTGCTGTCGCTGCTGGTGCCAGCCCCCCTGATCCTGGCCTACCGCTTCAACGCGGCCGTCATGCTCGACGCGATACGCGAGCACAGGCCCGTCTTCACGGTGGGCGCGATCACGGCACTGACGGCCATTGCCGACGGCGAAGGCGCCAAGCCACAGGACTTCGTGTCCCTGTCCAAGCTGTACTCCGGTGGCGCGCCGGTAGCGCCCGGGACCGCCGATCGCCTTGAAAAAATCTACGGCCACTACGTGCACAATGCCTATGGGCTGACCGAATCGTCATCGGCCACGCACCTGGTGCCGCTTGGCGTCCGCGCGCCCGTCGACCGCGATTCCGGGGCCCTGTCCATAGGCGTGCCGGCGTACAACACGAATGCACGCATCCTTGACGACGGTGGCAACGAACTGCCGCCGGGCGAGATTGGCGAGCTGGCCATATCGGGGCCACAAATCGTCCCCGGATACTGGAACAAGCCGGAGCAGACCGCAGCGGCGTTTCCGGATGGCGAGCTGCGCACGGGGGACGTGGCCTTCATGAACACCGAAGGCTGGTTTTTCATAGTCGACCGCAAGAAGGACATGATCAACGCCGCCGGGTACAAGGTGTGGCCGCGCGAGGTCGAGGATGTGCTGTACAGCCACCCTGCCGTGCGCGAGGCGGCAGTGGTTGGCGTTCCTGATGAATATCGCGGCGAAACCGTCAAGGCCTACGTTGTCCTGCAGCCCGACGCGAAGGTGGGCGCAGAGGAACTGATCGCATTTTGCAAGCAAAAAATGGCCGCCTACAAGTACCCGCGGCAGTTGGAGATTCGACCCGATCTGCCCAAAACGGCAAGCGGCAAGATCCTGCGGCGCAAATTGCGCGACACGTGACACATAGGTGACTTTTCCAGGGTAAACCCTGATTTGTGATGCGGGCAAGCCTGGCTAAACTGGAACGGATGCGTGGGCACGCGCTGCCCGGCATTTTCCCGATCATTTGATGCCAGGCAAGCGCGTGGAGCGCAGGAGCCTGTCAATCTGCTGGAGCAAGACATGTCAAAAACCACTGGCCTGAGCCGTCGAGACATCTTGGGTGCGACCGCGGCACTCGTGGCTGGCGGCAAGCTGGCCCACGCGCAAGGAGATGCCCCCATAAAAATCGGCATCAACGCGGCCATTCAAGTACAAGCGGGACGCGACATCGTCGACGGCGCACAACTTGCCATGGACGAAATCAATGCCAAGGGCGGCGTCTTGGGTCGCAAGCTGACGATGGTGGTTGCCGATGAAACCGACAACCCCGAACAGGGCGTGAGCGCCATCAAGAAGCTGATTTCCGAAAACGTGGACGTCCTCATCGGCGGCTACACATCGGGCGTGACGCTGGCACAAATTCCGCACATCGTCCGCTCCAAGACCATCGCGCTCACCGTGGGCGCCGCCTCCCCGGCAATCACGGCCATGGTCAAGAAAAATTACGATCGCAACAAGTACATTTTCCGGACCGGCGTGCTCAACTCGCTGCACCTGGCCAACGGCACGCTCGATTACATGACCGGCTTTCTGCACGGCGAGCGTGGCATGAACAAGTTTGCGCTGGTGGGTGAAAGCGCCAAATGGGTGCAGGATTTGATACCGTTCCTGAAAAAGAACGCACAGGAGGCGGGCCTGGACATCGTCATGGACGAGATCTTCGACACCAGCACGACCAATTTTTCGCCGCTGCTGTCCAAGGTAAAAAGCAGTGGCGCCGAGTACATGGTCGTGATCATTTCGCACGCCGCCAGCGACGTACTTGCCAAGCAATGGTACGACGCGCGCACCCCGGTTCCTTACGGCGGCATCGACGTCAAGAGCCAGGACACCGACTTTTTTGAACGGGTGGGCGGCAAGTGCATCTCGGAGGTGGCCTTCAACTTCATCGTGCGTGCGCCGCTGACCGAGAAGACATTGCCGTTCTTTGACGCCTTCGAGCAGAAATACAAGCGCCAGCCGGTCTATACGGGCTCGGGCGCTTACGATACGGTATACGCTTATGCCGACGCCGTGACACGTGCCGGCTCCATGGACACCGACGCCATCATCAAGGCGCTGGAGACCATAGACATGGTGACCACAACCGGCCGCATGCAGCTCGATGACTCGCACGACCTGAAGGCCGGTGCAGGCCTGGTCTCCCTGCTGTTTGCACAATGGCAGGAAGACGGCAAACGCGTCATCGTGTGGCCCGAAGCAGCCCGGACCGGCGACTACATCAATCCGCCATGGATGTCCTGACAGGGGCAGACAGACGGTGATCGGGGAAATTCTGGTCTACGGTGCTGTCACCAGCGCCATCTATGCCTTGCTTGCCGTGGGGTTCGCGCTCGTTTTTGGCGTTGCGCGAATCCTCAACCTGGGCCACGGCGCGTTCTACATGCTGGGGGCCTACTTCACCTACCTGTTTGCGGTGCTGCTCCGGCTTCCGCTGCTGGCCTCGGCAATACTGGCCATCGCCGCGACCGGCGCCATCGGCTGGGCACTGGAACGCTGGATCATCCGGCCGCACCGCGCCTCCACGATGGCGGTGCTGATGGTGACCCTGGCCTTCCTGCTGGTGGTGCAGCAGGTCATCATGGTGATCTTTGGCTCGGAAGTCATCAATGTCCCGGCCTTTGTCGACAAAAAATACACCATCCTTGGTGCCGCCGTCGGGGGTCAGCAGGTACTGACGGTCGTGGTTGCCGTGGCCTCGCTGGCCGGATTGTGGGCGCTGCTGCAACACACGCGTATCGGCTCTGCCATTCTTGCACTGTCGCAAGATTCGCTGGCGGCGCAATACGTCGGCATTCCGATCAACCGCATTTACAGCCTTGTCGTTGTGCTGTCTGCAGCGTTTGCCGCACTTGCCGGCGTCATTGCGGGGCCCTTCCTGTCGGCCTCGCCCGACATGGCACTGCCGGCGCTGGTCAAGGCTTTTGCCATCGTCATCGTGGGTGGACTGGGCTCGCTGTCGGGAAGCATTCTGGCCGCCATCCTGATCGGCTATGCCGAAACCATCATCGCCTACGCCTTCTCCTCGTCGTGGACCGAGGTGGTGTCGCTTGCTGCCGTCTTGCTGATGCTGCTCATGCGACCTGCCGGCCTGCGCGGCAAAATGGCGGCCTTCTGACCATGCTGGCGCGACCCAGCGGCGCTCAAGCCGTCCTGCTGGCTGGCCTGCTGGCGGTGCTCGCGCTCATGCCGCTGTTTTCCGGCAGCTACATGGTCGGCATCCTGACCGTATCGCTGATCTACGTCATCTGGGCCATGAGCTGGGACTTTTTCACCGGCCTGTCGGGGCGCGAGAATTTCGGCTTCCAGCTTTTCATTGGCGCCGGCGCCTACACCACCGGGTTTCTGGATGCCACCCTGGGTGTCTCGCCCTGGCTTGGACTCGTGGCCGCAGTCGTCATGGCGGCCCTTGTGGGTGTTCTCATCGGGTTTCCCACGCTGCGCCTGAAAGGACCCTACTTTGCGCTGGCAACCCTGGCCGCGGCAGAAATCACCCAGCACATGCTGATCATCCTGTGGAACATCACGGGTGGCGAAGATGGCCTGTACGGGCTGACCCCACTGTTTTTCGAACCCGTCCAGTTCTACTACTTCGTCCTTGGCGTGATGATCGTCAGTGCCGCCATCCTCATTGCCCTGACGCGTTCCCGGTGGGGCATGCTGTTGCGCGCCATCCGCGGCGACGAAGCCAGCTGCCAGGCCGCCGGCATCAACGTGACTTTCTACAAGATAGCCGGCCTGTCCGTGAGCGCTGGCTTTGCCGGGCTTGGCGGCGCCCTGTTCGCCAGTTATCAGATGCACGTCGGCCCCAACACCATGTCGGTCATGCTCCTGATTTCCATCGTCAGCATGGTTTACGTGGGCGGCCTGGGCTCGGTCTACGGCGCCATCGGGGGCGCCATCCTGCTGTCCTTGCTCGGTGAGTTGCTGCGCGGTGCGGGCGAGTACCGGCTTTTGATCTACGCGCTGGTGCTGATTTTCGTCATCTTTTTCCTGCGCAACGGCCTGATCGCGCCGCTGTGGCAAAAATTGGGCATCAAGCGCCTGCCTCGGAGCGTCACCCCATGAGCGCAGCCATCCTGGAGATCCGGGGACTGACCAAGCGCTTTGGCGGGCTCACCGCGGTCGACAACATGACTTTTGACGTGCTGCAAGGTGAGATCCTGGGCATTCTGGGCCCCAATGGCGCGGGCAAGACAACCCTGTTCAACCTGCTCACCGGATTCATTCGGCCCGGCAAGGGGCAGGCGATTTTCCAGCAGCAGGACCTCACTCGCCTCTCGCCCACCCAGATCGTGAACCTCGGCGTGGCCCGCACCTTTCAGCTCTGTCGGCCATTTGTCGGCATGACCGTACTGGAAAACGTCATGGTCCCTTGCTACTCGCCGCGCGGCATGGCAACGCGCGAAGCGCCGTCGCGGCGCTCCATGCGCATGCTCGAACAGGTGGGTCTGCAGCACAAGGCTGGCATTCCAGCCGAACTTCTGCCCTACGGCGACCAGCGACGGCTGGAGATCGCCCGGGCACTGGCTACCGATCCCAAGGTGCTGCTCCTGGACGAGCCGTTTGCCGGGCTGGGTTCCAGCGAAATCGAGCCGCTGTCGCAGCTCGTTCAAAACCTGCACCAAAAACACGGATTGACCATCGTCATCATCGAGCACAAACTGCGTGTGTTCATGCAACTGGTGCAGCGCATCGTGGCCATGGACTTCGGTGCGATGATTGCCGTGGGTGATGCGCAGGACATTGTGCGCAATCCGAAAGTTGTCGAGGCCTACATCGGAAAATCGGAGACGGATTTTGCCGCTGCTTGAAATCCGTGACTTGCAGGCTGTGTACGGCAAGGCAATCGCCCTGGAAGGGGTCAGCCTGCAGGTCGAATCCGGCACGCTGGTTGGCGTCCTGGGTCCCAACGGTGCCGGCAAGACGACACTGCTCAGAGCCATATCGCGTACGGTGGACTCCAGTGGGACGCTGACATTCAACGGCCAATCGCTGATCGGGCGTGAACCGCACGAAGTCGTGGGCTTGGGTATTTGCCACTGCCCGGAAGGGCGACACCTGTTCCCGGAACTCACCGTACGCAAGAACCTGGAACTGGGCGCTTACCTGAGGCCATCGCGCACGGAAATCAACGCCAGCCTGGAGCAGGTTTTTGCGCTGTTTCCCATTTTGCACGAGCGCCTGAACCAACTTGCAGGTACCCTGTCGGGCGGCGAGCAACAGTTTGTCGCCATCGCCAGGGCCTTGATGGGCAAACCCAAATTGCTGTTGCTCGATGAGCCTTCTGTGGGCATTGCGCACCGGCTCAAGATAGAAATTTTTGATGCCATCAAGATCATTGCAGCCTCAGGCGTTGCCGTGCTGATGGCAGAACAGGATGCGCAAAACACGCTGCGCGTGGCAAGAAACATTTATGTTCTGGAAAACGGAACCATCGCCAAGCACGGGGCGAGCGCGGACCTGGTCGATGACGATTACATTCGTCGTATTTATCTGGGCGTTTGAGGGCTCTGCTGTCACGTCCGGGGCGGTTGTTCAGCCAGAATCCGCCCGGTACGCAGCTGGCGCGTACCGGGACAAGCTGCAGGCGGCCGGGCATCACGGTGTCCATGGGCCGCAAGGGTGATTGTTGGGGAAAACAAGCCAAGCGCCGTTTCGCGTCCGTCAGGGCGAGGGCGAAGCCCGGCACAACGCACCGATGGAATCATGCAACAGTACTCTCAAGGTCGAATGCGGCAATGATGCGCACTTTGAAATACGAGAGCAGGCACGCCAGGCCGTCGGTGGTGTAACGCCCGGTGCGCTTCGTGGCGGCCACTGACTGGGGACTGGTTCAGAGAAGGGGCTTTGCGACTGCGGTGATGTTGGCGTGCAGACCCCGAGGGTCCCACTGCTGGTCAATGACCTCGAACCCGGCCTGCTCGATGGCTCGGGTCATGTCTTTCATCGGCCATCTGTAGGCAGTCGTGGCCGGGTGAGGAAATGTCTCGAGACGGAGCCCCGAGAAGAAGGAGACGAGGAGGGAGCCGTCCTCGTTGAGGACCTCGCGCAGGGTGGACAGGGCCGTCGGGAGCTGGTCGGGACCGAGGTGGATCAGGGAGTACCAGGCCAGGATCCCGGACCAGCGCTCTCTGGATCCGACAAGATCGGAGAGAGAGGCGTGCCGGAACACCACGGTGGGGTGGGCCCGGCGGGCGATCCGGACGAACTGATCGACGGGCTCGAGTCCTTCGACGGCGTGCCCCAGCGCGGCGAGGTGACCGCTCCAGCGTCCGGTGCCCGCGCCGATGTCCAGGATGCGGCCGCAAACGCTCCCGGCCCAGGGCTCGATCACGCCACGGTCGGGATCCCCGGGGGACACCACGGCGCCGAGCATGTCCGCCAGTCCGGCTGCCTTGGCGCCGTAGGCCTGCGTAATCTCATCCGTTGCCATCATCCATGCCTGCGCAGGTCGTCATCGATCCGGCCCGGTCCTGTGCACCCTTCACAGGTCGGGGCACACTCACATGAGCATCATGAGGATGAGGAACAGGAGGAAGCCGGCGGCAGCCATCGCGATGGTGCCCGTATTCTCAAGGATCTCGTAGGCCTCGACCAGCAGCTCCGCGATGGCGGTGTACAGCAGGGCCGCTGCGCCAAAGGCGAGGCCGGTAATCAGCAGCGTGTCGGAGACTCCTGCGAAGACAAGGGCACCGAGGACTGCACCGATGGGCATCATGACCGCAACGAGCGAGCCCACGCCGATCGCCGTCCCGATTGAACCCCCGTTGCCACGCGTCGAGCCGGCCGTGGACGCGGAGACGAACAGCAGCTCGATAGACAGGGCGATCGCGATCAGGAGGGCGGCGGCTCCTCCGCTGGACAGGGCCACGCCGATGATCGCACCGTCGATGAGGACGACGACGACAAGGGCGATGACCAGCGGCAGGTTGACCGCTGCCATAGCCGGGGCCTGGGCGGCGACCTGACCGTGGGAATGCTGGTGGGAGTCACCGTGAGAGTGGCCGTGGCCCACTTGCATGAGGAGCGCGCGCAGCGCCAGCATGAAGGCGGTGCCGAGCACGAAACCGATGATCAGCGGCCAGCCGCCTCCCAGACGCAGTGCTTCCGGGAGCAGGTCAAGTGTTGCTGCGGCGATGATCAGGCCGGCCGCGAAATGCTGCACATAACTGGTCAGGGTGGAAGTCTGGCTGCGCGTTACCAAGGCTGCGATGACCGCGCCCACAACACCTCCCGCCAAACCAATGGCGCCAAGTCCGAGTGCCTGTCCGAACAGTTCCATTTTTGTTTCCCTTCGCATTGCCTCCGGGATGAACCGATCACCCCAAGAATTGGAGGTCAAACAACGACCGTTTACGCACTGCCGGCTTGTTGCAAGCGCCCGAGGCGGCCATCCGTGGATAACGCTCAGTGTACTTCGTGGCGCCCACTGAACCGGGACCGGTTCAAGATCTCCCCAGGCAAGAACGCACTCCTTCATCGCACGACCGCCGCAGCCACCTCGCCTTGATCACAAGAGATTCGTGGTCTTGTGCCCCTTCGCCCTGCTTGGCAACGCCTTCCAAAGCGGCCCTTGTTCATCGGCTCGCGATTTATGCTCCACGCTTGCCTATCCCACGCTCGGTCACCCTCACGCAGTTGCGCTTGCGCTTCATTCGCTGCTGAATCAACTCATGGCGGGACTTGCACCCGCAGGAGTGCGCCCATGCTGGGCGCACCAAAAAAAAGGGGTTACGGTAACACCGTAACCCCTTGATTTGTCTGGTTGCGCGAGGAGGATTTGAACCTCCGACCTTTGGGTTATGAGCCCAACGAGCTACCGGACTGCTCCATCGCGCGGTAAGCGTTGAATTATAACTTATTTGCTGGAATCTTGCTCGCCTTCGTCTTCAGCCGGGCGGTCCACCAGCTCGACGAAGGCCATGGGCGCGTTGTCGCCCGCTCGGAAACCCATCTTGAGGATGCGCGTGTAGCCGCCCGGGCGGCTCTGGAAGCGTGGGCCCAGTTGGGTGAACAGTTTCGTGACGCTGGCGTCGTCGCGCAGCCTTGCAAAGGCCAGGCGGCGGTTGGCCACGCTGTCTTTCTTGGACAGCGTGATCAGCCGCTCCACCGTCCGCCGCAGTTCCTTGGCCTTGGGCAGGGTCGTGCGGATGGCCTCGTGCTCGATGAGCGCGTTGGAGAGGTTGCGCAGCAGCGCCTGTCGGTGGGCGCCGGTGCGTCCGAGTTTTCTCAGACCGTGTCGATGTCGCATGGTCGTGCTTTCCTTTCTACGTCGTTTTGAACCGGCCGCCGTATCAGGTACGGCCCGTCGCACTTGAAAAACCGTGGCGCCTGATGCGCGCCGCGGTACTTGCCGTCAGGAGGACCGGCGGCGTGCCACCGGCCATGTCATCATGGCTGCTCCAGCCCCACGGGTGGCCAGTGCTCCAGCGCGGTGCCCAGGCTGAGCCCGCGCGAAGCCAGGACGTCCTTGATCTCGTTGAGCGACTTGCGGCCCAGGTTGGGCGTCTTCAGCAAATCGTTCTCGGTGCGCTGGATGAGGTCGCCAATGTAGTGGATGTTCTCGGCGCGCAGGCAGTTGGACGAGCGTACGGTGAGCTCCAGCTCGTCGACCGGGCGCAGCAGCACCGGATCGAATTGCTGCGTGCCCTGCTCGCCGGCGCGTTCGAACAGGCTATCCAGCGCGGCGCCTTCGAGCTGTGCGAACACGGCCAGCTGCTCGACCAGGATCTTGGCCGAAGCGCGGATGGCCTCCTCGGCGTTGATCGAGCCGTCGGTTTCGATCTCGAACACCAGCTTGTCCAGGTCGGTGCGCTGCTCCACGCGCGCGTTCTCGACCGTATAGCTCACGCGGCGCACGGGTGAGAACGAGGCGTCCAGCACGATGCGGCCCATGACGGCGCCTTCTTCCTCGTCGTCGTAGTGGCGCACGCTGCCCGGCACATAACCGCGGCCCTTCTCCACCTTGATCTGCATGTCCAGCTTGCCGCCCTGCGACAGGTTGGCCAGCACATGATCCGGATTGAGCACCTCCACGTCATGCGCGGTCTCGATGTCTGCCGCGGTGACGACGCCTTCCTGGTCCTTGGCCAGGGCGACGGTCACTTCGTCGCGATCGTGCAGCTTGAAGATGACGCCCTTGAGGTTGAGCAGGATATCGATCACGTCTTCCTGCACGCCGGTGATCATCGAGTATTCGTGCAGGACGCCCGCAATCGTGACCTCCGTGGGCGCGTAGCCCACCATGGACGACAGCAGGACGCGACGCAGCGCGTTGCCCAGGGTGTGGCCGTAGCCGCGCTCGAACGGCTCCAGCGTCACCTTCGCCCTGTGGTCGCTCAGCGGCTCCACATTGATGGTCTTGGGCTTCAGCAATTGATTCAGCATGGTTTCCTAAATCCTCTCAACATTTCCGGCGCGCCGCGCCGCCACCGTGCACGCAGCGACCGCGCAAGCCAGCCGGCCGTCCCGGCCGGAACAGCAAGGCAGGCAGCGCAGCGCGGGAAAAATCAACGCGAGTACAGCTCGACGATCAGCGACTCGTTGATATCGGCTCCGAACTCGTCGCGCTCCGGCGCCTTCTTGAACGTGCCTTCGGCCTTCTCGGTGCTCACTTCCACCCAGTCCGGGAAGCCCACCTGGCTTGCCAGCTCCATCGCCTCGAGGACGCGGGTCTGCTTCTTGGCCTTTTCGCGCACCGCGATCACGTCACCGGCCTTGACCTGGTAGGAGGGGATGTTGACCGGCTTGTCGTTGACGACAATGCCTATGTGCGAGACCAGCTGGCGCGCCTCGGCCCGGGTGGAGCCAAAACCCATGCGATACACGACATTGTCCAGCCGCGACTCCAGCAGCGTCAGCAGCATGACACCCGTGTTGCCGCGGCGGCGCTCGGCCTCGGCAAAGTAGAGCCGGAACTGGCGCTCCAGCACACCGTACATGCGCTTGACCTTCTGCTTCTCGCGCAGCTGCGTGCCGTAGTCTGACGTGCGGCGGCGCAGGTTGCGGCCATGCTGGCCGGGCTTGGAATCAAACTTGGCCTTGTCCGCGATGGAGCGGCGCGCGCTCTTGAGAAAAAGATCGGTCCCTTCCCGGCGGGACAGCTTGGACGTAGGCCCCAGGTAACGTGCCACTTGAACTTCCTTTGCTTGTCAACTGCCGCAGCCGTTGTGCTGCGGGAGCCAGGCATCGCGACGGATGGCCTGGCGGTGGTCTTCAAAAAATCAGATGCGACGGCGTTTTTGCGGCCGGCAACCGTTGTGCGGTATGGGCGTGACGTCGGAGATGGAATTGATGCGGATACCCAGCGCGGCCAGCGCGCGTACGGAGGACTCGCGGCCGGGGCCGGGGCCCTTGATCTGGACGTCCAGGTTCTTGATGCCCTGCTCCATGGCGGCGCGGCCCGCGTTGTCGGAAGCGACCTGCGCGGCAAAAGGCGTCGACTTGCGCGAACCCTTGAAGCCCTGCGCGCCGGCCGACGCCCACGACAGCACGTTGCCCTGCCGGTCGCTGACGGTGATGATGGTGTTGTTGAACGACGCGTGGATGTGCGCCACGCCTTCGGAAACGCTCTTGCGAACCCGACGCCGTACGCGCTGCGACTTGGTACCTGACTTGACCATTTTGTGGCAACCCCCTTGTTATTTCTTCAGTGCCTGCGCGGCGCGACGCGGCCCCTTGCGGGTGCGTGCGTTGGTGCGGGTACGCTGGCCACGCACCGGCAGGCCACGGCGATGCCGCAAACCACGGTAGCTGCCGATATCCATCAGCCGCTTGATGCTCATCGTGGTCTCGCGCCGCAGATCGCCCTCAATGGTGTACTGGGTGATCTGCTCGCGCAGCTTTTCCTGGTCGGCGTCGGTCAGGTCCCTGACTTTCTTGTCGTAGGGGATGCCGCACGTGTCACAGATCTTGCGCGCACGCGTCCGTCCAATGCCATAGATGGCCGTCAGGCCGATCTCCGTGTGCTGATACTGTGGAATATTGATTCCAGCAATCCGTGCCATGTTTCTATTTACCCATCATTACGGTTATCCAGGCAGGATCAACCCTGCCGCTGCTTGTGGCGGGGGTCGGTGCAAATCACGCGAACGACGCCCTTGCGCCGGATGATCTTGCAGTTCCTGCACAATTTCTTGACCGAAGCCGAAACTCTCATCGCCATCTCCAGAAGTTTTCCCGCGGCTGCCGGGCAGCCAGATCGGGGTTGGCCCTACGCCGCGGAAACGCAAGGCAGCGCCATCGGCCGCCGCGCACGGCGATGCCCAAGGGCCACTGCATGCGGCAGCTCATCTGCCCAGATTCATCTTGAAATTCGCCTTTTTCAAGAGCGAGTCGTACTGCTGGCTCATCACGTAGTTCTGCAACTGAGCCATGAAGTCCATCGTCACGATAACGATGATGAGCAAGGATGTGCCGCCAAAATAGAACGGGACATTATACCGGATGATGAGAAACTCGGGCAGCAGGCAAACCAGCGTCACGTAGAGCGCACCCACCAGCGTCAGCCGCATCAACACCTTGTCTATGTACCTGGCCGTCTGGTGCCCCGGGCGGATCCCCGGCACGAACGCGCCGCTCTTCTTCAGGTTGTCGGCGGTCTCCTTGCTGTTGAATACCAGCCCGGTATAGAAAAAGCAGAAGAAGATGATGGCGCTGGCGTACAGGAGCACGTACACCGGTTGTCCGGGCGACAGCGTGGCCGCCAGGTCACGCAGCCAGCGCACCGATTCGCCGCCGGCGCTGAACCAGCCCACCACCGTGGCCGGCAGCAGGATGATCGATGAGGCAAAGATGGGCGGGATCACGCCCGACATGTTGAGCTTGAGCGGCAGGTGCGACGACTGGCCACCATACAGCTTGTTGCCGATCTGCCGCTTGGCGTAATTGACCAGGATGCGGCGCTGCCCCAGCTCGACCCAGGTCACGAAGTAAGTGACCATGAACACCAGCACGATGATGAACAGCGCGATGACTATGGTCATGGCGCCGGTGCGCACCAGCTCGCTCAGGCCGCCTATGGCCCGGGGCAGTCCGGCGACGATACCGGCAAAAATGAGCAGCGAGATGCCGTTGCCCAGGCCGCGCTCGGTGATCTGCTCGCCCAGCCACATCATGTACATGGCGCCGGTGGTCAGGCTGATCACTGCCGTCATGCGGAAGCCCCAGCCCGGGCTGACCACCAGCCCCTGCGCGGCCTCGAGCGCCACGGCAATGCCAAAGGACTGGAACAGCGCCAGCGCCAGCGTACCGTAACGCGTATGCTGCGTCATCTTGCGACGCCCGGCCTCGCCTTCCTTTTTGAGCTGGTCGTAGTACGGGAACACGTACGGCATCAGCTGCATGATGATGGCGGATGAAATGTACGGCATGATGCCCAGCGCCAGCACCGAGAAGCGCTCGAGCGCACCGCCCGAGAACATATTGAACAGGTTCAGGATGCCCTGCTGCCCCTCGAACAGCTGCCGCATCTGGTCCGGGTTGATCCCCGGAACCGGGATATGCGTTCCCAGCCGGTACACGACCAGCGCCAGCAACAGGAAAACCAGGCGCCGGCGCAGGTCGCCGTACTTGCCTCCCCTTGCAAACCGGTTGCTGTTCGTTGCCACGGTCTCAGCTCCTTGAACGCATCGTTGTCCGCCGCCTGGCTCAGGCGACCGAGCCGCCCGCTGCTTCTATGGCCGTCCTGGCGCCCGCGGTCACGGCCACGCCGCGCAGGTTGACTGCGCGCGTGAGTTCGCCCGTGCGCACGACCTTGACGTTCTTCACGATGCGGCGCACCAGCCTCGCCTGCTTGAGCAGGTCCAGGTCCACGTCGGTAGCGCCCAGGCGCTCCAGGTCAGCCAGCGTGATTTCGCCGTTGTAGCGCAGCAGGCCGGACTTGAAGCCGCGCTTGGGCAAGCGCCGCTGCAGCGGCATCTGGCCGCCCTCGAATCCCACCTTGTGGAAGCCGCCGGAGCGGGACTTCTGGCCCTTGTGGCCGCGACCGGAGGTCTTGCCCATGCCCGAGCCGATGCCGCGCCCGACGCGACGCCGCGCCTGCCTGGCGCCGTCCGCGGGCTTGATGTTGTTCAGTCTCATTGCTCTTCCTCAGACGATCCTGACCAGGTAGTCAACCCGGTTGATCATGCCGCGCACCGCCGGCGTGTCCTCCAGCTCGCGCACGCTGCCCAGCTTGCGCAGCCCCAGGCCACGGATCGTGGCCCGATGCCAGCGGTTGCAGCCTATGGGACTGCGGACCAGCTGGACCCGGATGGTCTTGTTTTCTTGTGCCATGACTCAAACTCCGCCGCCCGTCAAGCAGCAAATATCTCTTCTACCGACTTGCCGCGCTTGGCCGCCACTTCAGCCGGGGTGACGCTGTTCTCCAGCGCATTGAGCGTGGCGCGGACCATGTTGTACGGATTGGCCGTGCCATGGCTCTTGGCCACCACGTCGGTCACGCCCAGCACCTCGAACACCGCGCGCATGGGACCGCCGGCAATGATGCCGGTACCCGCTGGCGCCGGCGCCAGCATGACCTTGGCCGCACCGTGCCTGCCGATCACCTGGTGGTGGAAGGTGCCATCCTTGAGCGACACCTTGAACATCTTGCGGCGCGCCTCGTCCATGGCCTTTTGTATGGCCGCCGGCACTTCCTTGGCTTTGCCCTTGCCCATGCCGACGCGGCCGTCGCCGTCGCCGACCACGGCCAGCGCCGCAAAGCCCAGGATACGGCCGCCCTTGACCACCTTGGTCGTGCGGTTGATCGAGATCATCTTCTCGCGCAGGCCGTCCTCGGGACCGTCTCGCCGCGCTCTTGACTGCATTCTTGCCATTGTTCTACCGCCCATCCATCAAAACTTGAGGCCCGTCTGGCGCGCCGCGTCGGCAAGCGCCTTGACACGGCCATGGTAGGCATAGCCGGCCCGATCAAAAACCACCTGCTCGACCCCGGCCTGCCGGGCACGTTCGGCCACGACCTTGCCCACGCCTTCGGCCGCAGACACGGTGGCACCCTTGCCGACTTCACCCAGCTGCTGGCGCACGTCCTTTTCAACGGTCGATGCGCATGCCAGCACGCGCGACCCGTCGCTGGAGGTGACGATGGCATAGATGTGCGCGTTGGTCCGGTTGACCGTCAGGCGCGGGAATTCCTGCTTCGCGATGCGAATGCGCGTCCGTCGGGCACGCCGCAGACGACGCGCTTTTTTCGTCAACATGCTGATACCCCTTACTTTTTCTTGGTTTCCTTGATCCGCACGACCTCGTCGGCATACCGTATGCCCTTGCCCTTGTACGGCTCCGGCGGACGGATGGCGCGAATGTCGGCGGCTACCTGGCCCACGGCCTGGCGATCGGACCCCTTGACGATGATCTCGGTCGGCGTCGGCGTCTCGGCCCGGATGCCCTCGGGCAGGTCCAGGCTCACGGGATGCGAGAAGCCCACCGACAGGTTGAGCTTGCTGCCCTGCGCCTGCGCGCGGAAACCCACGCCATGCAGCGTCAGCTTCTTCTCGAAGCCCTGGCTGACGCCGACCACCATGTTCTGGACCAGCTGGCGCAGGGTACCGCTCATCGCTGCGGCGTTGCGCGACGCATCGGCCGGCTTGAAACTGAGGTGGCCCGCGTCGTCGGTGACATGGACCAGCCGGTGGCCCGGCAGGCTCAACTCGCCGCCGTTGCCCTTGACCACGATCTGGTCGGCAAGCAACTGCACGGTGACGCCGGACGGCACCGCAACACCCATTTTTGCAACACGTGACATCAGCAGCTCTCCTTCACGCGACAAAGCACAGGACTTCGCCACCGACGCCGGTGGCCCGCGCCTTGCGATCGGTCATGACGCCCTTGGGCGTCGTGACGATGGCCACGCCCAGCCCGTTCATCACCTGCGGGATGGCCTGGCATCCACGGTACACGCGCAGCCCGGGACGGCTCACCCGCTCCAGGTGGTCGATCACCGGCCGGCCAGCGTAGTACTTGAGGACAATGCGCAGCTCGGACTTGCCGTCCGCCTCGCGCACATCGTAATCCTCGATGTAGCCCTCTTCCTTGAGGACCTTGGCGATGGCCACCTTGACTTTTGAAGACGGCGCGGACACCGTCTCCCTGGAAACCATCTGGGCGTTGCGTATCCGCGTCAGCAGATCGGCAATGGGATCGCTCATGCTCATCGTTGAATCTCCCTGCGATTACCAGCTGGACTTGGTCACGCCCGGAATCTCGCCGGCAAACGCCAGCTCGCGGATCTTGGAGCGCCCCAGGCCAAACTGCCGGTACGTGCCGCGCGGCCGCCCGGTGATGCCGCAGCGCGCGCGCAACCGCGTCGGGTTGGCGTTGCGCGGCAGCCTCTGCAGCGCCAGGCGCGCCTGGGCGCGCTCTTCGTCGCTGCGCTTGGCGTCGTCGGCGATGGCCTTGAACTCGGCCCGCTGCTTGGCGTACTTGGCCACCAGCTTCTCGCGCTTGAGCTCGCGTTGAATCAAACTTTTCTTTGCCACGATAGTCCCTGTCAGTTCTTGAGCGGAAAGCGAAAACCGGTGAGCAGCGCCCTGCATTCCTCGTCGCTCTTGGCGGTGGTCGTGATGCTGATGTTCAGCCCGCGCAAGGCGTCAATGGCCTCGTATTCGATTTCCGGGAAGATGATCTGCTCCTTGATTCCGCAGTTGTAGTTGCCGCGCCCGTCAAACGCGCGCGCAGACAGTCCGCGGAAGTCGCGCACGCGCGGGAAAGCCACCGTGACCAGCCGGTCCAGGAATTCGTACATGCGCTCGCCGCGCAGGGTCACCATCGCACCCACCGGGTACTTTTCGCGGATCTTGAAGCCGGCAATGGCCTTGCGCGACTTGGTGACCACCGCCTTCTGGCCGGCAATCCGGCTCAGATCGGACAACGCGCCCTCCATCGCCTTCTTGTCGGTGACCGCCTCGCCCACGCCCATGTTCAGCGTGATCTTGGTGACGCGTGGCACCTCCATGGGAGATGCGTAGCCAAATTTCTTCATCAAATCGGGAGCAATTTCCTCCCGGTACATCTGTCGCAGTCGTGCCATGTCCTGTTCCGCCTGTTCCTTCACGCCGCCTTGATTTCTTCGCCGCTGGACTTGAACACGCGCACCCGCGCGCCATCGTCCAGCACCTTGATGCGCACGCCATCGGCCTTGCCGGTGGCCTTGTTGTAGATGGCCA
This sequence comes from Ottowia sp., assembly GCA_023228705.1. Lineage (GTDB taxonomy): Bacteria > Pseudomonadota > Gammaproteobacteria > Burkholderiales > Burkholderiaceae_C > Ottowia. Next base: position 8,702 of record JALOAS010000007.1, on the reverse strand, counting down.
CGTTGGACTGGTGGATGGGCATGGCCTGCTCCATCACGCCACCGGTCACGCCCTTGAGCGGGTTGGGCTTGACGTGCTTGCGCACGACGTTGATGCCCTCGATGACCAGCTGCTCGGCACCGGCGCGCGCCGCCACCTTGCCACGGCGCCCCTTGTCGCGCCCGGCAATCACGATGATCTCATCGCCCTTGCGTATCTTGTTCATGACGGCTCCCTACAAGACTTCTGGCGCCAGCGAGACGATCTTCATGAACTGCGCCGTGCGCAGCTCACGCGTCACCGGACCGAAGATGCGCGTTCCGATGAGCTCGTTCTTGGCGTTGAGCAATACGGCGGCGTTGCCGTCGAACTTGATCAGCGAGCCATCGGCACGGCGCACGCCCTTGGCGGTGCGCACGACCACCGCGCTGTAGACTTCGCCCTTCTTCACGCGGCCGCGCGGCGCGGCTTCCTTGACCGTGACCTTGATGATGTCGCCTATGCCGGCGTAGCGGCGCTTGGACCCGCCCAGCACCTTGATGCAGAGCACGGACTTGGCGCCGGTGTTGTCGGCAACACCGAGTCTTGTTTCTGTTTGAATCATGTTGCTACTTCCCAACTTGAGTCCGGAAGCACCGAACCAGTTTTGGGCCCAGCGCACCCGGTGGACGACCCACCCGGTGCGCATTGAAGGGTTGACAAAGCCAAAAGACCGCCAAGGCGTGTTTTGGCAAGACCGCAGATTATGGCATAAAAGCTTGGCGTGGTCAAAACCGGTGCAGATCGGCAACTGTCCATGCCTGGCGGATCGCGGGGTGGCCCCTCTCATCTGCCACTCGATGATGGGCTCGGCGCTTTGACCAAGAGGGGCGCCGGGCGGCGTGCGATGTTTTTTGCTGGTGGGTAGGGTCGTGTCTTGAAGAGGGCGGTTTGCAGGGACGTGCGCCTTTCAGCGCAGGGCATCTCTGCCTGGGCGAGCAGCGGGGGTTGTGGCGGTCTGTGACGGTTGATTGGCGCGGGCCGAGGTTTTTTCTGATGTCGGTGCTGGGTATAGTGGAGGCTGTGTCTTGCAAAAGGTGGTTTGCCGGGATGTGCGCCCGGCAGCGCAGTCACTTTCTTTGCTTCGCCAAAGAAAGTAACCAAAGCTCGCGCCAGCGCGCGGCACAGATTGTTTTTTGCTGACTTGCCGCAAAGGCGACCCTGCTGTCGCGCCCTGCGGGTTCCCTGCGGTGCTCGGGCCAGGCAGCCGCTGCGGAACTCGCTGCGCACGCCCTGCGGGCGTACTCCGCTCAAACAACCGCAGCGAGTCAGTTCACGCGGCAAGGCCATTGCGCCAAGCCTTGCTGCTGCCTGGCCCTGCGCTCCTCGGCGCGACAGAAGGGAGTGCAAAACAGGGGACCAGGTGTGCTTGGCCCCACAGACAGTTCCAGCCGATGCCGCGCAGCGGCGAGGCGTGGCTCTCCAACCCCTGTGCCCGTGCCGAGAAGCGCAGGGCCTGCGGTGGGCAGGAGCAGCGCAGCATGCTCCTGCATCGTCCTCATGCTCACTGTGGTTGTCTGAGCGCAGCGTTTGCGCGAGCAAACGCGAAGCGAGTTCCACAGTGCCACCGCAGGACCGAGCATCGCAGGTTGCCCGCAGCTATGCTGCGGGACACGGGCTTGGGGTCGCCTTCTTTGGCTTACCTTTCTTGGCGAAACAAGAAAGGTAAGTGCGCTGCCGGGCGCACATCCCGGCAAAAGCCTTCAAAAAAAGCTCATCATCACTATCGGCACAACGCCAAAACCCGCAGTTCGAGCGCCCGCCTGGCGCCAGAAGGCCCCCTCATACCCCCAGGTAACGCTGCAAGATATCGCGCCGCCCCCGCAGCTCGTCCGAGGTGCCCTCGTGCACCATGGTCCCGTTGTTGATGATGTAGACCCGGTTCGCCAGCGCCAGCGCTGCCGACAGGTTCTGCTCGACAACGACGATGGTCTGCCCGGAAGCGGCCAGGTCCCGGCACACGCGCATCAGGTCCTGCACGATGACCGGCGCCAGCCCCTCGAACGGCTCGTCCAGCAGGATGATCTTGGCATCACGGACAAGCGCGCGGGCGATGGCCAGCATCTGCTGTTCGCCGCCGGACAGGTCGGTGCCCCGGCTGCCGCGCCGCTCCTTCAGCCGCGGGAAAAGCTCGTAGATGCGCTCCAGCGGCCACTTGTTCTCGGCAGTAAAGCCGGCAAGGATGATGTTTTCCTCGACGTTGAGGCTGCCAAAGATGCGCCGCTCTTCGTGCACCAGCTGGATGCCGGCACGCGCCACGTCGTACGACTTGCGCCCGGCCAGCTCGACGCCGCCCAGCTTGACGCTGCCCGACTTGGGCGTGACCACGCCCATGATGCTCTTGAGCGTGGTCGACTTGCCCGCACCGTTGCGCCCGAGCAGCGCCACCACCTCGTTTTTCTCAACGCGCATGTCCACATCAAACAGGATGTGGCTGTCGCCATAGTAGCTGTTCAGGCCACTGACTTCGAGCAAGCTCATGCCACTTCCTCCTCCATGCCGCCCAGGTAGGCCTCCTGCACCAGCGGGTTTTTCTTGATTTCTTCGGGCGTGCCCTCGACCAGCAGCTTGCCTTCCTGCAACACCGTGACTTTCTCGACCAGCTCGAACAGCGAGTCCATGTCGTGGTCGATGATGACCATGGTGCGGTCCCGCGCGATGGACTTGAGCAGCGCCACGGTCTCGACGCGCTCCTCCGCGCTCATGCCCGCCAGCGGCTCGTCAAGCAGCAGCAGCTTGGGGTTGGTTGCCAGCGCCAGCCCCACCTCCAGCCGCCGCTTCTCCCCGTACGCCAGTTCGGACACGTTGGCGTCCAGGCGGTGCGTGAGGTGCACCAGCGCAGCGGCCTCCAGCACGTCCGCATCCAGCTCGCGCACCCGGTGCAGGCTCTTGAGGAAGTCCATGCGGAAGCGGCCACGCAACCGGCCCAGCACGGCAATGGTCAGGTTCTCCCGTACCGTCTCGCCATCAAACAGCTGGTTGATCTGGTAGCTCTTGGACAGGCCCAGGTGGCAGACGTCGGCCACGCCCAGGCCGGTGATGTCGCGCCCCTCGAACTCGATGGTGCCGGAAGTGGGCGGCACCTCGCAGGTCAGCATCTTGAAGAATGTGCTCTTGCCCGCGCCGTTGGGGCCGATGATGCCGCGGATCTCGCCGTATTCCACGCTGAACGTAATGTCGCTGTTGGCCTTGAGGCCACCGTACTGCTTGGTGATCCCGCGCGTCTGCAGGATGGTGCCGCCCTTGCGGGGGGCGGCCTGCGGTGCCGGGTTCGAGCCGGCCGGGGCCGCCGCCGCGTCCCGGTGCACCCGGGCTGCCGGCTCGGGTGCCGTGGCGGGTTGCCGCTTCTTGCCGTTGCCCGTGACCAGCCGGAAGATGTCGACCACCACGCCGACCAGGCCACGCCGCAGGAAAATCACCAGCAGCACGAAGATGATGCCAAGCAACAGCTTCCAGCTCGCGCCCAGTTGCAGCGTGGTCTGGAACAGGTCGCTCAGCAGCAGCCAGGTGGCCGCGCCCAGCACCGGGCCAAAGAGCGTGCCTATGCCGCCGATGGCCGTCATCATGATGATCTCGCCAGACGTCTCGAACATGAAGGCATCGGGCGGCATGAAGCCCTGCACCATGCCGAGCAGGCCACCGGCAAAGCCGGCGTACATCGCGGCAATGACGAAAATCATCAGCTTGTAGCGGTGCGTGTTGTGGCCCAGCGCCTCGGCACGCAGCGGGTTGTCACGGATGGCGCGCATGATGGCGCCCACGGGCGAGCGCACGATGCGCAGCGCGATGACCAGGCCGACGAAGAACCAGAAGGCAAAGAACGCGTACTGCTCGAAGTGGGTGTTGAAGTGCAAGGTCATGGAACCCAGCCCCACGCTCGGCCTGGGCACGCCGGGCAGGCCGTTCTCGCCGCCGGTGAAGGCGGCCAGCGGATTGAATTCCAGGAAGAAGAACACCTCGGCAATGGCCACCGTGATCATGGCAAAGTAGATCCCGGTGCTGCGCAGCGCGACCATGCCGACCAGGAAGCCGACGACGGCGGTTCCCAGTGTGCCGATGATCAGCGCGCCCACCACGTTGGTGAACGACGTCAGCGTGAGCAGGTAGGCGGCGATCATGCCGCCGGTGCCAAAGAAGGCCGACTGGCCGAACGAGAGCAGGCCGGTAAACCCGAACAGCAGGTCAAAGCCTATGCCCACCAGCCCCCAGATCATGATGCGGTTGATGGTGGACTGGTTGAATCCCAGGTGCGGCAGCACGAACGGAACCGCAATGAGAACGGCAAGCGTGATCAGCTCGACGATGAAGGCGCGTTGTCTGAACATGGGTCTTATTCCTTCTTGTGGTTCTCAGTCGCGCCCGACAACGCCCATGAGTCCGCGCGGGCGGAACACCAGGACCAGTGTCATGACGACGAACAGGACAATGTAGGAATAGGCCGGATCGATCATCGATGTCAGGCTGATGATCTCGCCGGCGATCAGTCCGCCAAGGACGGCGCCCGGGAACGACCCGACGCCACCAATGACGACGACGACGAAAGTCTGCACCAGGATGGATTCGCCAACGTCAGGGGCTATGGACACCACCGGCGCGTTGACGATGCCGGCAAATCCGGCGGCCATGGAGCCGATGCCAAAGACCAGCATGAACACGCGGAACACGTTGATCCCGAGCGAGCTCACCATGACCGAATCCTCGATGCCGGCGCGCACGATCATGCCCATGCGCGTCTTGTACAGCACCAGGTAAAGCGCGATCAGCGCCACGGCAATGATGCCCAGCAGTGCAATGCGGTAGGTGGGATAGATCATGAATCCCAGGTCGGTGATGCCGACCAGCACGTCCGGTGGCGCCACGCGCTTGGAGGCACTGCCAAAGACAAAGCGCACCGCCTCGACCATGACGATGCCCAGGCCAAAGGTCACGAGCAACTGGTCCTCGGGCGGGCGGTTGTAGAAGTAGCGGATGATGAGCCGCTCCATGAGGATGCCGAAGACCAGCATGAACAGCGTGCCGGCCAGCACCGCAAGCACGTACGAGCCGGTGTAGTCAAACGCCATCCAGCCGGCGTAGCCGCCCAGCATGAACATGGCGCCATGCGCCAGGTTGAGCACGCCCAGCGTGCCGTAGATGATCGTCAGCCCTGACGAGATCAACGCCAGCAGTGCGCCAAGCACCAGGCCGTTGAACAGTTGTGATATGAAATTGCCCCAGCTAAGCATCGTGCGTGATCCTTGCCATCAAGATGAAGATTTTCCCGGCTCGCCGCCCACCGCCACCGCAGCACACGCAGATATGCGCAACCGTGCGTGCGCGTATCTTACGCCTGTATCATGCGGTAACCCGCTCCCGGGGCAGGCCCGGGAGCGGCATGGCGTCAAGCCATCAGGTGTAGGGGAACGAGTCCATCTTGCAGTTGTAGCTGCTCAGCGGCATGGCCACCTTGTCGGCGTCGGCGATCTCGACGATCTCCCAGAAGTCCTCGTCGTTCTTCATGTCGGCCTTGCCCTTGCCACGCACCACGGCAAGGGGCCGGATGCACTGGTGGTCTTCGGCACGATAGTGGACCTCACCCATCAGCGAGGGGATCTTCTCGCCCTTCTCGAACTGCTTGATGACCGCCGGCGGGTAGAAGGTGCCCGCGTCGGTGACCATGCGCGCCCAGTGGGCAAAACTCATGTAGCCGTTCTCGGAACCCCACTCGGGCCGGTAGCCATACTTCTCCATGAACGAATCCACGTACAGCTTGGCCAGCGGGTACTCGTCTTCCAGGCCCCAGTAGAACTCGGTTCCGGTGATCACACCCTCGCTGATGTCGATTCCGGCCTCGGGCGCAAAGAACGGCACCTGGTACGGCATGAGCAGCGTCATTTTGGGGATGAGGCCGAACTGCTTGGCCTGCTGCGCAGACAGGATGGCGTCGCGGCCCCAGTTGCTGTTGCAGATGAAATCGGCACCGGAGTTGGCAATGTTGGTCAGGTACTGGCTGAAGTCCTGCGTCCCCAGCGGCGAGACCTGGTTGGTCACCATCTTCCAGCCATGCTCCTTCATGTAGAGGTCAAAGGCTTCGGTCGTGGTGTGGCCGTAGTTGTAGTCGGGTGTCAGCGCGGCGTACTTGCGGTCCTTGCCAAACGCCTCCAGCAGGTACGGACCGATGGCCTTGACCACCATGTCGCTGTAGTAACCCTGGCGGACGCTGTAGCGTGTGCACTGGTCGCCGGTGGTCTCGTTGGAGCCGGAAATGCCAGGCATGTACAGAACCTTCTCGCGCTGCGCGAACTTGTTCAGCGCGACCGCCACCGACGAGGTGGTCGAACCGATCATCAGGATGACCTTGTTCTGGTTGATGAAGTTCTGCTGCAACTGCAACGCCTGGTTGGGCTTGGCCGCGGAGTCGCCGGAAACCAGCGCCACTTTCTTGCCCAGCACGCCGCTGTCTATCTTGGGCGCAATCGTCTTCATGAGCTCATGGTTGGTGTTCATGTGCTCGACGGCCAGCTCCATGCCCTTGAGCTCGTCGGCGCCCTGCAGGCCGTAGGTGCCCGTGAGCGGCACCGACGCACCCAGATAAACGGTGTCGCCTTCCGAGCCGGACGGCCAGGTTGCGCCCAGCGGCGGCTCATCGGCTGCTGCGTAGGCCAGCTGCATCCCGCCAAAATTGCCGAGCATGACGGCACCGGCCGCGCCCGCGCCAAGATGCAGCGTCTTGCGACGCGAAATATTCAACTGGTCGAGTTTTGACATGTGTCTCCCTGTTTTCGGTAACCTGCGAAATGTTGCAACCCGGGCAAAGACTGGTGTCGTCACGCTGGGACAACCCCCGGCTTGCGCCGTGGGTTTTTGCAACATGCGTCCACCATAGCTGAAAAACAGGCCATCGTGTCGATTTCTCCGTAAGCAATTGACCTGCAACGATTATTCTGTCAATTTTCCGTTTTGAGAAAAGTAATGTTGTAAACTTTTTACATTGCAGTGCAGCAAAAGAGGAGAGTGAGGCATGCGACACACGATGGTCGGATTCAAGATTCGCCAGCAGCGCCAGCGCATTGGCATGACGCAGGGCGCGCTGGCCAAGCGGGTCGGGATCTCGGTCTCGTACATGAACCTGATAGAAAACAACAAGCGCAATATCGGGGGTCGCCTGCTGCTGCGCATCGCCGACGAGCTGGAACTGCCCGTCGAGCGCTTCGACGGTGCCGCGGACCGGCGCCTGGTGCACGACCTGGTCGATCTCGGCCGCGAGCCGCTGTTCGAGGAGCTGGCGCTGACGCCGCAGGCCGCCGCCGACCTGGCCGGGCAGCACCCGCGCTGGGCACGCGCGCTGGTGGCGCTCAATCGCAGCCTGTACGACCGCAACCAGGCTGTCACGGCGCTGTCGGACCGGCTCAACCAGGACCCCTTCCTGGGCGAGTCCATCCACAGCATGCTGACCAACGTGGCGGCGATCCGGTCGGCGTCGGAAATCCTGGACGGGACCGACGACCTGACGCCAGCGGACCGGGCGCGCTTCCTGGCGATCATCGGCGATGAGAGCGGCCGGCTGGCCGACGTGGCGCAGGCGCTGGCGGGATTTTTCGACCGCGAGCGCTCGGCCACGCGCTCCATCACGCCGGCAGACGAGGTCGACGATTTCCTGCAGGAGCACGACAATTACTTCCCCGATCTGGAGCACGCGGCAGCCCGCATCCACGAGGCCGCCGGGCTGACCAGCGGCTCGGCGGAAAGCCGGCTGGTCCGCTATCTGAAAAAAGAGCATGGCGTGCAGGTCACGCCAGCGCCCACGCTGGGGGACGGGAACGCTGACCCGCGTGCCCGCTCGCTCTACGATGCGGCCGAGCGGCGCATGGTGCTGGTCGCGACGGCGCCCCTGGCGACCCGGCGCTTCGAGCTGGGGCGACTGGCGGCGCACCTGGCCTGCGAAGAGCAGATTGACGCGCTGCTGGCCGGCTCGTCGCTGCTGCGCTCCGCGGCAGCAAGGCGGCGCGCCGCGCGGGCGCTTTACGCCTACGTTGCCGCCGCGCTGCTGCTGCCGTACGACGCGTTCTTCGAGGCCGTGCAGGCTGCGCGCTACGACATCGACCACCTGTGCCACCACTTCGGCGCCAGCTTCGAGCAGGTCTGCCACCGGCTGATCACGCTCAAGAAGCCCGGGCGCGAGGGCGTGCGTTTTGGCCTCATGCGCTCAGACCCGGCAGGCTACGTCACCAAGCGCTTCCCGCTTCCCTACATGCCGCTCCCGCGCTACGGCAACGCCTGCCCGTTGTGGGCCGTGTACCGCGCGTTCCAGACACCGGGAGTCATCGTGCGCGACCTGGCCGAGTTCCCGGACGGGCGGCGTTACTTCTTCATCGCGCGCGCCATGGAAAAGCAGTTGCCCTCGTACAGCAACGTGCGGCAGGCCATCTCCATCATGCTGGTGTGCGAATCCATACACGCCGATGCGCTGGTCTATGGCGACGGGCTGGACCTGTCAACGGCGGCGCCAGCCACGCCGGTGGGCCCCACCTGCCGGCTCTGCGTGCGGCGCAACTGCGCCTCGCGGCAGGAAAACCCCGTGATCAGCGACTGAGAGCTTGAGAAAGAATCCCTCATGCCCGCTTTGACCGCCAGAATCTGCCCACTCGGCGTTGCAAATGCTCGCCATGGCACGGGCCATGCCTGCGCTTTGCGTCTTGATTGGA
>JALOAS010000006.1 GCA_023228705.1 Ottowia sp. | reverse complement strand
GTCCGTATGCCGGTGATGCGATGCCGCGTTGTCTGCACCTTGCGGCTGGTGATGCTGATCTTTTGTCCCACCAGCGCGTTGAGCAGCGTGGACTTGCCAACGTTGGGCCGGCCCACGATGGCAATCAGGCCGCAGCGCTGCTCGCCTGCGGCGGCCACCCCCGCGGGCGCGGCTGCCTGCGCGCCGTTCCCGTCTGGCGCTGCGCTCATGGGGCCGGCGCTCCTTGCTGCAGCTTGCGGAGCATGGCCGCGGCCGCCATCTGCTCGGCCTTGCGGTGCGATTGGCCGCGGCCCACCGTCTGCAGCGACCGGCCCGGCACCCGGCACGCCACCTCGAAGGTGCGAGCGTGTTCGGCGCCCAGCGTGCGCAGCACCTCGTACTGGGGCAGCTCCAGCTTGTGCCCCTGCAGCCACTCCTGCAACGCGGTCTTGGCGTCCTTGGCTGCGACGGCGCCGGCCTGGGAGGCATCGATCTCGCCCAGCAGATGGCGCACGAGGCGATCCGCCGCAGCGTAGCCGCCGTCCAGATAGACGGCGCCCAGGAGCGCCTCAACCGCGTCAGCGAGGATGGACGGCCGGGTCCGGCCGCCGGAGCGCTGCTCGCCCGCGCCCAGTCGCAGCAGCGGCGGCAGGTCCAGCTGCAGCGCCACGCGGTGCAGGCTTTCCTCGCGCACCAGGTTGGCGCGCATGCGCGACAAGTCCCCCTCGGCGCTGTCGCCCAGCGCGGCAAAGAGCCGGTGCGCGACGACCAGGCCCAGCACGGCGTCGCCGAGGAACTCCAGACGCTCGTTGTGCACGGCGGAGAAACTGCGGTGCGTCAGCGCCCGCTGCAGCAGCCCGGTTGATGCAAACCGGTAGCCGATCCGGTGCTGGAGCCGCGCCAGCGCTGCCGCACCGCCGCCTGCCTGGGCAGGGTCAGTTGTATCCGCTGTCGGAGGCACCACGGTACTTGATCAGGAGGTAGGCCGGACCAAAGAGCGGGATTTCCTTGTCGTAGGCAAAGCGCACGATGACCTTGCCGTCGATCTTGGTGATCTCCAGGTCCTTGCCGGAAATGGAATCAATGTAGTCCACCGAGGCGGTGCGGTCAAACGCGGCGCGCACCGAAGGCACCGTATCGCCGTCCTGCGCCGCCTTCTTGACGGCCTTGGTGATCGACATGTACTCGGTCACCGTGGGGACGACCCGCGCGCCGACAATGACCAGCAGCGCCAGGATGATGCCGAAGAACAGCAGCCCCAGGAACGTGATGCCGCGTTGCGCGCGATGCGTCCGAAAAGTCATCGAATTCTCTCCGTCCGGTCAGATCCGGTTCCCGATGCGACTCAAGTGGCCAAAATTCATCCATACCAGGAACGCCTTGCCCACGACGTTCTCGCGTGGCACAAAGCCCCAGTAGCGTGAGTCCAGCGAATTGTCCCGATTGTCCCCCATGACAAAGTAGTGCTCTTCCGGCACCTTGCAGACGACGCCGTCGACGCTGTAGTTGCACGCGGACCGGTACTCGAAATGCCCCGGATTCCCGATCAGCGCCGGCACGTTGTCGTTGATGATGATCTCGTGCTCCCGGCCCCCCAGCAGCTCGTCAAAGCGCGCATAGTACTGCATCGTGGATTCATCCAGGAAATCGCCGTCCCGGGTCAGTGGCACCTCCTGGCCATTGATGGTGAGCCGCTTGTTCAGGTACGCCACCTCGTCGCCGGGAACGCCGACCACGCGCTTGATGTAGTCCACGCTGGGCTGCACCGGGTAGCGGAACACGATCACCTCGCCGCGCTTCACGGGCCGACCCTCGGTCAGGCGCTGGTTGACCACGGGCAGCTTCAGCCCATAGGTGAACTTGTTGACCAGGATGAGGTCGCCGATCAGCAGCGTCGGAATCATGGACCCGGACGGAATCTTGAACGGCTCGAAAACAAAGGAGCGCAGGAGGAACACGATGAGGATGACCGGAAAGAGCCCCGCCGTCCAGTCCAGCCACCACGGCTGCGCCAGGGCAGCGGCCCGCTTCTCGCGCAACGCCGCTGCGCGCTTGCCCGGCGTGGCATCGGCTGCCGGAACGCGGTGGCCTGCCTGCTCCAGCCCATGCGCCACGGCGCGCCTGCGCGGCGCAAAGACCAGGCGATCGAGCAGCCAGTAGGCGGCGGTCACCAGCGTGGCCAGCAGCAGCAGCAGCTCGAAGTTCCCGTCTATGAAGCCCAGGTACCAGGCGCCACCGTACGCGACGAAAGCCGCCAGGATCAGTGCAGTCAGCTGCGGCATCAGTCCTGCACCTGCAATATGGCCAGGAACGCCTCCTGGGGCACCTCAACCGAACCGATCTGCTTCATGCGTTTTTTCCCTGCTTTTTGTTTTTCCAGCAGCTTGCGTTTGCGTGAAATATCGCCGCCGTAGCACTTGGCGAGCACGTTCTTGCGCAGCGCCTTGACGTTTTCACGTGCGATGATCTTGGCGCCCACGGCCGCCTGTATGGCCACGTCAAACTGCTGGCGGCTGATCAGCTTGCGCAGGCGCGCGGCCAGCGCCCGTCCGCGCGCCGCGGCGTGGCTGCGGTGGACCATGATAGAGAGGGCGTCGACCTTCTCCCCGTTGAGCAGGACGTCCACCTTGACGATATCCGATGCCTGGAAGGTCTTGAACGTGTAGTCCATGGACGCGTAGCCGCGCGAGACCGACTTGAGCCGGTCAAAGAAGTCCATGACGACCTCGGCCAGCGGCAGCTCGTACACCAGCTGGACCTGGCGGCCGTGGTACTGCATGTTGATCTGCACGCCTCGCTTTTCATTGCACAGCGTCATGATCGCGCCCACATGCTCCTGCGGCGTGAACACGTGCATGGTGACGATGGGCTCGCGCACCTCGCTGATCTGGCTGGGCTCGGGCATGCGCGAGGGGTTCTCCACCGCAATGGTCTGGCCATCGACCTGCTCGACCTCGTAGATGACGCTGGGCGCCGTGGTGATCAGGCCCTGGCCAAACTCGCGCTCCAGCCGCTCCTGCACGATCTCCAGGTGCAGCAGGCCAAGAAAGCCGCAGCGGAACCCGAACCCCAGGGCATCGCTGGTGTCGGGCTCGTAGCGCAGCGATGCATCGTTGAGCTGCAGTTTTTCAAGGCTGTCGCGCAGCGCCTCGTACTGGTTGGCCTCGGTGGGGTACAGCCCGGCAAACACCTGCGGCTGCACCTCCTTGAATCCGGGCAGCGGCTCCTGCGCCGGCCCCAGGTTGTCCGGGAGCTTCTTGTCCAGCGTCAGCGTGTCGCCCACCTTGGCCGCGGCCAGCTCCTTGATGCCGGCAATGACGTAGCCCACCTGGCCGGTGAGCAGCGCACCCTGCGGCCGTGCGGTGGGCGTGAAGACGCCCAGGTCGTTGGCTGCGTAGACCGCGCCGCTGGCCATCATGCGAAACCGCTCGCCCTTCCTGAGCGCACCATCGACGATGCGCACCAGCATGACGACGCCCACGTAGGCGTCAAACCAGCTGTCGATGATCATGGCCCGCAGCGGCGCATCCACGCGACCACGCGGCGGTGGCACGCGCGTGACGATGCGCTCGAGCACCTCCTGCACGCCCTCGCCGGTCTTGGCCGAAATGGCCACGGCATCGTGCGCGTCCAGCCCGATGACGTCTTCGATCTCGGCCTTGGCCCGCTCCGGATCCGCCTGCGGCAGGTCGATCTTGTTGAGCACCGGGATGACTTCCACATCCAGGTCCAGCGCCGTGTAGCAGTTGGCCACGGTCTGCGCCTCCACCCCCTGCGAGGCATCGACCACCAGCAGCGCGCCTTCGCAGGCCGAGAGCGAGCGCGAGACCTCGTAGGAAAAATCCACGTGTCCGGGCGTGTCGATGAGATTGAGGTTGTACGTCTGCCCGTCGCGCGCGTGGTAGCTCAGCGCCGCCGTTTGCGCCTTGATCGTGATGCCGCGCTCTTTTTCTATGTCCATGGAATCCAGCACGCGCGCGTCCATTTTGCGGTCGGTCAGTCCGTCGCACATCTGGATGAGCCGGTCGGCCAGCGTTGACTTGCCGTGATCAATGTGCGCGATGATCGAAAAATTTCTGATGTGGTCCATGAAACAAGCGTGACACGGGCGCGATGCACGCAGCATCTGCGCGCCGGGCCACGGCAATGGTCGGATTGGTAAAGACTTGTGTGATTGTACGGGCGCGGCGGCCGCTCCTGCGGGCTTGCGCGCCAAATCCGCCGGTGCACCCGCCGCGGCTGCAACCCGCGCAACGGCAGGCAGGCACGCCCGGGGCCGGCTGCACCGGCCCCGGGCGGGGTCATGCCGCTGCGGTCAGCGCTGGCTGCGCGGGATCAGCACGAACTGGACCAGGTCGTCGCGCTGCACCAGCATGTTGATCGACTTGCTCGGGTCGGCTTCCTTGACCGCCGCCTTGAAGTCGTCGACATTGTTGATCTCGGTGTTGCCCACGTTGAGGATGATGTCTCCCGGCTGCAGGCCGGCGATCGCGGCAGCACCTTCGACCTCTTCGACCTGGACGCCACGCGGCGCGTTGGCTTCACGGCGCTCGGCGTCGGTCATGTTGGCCACGGTCAGGCCCAGCGCCTGCACCGCGCCGCTGGGCAGTTCGGACGGCTCGCCCGACGAGCCGCTGCTGCGCGCGCTGGCCTTGGTCTCCTCCGGCTTCATCAGGCCCACCGTGATGTCCAGCTTGCGGTCCTTGCCGCGCCGGAACACGGTGATCGTGGTCTTGGTGTCCGGCTTCGTGCTGCCGACCAGCCGCGGCAGGTCGGACACCTTTTCAATTTCCTTGCCGTCAAACTCCAGGATGATGTCGCCTGCTTCTATGCCGGCCTTGTCTGCCGGGGAATCGGGCTCAACGCTGGCCACCAGCGCGCCCCGCGGCCGGTCCAGCCCTATTGATTCGGCCACGTCACGCCGGACGCGGTCGATGCGCACGCCGATGCGTCCGCGCGTGACGTGCCCGGTGCTGCGCAGCTGGTCGCCGATACGCATGGCCTCGTCAATCGGGATGGCAAACGAGATGCCCATGAACCCGCCCGAGCGCGAGTAGATCTGGCTGTTGATCCCCACCACCTCGCCGGACATGTTGATGAGCGGGCCGCCGGAGTTGCCCGGGTTGACCGCCACGTCGGTCTGGATGAAAGGCAGGTAGTCGCCGGTGTCGCGGTACTTGGCGCTGACAATGCCGGCGGTCACGGTATTTTCCAGGTCAAAGGGCGAACCGATGGCAATGACCCACTGGCCGACCTTGAGGTCGTCCACGTTGCCGATGCGCACCGCCGGCAGGTTCTTGGCGTCTATCTTGACCACCGCAATGTCGGTGCGCTTGTCCATGCCTATGACCTTGGCCTTGTACTCCTGCTGGTCATTGAGGCCCACGAACACCTCGTCGGCGCCGTCGACGACGTGCGCATTGGTCATGATGTAGCCGTCAGAAGAAATGATGAACCCGGAGCCCACGCCGCGCGGTACCTCGCGCTCCACGGGCGGCTGCGGCGATTCGCTTCGCGGGTCCGCGTGCGGCATGCCGGGCATGGGGACGCCGAAGAAGCGCCGGAAGAACTCCTGCATGTCGTCATCGTCCAGGCCGCCGCCGTACCGGCGCACGCGCACCCGCTCGGTGGTGCGGATGCTGACCACGCTGGGGCCCACTTCCTCGACCAGGCTGACAAAATCCGGCAGCCCGCGCACGCTCTGCGCCGCTTGCGACGCCTGGGGCGTCTCGGCCAGCGCGGGCGCCATGCCCAGTCCCAGACTGACCGTGCCAATCACCGATGCCGACAGCGCGGCAGCAAGCCAGCGGTTGTACCTGATGGTGTGCTTTTTCATTTCAACTCCTGTAGTTGCCGTGGAATGCCTGGACAGACCCGAATTCCGGAGGCACAGGCCCGGCGCTGAAGACCGGTTCCAGCTGTCGCCGGTCAGGGCATCGGCATCGCGTTGCTGCTGCGAGAGCCCGGGCAGGTCCATCCGCCTCAGTTTTCTGACATGGAATCCGCGTCAGCGTTCCATGCCCTCGTAGCCCGCGTTGCGAAAAAACTCACTGGCGCGCTGCACGGCCGGATCCGGGTTGCTGCCGGCCCGCTGCGCCAGCATGCGGTCCAGCTCCGGGTTGCGCAGCACCATGGTGTAGGGCGGCTGCGCAGGGCTCCAGAACCTGGACGGGACGCGTCCCTGGTTCCAGGCCACGTTGCGCGTCTCGGGCGCCGGCTCGGAAATCTCGTTCTGCGCCAGCACGGCTGCGTCAGGCGCCGACGCCGGCTGCAGCGTGCCAAACAGGTTCCAGCCCACGGCGGCCACCGCGGCAAACGACGCGAGCCCGGCCACCATCTTCCAGCGGAAGACACCATCGTTGGCGGCCGGCTGCTGCGCCAGTGCCGGATCAACGTGCCGCTTTGGCGCCACGTCCGTCGCGGGCAGCGCCGGCGCCCCTGCTTCCGCCTGCAGGCGCTGGCGGAACTGCTCCAGCCACTGCGGATCACGGCCGCAGGCGGCCAGCTCGGGCGCGCGCAGCACATCTCCGATGACCTGGTACGCCTGCCAGCAGGCAGAAACTTCATCGGGCGCCGTGGCGGACAGGAGCGCGTCCAGCTCGGCTGCATCCAGTTCGCCATCGACCAGGCAGGACAGCTGCTGGCGAACGCCATCCATGCCCATCTTCGAGTTCATGTCCATCGTGTTCATGTCCGCTCTTTCACTGAACGCTCGTTGCTGTTGCAAGCCTGCCTCACCATCGCTTGCCGCTCTGGTGGCTCAACAGCGGCCTGATCTTGGTCGAGATGGCCTCGCGCGCCCGGTAGATCCGGCTGCGCACGGTACCAATGGGGCAGCCCATGGCTTCGGCGATCTCTTCATAACTCAATCCATCCACCTCGCGCAAGGTGATGGCCTCGCGCAGGTCTTCCGACAGCTCTTCCATCGCGGCCGAGACGGCGGCGGCCACCTCGCGTGCGGCCAGCTCCGTCTCCGGCGTTGATTCACTGATTAGTTCATCTTCCAGTCCATAAGTTTCATCGTCGCGCGATTCCGGGCGCAGCGCCGACTCCGACACAAGCGGATCGCGCTTGAAACCCAGCAGCGTGCGCTTGGCCGTATTGATCGCGATGCGATACAGCCAGGTGTAGAACTGCGCCTCGCCACGAAACTGCGGCAGCGCACGCCAGGCGCGGATGAACGTCTCCTGCGCGATATCGGGGACCAGGTCGGTATCCCGGACCAGCCGGCCGATCAGGCGCTCGATGCGCCGCTGGTACTTGATGACCAGCAGCTCGTACGCCCTGTGGTCTCCTGCCGCCGCACGCTGCACCAGCAGCGCATCCTCGTTGGGCGGTGGTCCTGCTTCTTTGTTTTTTTCAATCACGGGGAACGGCAAAATCGTCGCAAAGGCTGGCTTTTCCGGTCAAAAAGACAGGTCGGCGCGCAAAACGCGTTGCCGACTGCCAGCACGGGCGAACGCAGGGATCGGACAAGCCGATAGCATACAGGACCCGCCGTCGGCGACCTGCCCCGGACGGGCGTGTTGCACGCCACCCGGCCGGGTCGGAATCAGGCATGGTCCGGCGCCGCGAACAGCGCGCAGCGCAGCGCGTGCCAGCGATGCGGATCATCGGCGCGCTGCAGCCACAGCCAGCTGCTGCGCCCGGACGGCGCAACGGTCCGGCTGCGCAGCAGCAGCGCAAGCTGCAGGTCCAGCGCCACGACCACATGAACCGCATGCCGGCGCGGGTCGGGCGCCACGCCGGGGTCGGTGAGCAGCCAGTTGCCGCCGTCCCAGGCCAGCCGCTGCGGCGTCTGGCCGCGCCAGAAACGCCAGCTTGCCGCGGCGCCGGCGCCCAGGAGCAGCACCAGAACAGCCTGGGCCGGCCCACTCAGCCCGCCCAGTGAGACCGTCAGCGCAACAACCAGCGCGCCGCTGCTCCAGAGCGCGAGCAGCGCCGCTGCCAGCAGTGGGGTCGCGCCCGAGACAAAGCTGGCCGGCGGCGCCAGCGATGCATTTGCCGCCATGGCATCCTCTCCTCGTTCCCGGCAAGGCCAAGCCGCGCCTGCAAGGCTCACCGTCTCTTATGGGCAAGCATCGCCAGCGTGCCGGATGACCGATGACCTCGGCCCTTGATGAACGTTTGGCGTCAAGCGTCAAGCGTCAAGCGTGGGCGTTGGCGAACAATGAACGCCAAACGCTGGACGCAATACGCTCAACCTCTTCATCGGTCATGCGCTTGTGTGTTGCCGGGCATCGTTTCCAGTCAGAAGACTCCATGGCACCGGGCCGCTGTGGGCACGTGCCGGGCGCGGCCAGCCACCGCCGACGCATGTGGCGTTCAGATGCGCTTGAAAACAACCGATCCGTTGGTGCCGCCAAACCCGAAATTGTTTTTCAGCGCGATGTCTATCTTCATGTCCCGCGCCGTATTGGCGCAGTAATCCAGGTCGCACTCCGGATCCTGGTTGAAGATGTTGGTCGTGGGCGGGCTCTTCTGTTCGCGCACCGCCAGCACGGTAAACACGCACTCGATGCCGCCGGCACCGCCCAGCAGGTGGCCGGTCATGGACTTGGTCGAGTTCACCACCAGCGACCGGGCCACATCGCCGAACGCGGCCTTGATGGCCTTGGTCTCGTTGAGGTCGCCAAGCGGCGTGGACGTGCCATGCGCGTTGAGGTACTGCACGTCACCCGGATTGATGCCGGCATCGTGCAGGGCGTTGGCCATGGAAAGCCGCGGACCCTCCACGTCTGGCGCGGTCATGTGAAACGCGTCCGCGCTCATGCCAAAGCCAACGAGCTCGGCGTAGACCTTTGCGCCACGGGCCCTGGCATGCTCGTACTCTTCGAGCACCAGCACGCCGCTGCCCTCGCCCAGCACGAAGCCGTCGCGGTCGCGGTCCCAGGGGCGCGATGCCGTCTGCGGATCGTCGTTGCGCACCGACAGCGCCTTGGCCGAGGCAAAGCCGCCTATGCCCAGCGGAGACACGGTGGATTCGGCGCCGCCGGCCAGCATGACGTCGACGTCGCCATGCTCGATCATGCGCGCCGACAGGCCGATGGCGTGCAGCCCGCTGGTGCATGCCGTGGTGACGGCCAGGTTGGGGCCCCGGAAGCCAAAGCGTATGGACACGTGCCCCGAGACCATGTTGATGATGGACGAAGGCACGAAAAACGGCGAGATGCGGCGCGGCCCGCGCTCCAGATACACCGTCTGCGTGTCTTCTATGGTGGGCAGCCCGCCTATGCCTGAGCCGATGTTGCAGCCTATGCGCACCGCCTGCGCTTCAGACAGCGCATCGCCGGTGGGCAGGCCGGCATCGGCCACCGCCTCGTCCGCTGCGGCGATACCCAGGTGGATGAACCGGGCCATGTGCCGCGCTTCCTTGACGGGCAGGAACCGGGCCACGTCGAAATCCTTGACTTCGCCCGCAATCTGCGCCGCAAAGTCGGTCGCGTCAAACTGGGTGATCGTGGCAATGCCCGAGCGCCCTGCCAGAAGATTGTCCCAAGAGGCTGCAACCGTGTTGCCCACGGGGCTGACGCAGCCCAGACCAGTCACGACCACCCTGCGCTGCGTCACGCTCAGGCCTTCTTTTCGTTGGCGTAGTCGATGGCTGCCTGCACGGTTGTGATCTTCTCGGCATCCTCGTCAGGAATTTCGATGCCGAACTCGTCCTCCAGCGCCATGACCAGTTCCACGGTGTCAAGCGAGTCGGCGCCCAGGTCAGCGACAAACGCCTTTTCATTGGTGACTTGCGACTCCTCCACGCCAAGTTGCTCGGCGATGATTTTCTTGACGCGTGCTTCGATATCGCTCATGGGTTTCCTCTAAGCCTTGTAGAAAGTTTGAATTCTAACTGGCCTGCGCCAGCATCGGACAGTTCACCAGGCCCCGCGGCCCCGGAACACAACGGTTGCTCAGACCATCAGCATGCCGCCATTGACATGCAGTTGCTGGCCTGTTATATATCCTGCATTTTTGCCGGCCAGGAACGCCACGGCGTGCGCGACGTCTGCGGGCGTGCCCAGCCGCTGCATGGGGATCTGCGCGGTCAGCGCAGCCTGCTGCGCCTCGGGCAGGGCGGCGGTCATGTCGGTTTCCATGAAGCCCGGCGCCACGCTGTTGACGGTGATGCCGCGCGGCGCCAGCTCGCGCGCCAGCGCACGCGTGAGGCCGGCCGCGCCCGCCTTGGCTGCCGCGTAGTTGGCCTGGCCCGCATTGCCCATGGCACCCACGACGCTGGTGATGTTGATGATGCGGCCGTAGCGCTGCTTCATCATGGGTCGCATGACGGTCCGGCACATGGCAAAGACCGCCTTCAGGTTGGTGTCCAGCACCGCATCCCAGTCCTCGTCCTTCATGCGCATGGCCAGCCCGTCACGGGTGATGCCGGCGTTGTTGACGAGTACGTGCAGCGCGCCGTGCTCGCCGGCAACGGCGGCGACCAGTGCCGCCGCCGCATCACCGTCGTTGACGTCCAGACAGGCGCCCCGGCAGTTGTTGTATTTTTGCAATGCCTCGGTGATGCGCCCGGCGCCCGCTTCGGTCGTTGCCGTGCCCACGACCTGAAAGCCGCGCTTGGCCAGTTCCCCGGCAATGGCCGCGCCAATACCGCGCGACGCACCCGTGACCAGCGCGGTTTGCGCGGCGGGCCGTGTTGCCTCCGTCATGTCCAAATCCTCCTGTTGCTGCCGCTCACGGCAAATCAGCCAAGCAGGTCCTGCACCTGCGCCAGCGTCTGCGGGTCGCAGAGCTCGGCACTGGCCAGCCCGCGATCGATGCGGCGGGTCATGCCCGCCAGCACCTTGCCCGGGCCGCACTCGATGACGGCGGTTGCGCCCATGGCCTTGAACTGCTGGACCGTCTCGACCCAGCGCACCGGGCCAAACGCCTGGCGGTACAAGGCATCGCGGATGCGGTCGGCATCCTGCTCGACGGCAACGTCCACGTTGTTGACCACCGGCACCTGCGGCAGCGCCACCGGCACCTCGGCCAGCGCCTGCCGCAGCCGCTCGGCAGCCGGCTTCATGAGCCGGGAATGAAACGGTGCAGACACGGGCAGCGTCACGGCGCGCTTGGCGCCTGCGGCCTTCAGCTCGGCGCAGGCCTGCTCCACCGCCTGGCTGCTGCCGGCGATGACGGTTTGCACCGGCGTATTGAAATTGACGGCTTCAACCACCTCGCCGGCGCCCAGCGCCGCGGTCACCTGCGCGCACACGCCCTGGATCACGTCAGCGTCCAGACCCATGATGGCGGCCATGGCACCCTGCCCCACCGGCACCGCGTCCTGCATGGCGGCAGCACGCAGCCGCACCAGCGGTACGGCATCGGCCAGCGTCAGCGCGCCAGCGGCAACCAGCGCCGCGTACTCGCCCAGCGAATGCCCGGCAACGGCCAGCGGCAAGGCGCCACCGGCAGCGCGCCAGGCACGCCAGCACGCGACGTCGGCGGCCAGCATCACCGGCTGCGTGTTGGTGGTCAGCGCCAGCGCGTCGGCCGGACCGTCACGAACCAGCGCCGCCAGGTCCTCGCCCAGTGCGTCGGACGCTTCCTGCAGCGTCTGCCGGACCACGACGTTGTCGCCCCAGGCATCGAGCATGCCGACCGACTGCGACCCCTGCCCCGGAAAAACAAATGCAAATCCAGTCATCACCCTTCTTCCAAACCCGCTGACCCGCCTTTCACGCCGTCACGCCCGAAACAGCACCGACCCCCAGGTGAAGCCGCCGCCAACGCCCTCGAGCAGGACGATGTGCCCGGGGCGGATTCGTCCGTCGCGCACGCCCTGGTCCAGCGCCAGCGGAATCGACGCCGCCGACGTGTTGCCGTGCTCGCCCACGGTGACCAGCACCTTGTCCATGGACAGGTGCAGCTTCCTTGCCGTAGACTGCATGATGCGGATGTTGGCCTGGTGCGGCACCAGCCAGTCTATGTCCGATGGCGCAAGCCCGGCCTTGTCCAGCACGGTGCGCGCCGTCTGCCCCAGCACGTTGACCGCCAGCTTGAAGACGGCGCGCCCGTCCATCTTCAGCAGCGGTTTGCCCAGGATGCCGCCGCCGGCCACATGGCCGGGCACGCACAGGATGTCTGCGTAGCTGCCATCCGCGTTCAGGTCCGTCGCCAGGATCCCGGGCTCCCCGGATGTCTCGAGCACCACGGCGCCGGCACCATCGCCAAAGAGCACGCAGGTGCCGCGGTCGTCAAAGTCGAGCAGCCGGCTGAAGACTTCGGTGCCGATGACCAGGGCGCGCGATGCGCTGCCGTTGGCCAGCATGGCATCGGCCACGGTCAGCGCGTACACGAAACCCGTGCAGACCGCCTGCACGTCAAACGCCGGGCAGCCAGCCACGCCCAGCTTGCGCTGCACGATGGCTGCGGTGGAGGGAAAGACCATGTCCGGCGTCGACGTGGCCACCACGATGAGGTCGATTGCATCGGCCGTCAGCCCCGCCGCCTGCAACGCGGCCTGCGCAGCGGCCAGCGCCAGGTCGCTGGCCATGACGCCATCGTCGACAAAGTGGCGCGCGTGTATCCCCGTGCGCTCGACGATCCAGGAATCCGACGTCTGCACGCCGCGCTCGGCCAGCTGCGCCGCCAGTTCCTCGTTGCTCACCCGTCGTGGCGGCAGAAAGCTGCCGGTACCGGCGATTCGGGAATGGCGTCGCGTCATGGGCTTGGTGTCGTGGCGTGTCAGGAGCCGGGACTGGCCGCGGCATGGGGCGCTGATGGCGGCGTCGGTTGCTCCGGCACGTGGCATGCCATGTCGGCGATGCGTTCCTGGACCCGCGTCAGCAGTTGATTGTCGGTGGCATCATACGCGTTGTTCAGCGCGTGCTCGAAAGCCGTGACATCGGCCGAGCCGTGGCTCTTGAAAACCAGGCCACGCAACCCCAGCAGCGCGGCGCCGTTGTAGCGCCGGTGGTCGGTTCGCTGCTTGAGCGCAGCCAGCACCGGATACGCCAGCGCACCGCTGATCCGGGTCCGCAGGTTGCGTGAAAACTCCTGCTTGAGAAAACTGCCTATCATCGTCGCCAGGCCCTCTATGGTCTTGAGCGCGACGTTGCCCACGAAGCCATCGCAGACCACGATGTCGACATCGCCCTTGAAGATGTCGTCCCCTTCCACGTTGCCGGCAAAATTGAGGCTGCCAGCCGCAGCGGCACGCTGCATGAGCTCGCCTGCTTCCTTGATGAGCGCGCTGCCCTTGATGGCCTCGGCGCCCACGTTGAGCAGGCCGACCCGGGGATGCGCGTTGCCAGTGAGCGCGGCCACCATGGCCGAGCCCATGACGGCAAATTGCAGCAGGTGCCTGGCGCTGCAATCCACGTTGGCGCCCAGGTCCAGCACCGTCGTCGCGCCGCCCTTGCTGTTGGGCAACTGGGTGGCAATGGCCGGGCGCTCAATGCCGTCCAGCGTCTTGAGCAGGTAGCGTGCCACCGCCATCAGCGCACCGGTGTTTCCGGCGGATACGGCGGCGCCGGCCGTGCCCTGCTTGACCTGCTCGATGGCAACGCGCAGCGACGAATCCTTCTTCTTGCGCAGCGCGATTTCCACCGTGTCGTCCATGGTCACGACCTGGCTGGCAGCAACGACCTGCGCGCGCTCGTGGTCAAATCCGGACAGCAGCCTGGGGTCACCCACGAGCAGCAGCCGCGCATCGGCGTGCCGCGTCAGAAAACGGCGGCACGCAGGCAGCGTCACGGATACCCCGTGGTCGCCACCCATGCAATCAACGGCCAGTATCGTCATGCCAGACACGTGAGCACGCGCTGCGCGCAACAACCATGAAGCTGCGCTCGCGCATGTGCTGCCCCGGCCCCTGCGCTACCCCGGGAGACCGAACCGGCCTGCCCCGTTTGCGCCAGTTGCCGGGCGGCAGAGTCCCGGTCAGTCTTCGCTCTTGGGCCTGATGACCTGGCGGCCACGGTAGAAGCCGCTGGGACTGATGTGGTGCCGCAGATGAACCTCGCCGGTGGTCGGCTCGATGCCAATGCCCGGTTTGCCCAGCGCGTCGTGCGAGCGGTGCATGCCGCGTTTGGACGGCGATTTCTTGTTTTGCTGAACAGCCATGATGGCCCCCTTGTCGCGTTGGGTCGCGTTGCCTGCCTGGCGATCCGGCGCACCGCGCCGGCCTTGCCAGGACCTGAACGTCTGAACGCACGGCCCGCCATGCCAAGTGGCACGGCGTGAAATGTGCAAAGGGCTGATTATAAGATATCCGCTGCTCTTCCCGGAGGGCCTGCACGCCGCAGTCGCTGCAGCGCCCGGCGCCGATCCTGGCCGCCATCAGTGCCGGGATCAGTGCCGGGGCTTGCGCCCGTAGCCGGCCAGGACGGCAAAGGGATTCTCGGGCGCAGCGGCAGCGTCAAAATCCCCGGTCTGCGTTGCCAGCGGCGGCGGATTGTCGCAATGGGCGTGCCGCGGAATGGCCGGCAACGCCAGGATCAGCTCGTCCTCAAGCAGCGCGGCCAGGTCAAAGGGCCGCTGCAGCACCAGCACGTCGTCTTCCAGCTCCGCATCCCAGCGCGCTGCGGTCTCCTCATCGGGCGCAAAGACAAAATGACGGTCCACCTGCACCGGCACCGGCACGGTCTCCAGACAGCGCTGGCAGATCAGCGGCAGCGTTGCGCGGATGCGCAGGTGCAGCGCGGGCTGCCGGCCCTGTGCGCCCGCGTCGCGCCAGAGCCCCTCGGCCTGCCAGTCGGCGGCGGCGTCCGGGGGCAGCGCGGCCAGGCCGGTGCGCAGGCGCGCGAGGTCACGCAGCGGCACGGCACCAGAGAGTGACTCCTGCGCCTCGGCCATGCCCAGCAGGTCCAGGGTGGGTGCATTGGTGAAAGCCATGCGCCCACTGTACGACAATCAGCGCCATGAGCAACGCCAACGCCGCGCCTGCAGGCAAAACCCGGCCGCTGATCCTGGCATCGGGCTCGCGCTACCGGCGCACGCTGCTCGAGCGCCTGGGCATCCCGTTTGACAGCGTTGCGCCGCAGGTGGACGAGACGCCGCTTGCAGGCGAGACGCCGCGGGACCTGGCGCTGCGCCTGGCCTGCGCCAAGGCGGACGCCGTTGCTGAAACGCAGCCGCAATCGCTGGTCATCGGGTCGGACCAGGTCCTGGATCTGGACGGCCGCCCCGAAGGCAAGCCTGGCACGCACGCGCGTGCTGCGGCACAACTGCAGCGCCTGAGTGGACGGGAGGTGGTCTTTCACACGGCGCTTGCGGTGTGCTGCCGCGCCAGCGGCTTCCGCCGCAGCGACGTGGCCGAGGTCCGGGTGCGGTTCCGCAAACTGGAGCCCGCGGAAATCGAGCGCTACCTGCTTGCGGACCGGCCGTATGACTGCGCGGGCAGCGCGCGCAGCGAAAGCCTGGGTATCGCCCTGCTCGAGCGCATGGTCAGCGACGACCCCACGGCGCTCATCGGCCTGCCGCTGATCCGCACGGCGGCGCTGCTGCGCGCGGCGGGCCTGGCGATTCCGTAGGCTCGCTCAGCGCAGGACCGGGAGCACGTGCATGGCGCGCAGTGCGCCCTCGCCCACCGCAGCGCCAAAGCGGCGCGCCACGCGCTCGACGACACTGGGCCGGTTGGTGTAGTCGACCAGGCGCTCGGCGCCCACCACGTCCCGCGCCACGCTGTCGACGCTGCCGTAGTCGTCGACCAGCCCCAGCGCAATGGCTTTCTCGCCGGTCCAGAACATGCCGTTGAACAGCTCGGGACTGTCCTTGATCCGATCCCCGCGACCCCGCTTGACCACCTCGATGAACTGGCGGTGCACGTGGTCAAGCAGATCCTGCGCGTGTTCCCGTTGCGGCTCGGACATGGGGCTGAACGGATCGCCAAAGCCCTTGTCATCGCCGGCGATGAACAGGCGCCGTTCTATGCCCATCTTCTGCATGGCGTCGACGAAGCCAAAGCTGCTCATGAGCGCGCCTATGCTGCCGACGATGCTGGCCTTGTCGACATAGATGTCATCTGCCGCGGCCGCGATGTAGTACGCACCCGACGCGCAGGCTTCCTCCACCACCGCGTAAATGGGCTTGTCGTGCACGGCACGCAGGCGGCGGATCTCGTCGTTGATGATGCCCGCCTGCACCGGGCTGCCACCGGGCGAGTTGATGCGCAGGATGAGGCCGCGCGTGTTCTTGTCGCCCAGCGCATCGCGCAGCGCCGGGACGATGCTGCGGGCACTGGCCTCGGCATCGTCGGCGATCTCGCCGCGGATCTCTATCACGGCCGTGTGCGGCTGGCCCACGCTGGTGCCCGACCAGGTGCCTGACCAGGTGCCCGGCTTGAGCACCCAGAACAACGCGACCAGCAGCAGCAAGCCGGCCAGCCGCCGAAACAGCCGCCAGCGCCGCTCCGACCGGCGTGCGCGCAACTCCAGCAGCAGCAACTTGTGCAGGACTGTGTGCTCGGCAGTGTCATCGGGTGAATTCATGTTCCTGTTTTCCTGTCAAGGCAATCGCTGCCCGCTGCCGCCGCGCGACGCAGGCTTCAGGTTCGCGCCAGCAGCCACAGCGCAAGCTCGGGCACCGAATGGACCACCTGCAGCGGATCCAGCGCCAGCAGCCCGTCCCCGTCGTGCGCGCCGTAGCTGACGCCAACGCTGGCACAGCCGGCATTTTGCGCCATTTGCAGATCATGCGACGTATCGCCCACCATCAGCGTGCGCTCGGGCGCAACCTGGAACTCGGCCATCAGCTCGTGCAGCATGCGCGGGTTGGGCTTGCCGGCGGTCTCGTCCGCAGTCCGGGAGCCATCGAAGAGGTTGGCCAGCTCGCGCGAGGCCAGCGCCAGGTCCAGCCCGCGCCGGCTCTTGCCGGTGGCCACTGCCAGCCGGCAGGGGCGCTGCTTGAGCCGGGCCAGCATGGCCGGCACGCCGTCAAAGAGGCTGATGTCTTCCTGGTGCCTGACGTAGTGATGGCGAAATCGTGCCATCAGCTGCGCGTGCCTGGCCGTCGGCACGTCCGCGGCAACGCGCGCCAGCGCCGGCCCCAGCGACATGCCGATGACAAAGGCGCAATCTGCGGCAGCCGGACGCCGACCGCCCACGTCGACCACCGCGTCCTGGATGCAGCGGACGATGATCGCGGCCGAATCGTACAGCGTGCCGTCCCAGTCGAAGCAGATCAGGTCAAAGCGGCGCGGCGTGCTCATATGGCATCGGATGCATAGGGTGGCAGCGGCAGGTCCGGCGGCAGCGGCGCCTCCAGCTCCATGGCTTCTCCGCTGCGCGGATGTGTGAACTGCAGCTGCCAGGCATGCAGGAACAGGCGCTTGACGCCCAGCTTGCGCAGCTGCCTGTTGTGGTCGAACTGCCCGTACTTGTCGTCGCCCGCAACGGGGAACCCCTGCGCCGCCAGGTGCACCCGGATCTGGTGCGTGCGGCCGGTCTTGATCCGGACCTGCAGCAGCGTGTATGCGGGCCAGCGCTGGCGCACCCGCACCAGCGTCACGGCGGCGCGGGCTGCCGGGTCGCCGGCCGGCGCCGGCGCCACGTGCCGCTCGCCGCTGGCCAGCAGGTGCTTGTGCAGCGGCTGGTCAATGACGCGCAGCCGCTGCGGCCATTCACCCAGGACCAGCGCCAGGTACGTCTTGCCAACCCGGCGCTCGCGAAACTGCTGCTGCAGCGCGCGCAGCGCACTGCGCCGCTTGGCCACCAGCAGCACGCCACTGGTACCCCGGTCCAGCCGGTGGACCAGCTCCAGCAGCGGCGCCTGCGGCCGCGCCGCGCGCAATTGCTCGATGACGCCAAAGCTGACGCCCGAGCCGCCGTGCACCGCCACGCCCGACGGCTTGTCTACCGCAAGCAGCACCTCGTCCTCGTACACGATGTCAAACGCCCGTGCCGGCGCCTGCCGCTTGCCGGATGCGGCACGTGCCGGCCGGCGCAGCGGCGGCACGCGCACCACGTCGCCAGCTGCCAGCCGCGTGGCCGCAGCGGCACGCCCCATGTTGACCCGGACCTGCCCGGAGCGGATGAGCCGGTATACATGCGACTTGGGCACGCCCTTGAGCATGCGGAACAGGAAATTATCGAGCCGCTGGTCTGCGCTTTCCGCATCCACGTCCAGCAGCGCGGCAGCCATCTTCGGCCCGCTTGCCGCAGAAGCGGCCGATCCATCTATAATCTGCTTTGCTGGCACTTGTTTGTGTGACATGGACCCTGCATCGTGAAAGCGCGGTGACAACAGACCCCGCGCATGGCCTGTTGCAACAACCCAACAACCCGGGTGCCGATTTCAAGCAGATCGGCGCCACCGCGCACGCGACAGATTGGACATCGTAATGCGCGCATCTCATTGGCGGGCATGTCCACGCGGATGACCCCAGCAACAGTTTTTTAGCGCCGTGCCTGCTGCGGAAAACGCCATCGCCAGCCTGGGGGCTGCGGTGACCCGCTGCAGGCAAGGGCCATGCAATGAAATTCCGAGAAACAAGCTCCGACGCCTGCAGTTCCCTGAAGAAGGGCGCAGGCTCCGGAACCGGTAGAACCGAGTACACGAGTTGACTGTCTGTGGCGCAAGCCTCTGCGTCTGGCTGGTACCGCTGTTGTCGCGTCGCTGTCCCATTGTGACACGGCCGCAGCGCGCGCCAGTTGCCGGCGCAACGGATGGGCGGCGGGCCGCGCGGTTGCGCGTACGCCGCCCATCCCGCCTTTGCCCGTGCCTGCCCGTGTCTGCATTCAGTCCACGGGCCGCAGGGTCCCGTTGAGTGTCGCGCCGCATTGCGCGGCACCGTTCCTGTTTTTCGTTTCAGCGCGTGGTCCCGGCATGGAAGGCCCGCAAGGGTCGCTGACATGAAAAGGAACGTGCATCATGAAACGGATGCTGATCAACGCCACGCAGGCTGAAGAACGCCGGCTGGCCATCGTCGACGGGCAGAAGCTCCTCGACTACGAAATCGAAAGCGAAGGCCACGAGCCGCGCAAGGGCAACATATACAAGGCCGTGGTGACGCGCGTGGAGCCGTCGCTGGAGGCCTGCTTCGTCGATTATGGCGAGGACCGCCACGGCTTCCTGCCGTTCAAGGAGATCTCCAGGGACTACTTTGCCGACGGCGTGAACGTGGGCCAGGCCAGGATCAACGAGGCGATCAAGGAGGGCCAGGAACTGCTGGTCCAGGTGGAAAAGGAAGAACGCGGCAACAAGGGTGCCGCGCTGACCACCTTCATCAGCCTGGCCGGCCGCTACGTCGTGCTCATGCCGAACAACCCGCGCGGCGGCGGGGTCAGCCGGCGCATTGCCGGCAACGAGCGCAACGAGCTCAAGCAGGTGCTGTCCGAGCTCAACTATCCCAAGGGCATGAGCATCATCGCCCGCACCGCGGGCATAGGCCGGGGCGCCGAGGAACTGCAGTGGGACCTGGACTACCTGCTCAAGCTCTGGGAAGCCGTGGACCAGGCCGGCAAGGGCGGCAAGGGCGCGTTCCTGATCTACCAGGAAAGCAACCTGGTGATCCGCGCCATCCGCGACTACTTTGACAACGACATCGGCGACATCCTGATCGACACCGATGACATCTACGAGCAGGCGCAGCAGTTCATGAGCCACGTCATGCCCGAGCATGCGGCCAAGGTCAAGCGCTACAAGGACCACGCGCCGCTGTTCTCGCGGTTCCAGATCGAGCAGCAGATCGAGTCGGCATACAGCCGCACGGTGGACCTGCCCTCCGGCGGCGCCGTCGTCATCGACCACGCCGAGGCGCTGGTTGCGGTGGACGTGAACTCGGCGCGCGCGATCCGCGGCGGCGACATCGAGGAAACAGCGACGCGCACCAACCTGGAAGCTGCCGAGGAAGTGGCGCGGCAACTGCGCCTGCGCGACCTGGGCGGCCTCATCGTGATCGACTTCATCGACATGGAGGAGAGCCGCAACCGGCGCGAAGTGGAGAACCACCTGCGCGACGCGCTGCGCCAGGACCGCGCACGCGTGCAGTTCGGTTCCATCTCCAAGTTCGGCCTGCTGGAGATGAGCCGCCAGCGCCTGAAGCCCTCGCTGTCCGAGGGAGCGTCCATCCTCTGCCCGCGCTGCGGCGGCGCCGGGCACGTGCGCGACACTGAGTCGTCGGCGCTGCAGATCCTGCGCGTCATCCAGCAGGAAGCAATCAAGGACAGCACGGCGGCGGTGACGGTGCAGGTCCCGGTGGAAGTGGCCAGCTTCCTGCTCAACGAAAAGCGCCCGGAAATCCGCAAGATAGAGGTGCGCCAGCGCATAGGCGTCACGCTGATCCCCAACAAGACGCTGCGCACGCCGCACTACCGGCTCGAGCGCCTCAAGTACGACGACCCGCGGCTTGACAACGTGGTTGCCAGCTACAAGCTTGCGGAAGAAGAGGAAGATCTCACGACCATCACGCGGCGCAGCCAGGAGCCGGCCAATCGCCAGCAACCCGTGCTCAAGGGCATCCCGCGCGAGGCGCTTGCGCCACAGCCAAAGCCGCAGCCGCAGGAGCAGCGCGAGGCGCCCCACCAGCTCGCACCCGAGCAGGCCACCTTTGCGCGCGCCACGTCGGCGCAGGCCGGCGGCATCATGGGCTGGCTGAAAACGGTATTTGGCGCGGCAGCAACGGCACAGCCAGGCGACGAAGCGCCGACAGCGAGGGCGCCTGCCGCCCCGGCGCCGGCGCAGCCCGAGCAGCGCGAGCGCCGCAGCCGCAACGAGCGCAGCGGCGACGGCACGCGCAGGCGGTCGGCTGAGGACGACGCCAGGGGCGAGCGCAGCGACCGGCGCGGTGGGCGCGGAGGCCGGGGCAGTGGCCGGCGCAGCGACAGCCGCCAGGACACTGCCGAGCAGCGCGCGGACACGGCCAGCGCCGATCGCGAGCAAACAGCAGCCGCAGGTGGCGACGCCAGCGCCGAGGATCGCAGGCGTGGCCAGCGCAGCAGCGACGGCAGCAGCGGCAGCCGCCGCCGGCGCGGTTCCCGCGGCGGGCGGCGTGGCGAATCCCGCCAGGCGGATTCCCAGCGCAACGGACGCCCCTCGCGCGAGCAGGAGCGGGACGCCAGCGGCCGTGAGCCGGCCGCCGAGCGCAGCGAGCGCACGCGCTCCGATGCCGAGGCACCCGCCGCACGCGCTGAACAGCAGCCGGCCCGGGACAACGGGGATCGCGACGCAAGGCGCACGCGCAGCAGCCGGCGCGACACGCCGGAAGCGCAAGCCCGCGCGGAACCGCCCGCCCGCGCCGATGCCGCGCCCGAAGAGGCGGCGACGCAAGAGCCGGCAGCAGCCACCACGCCGCGCTCGTACTTCGAGCGCGGCGTGGTCGCGCAGCAGCCAGCAGCCAGCAGCGCAGCCGAACCGGCAAGCGCCGCGCCGACTCCCGCAGCCGAGTCCAGCGAACCGGCCGCAGCCGAGGCTGTGCCGGCCGCGCAGGACGCGAAAAGCGCGGAGCCCGCGGCGCTCCCGCAAGTCCAGCCGTTTGACCTGCCCACGCAAGAGCTGGACCAGGTCGCGGCAGGCGCCGGCCTGCAGTGGGTGCATTCGGACGCCGACAAGGTGGCTGCCGCCCAGGCGGCCATTGCGGCCGAGCCGGCGCCCGTGCACGCTCCGCGCGAGCGCCCGGCGCTGGTGCCCACGGACACCGAAGACCTGGTCCTGGTGGAAACCCGCAAGGACCTGCGCGACGTCAAGCTGCCGTTTGAACAGCCCGAAGAGCAGGCCGAGGCCTGATTTCCGGCGCTGCCCGCGCGGCGACGCGGGCGATCACCGCGACACACCCCGGCGGCCCAGCGGCAACGACCTCCGGGGGACTGCGATGCGGGCCGCCGCATTGCGTCGTCTGCCGGCACGGCCCGGCACCGTGCGGAAAATCCGCCGCGCCACCATGCGAACCGCCCCGGCGACGCCGGGCGCGGACGCGTGCACGGCGTGCTCGCGGCGCCTTCCTGCCCCACCCTGCGACGGCCAGGACACCGGCGTGTTTTCGTGCGGTTGATAGCTCGGACCTATCAAAAACATAAGCACAAACAATTTGATCTTCAGATAGCTGCACCCTATATTAGAACGTAGCCACTCTGGTTTCCCCACCCCCTCAACCAAGGATGTTCATGTCTCTCATCAACACACAGATCCAGCCGTTCAAGGCACAGGCATTTCACAATGGCGAGTTCGTCGAACTCACCGAGAAGAACTGGACCAACGGCAAGAACTGGTCCGTGGTGTTCTTCATGCCGGCGGCGTTTACCTTCAACTGCCCGACCGAAATCGAAGACGCGGCCGATCACTATGCCGAGTTCCAGAAGCTGGGCGCCGAGCTGTACGCCGTCACCACCGATACGCATTTCAGCCACAAGGTCTGGCACGAAACCTCGGACGCCGTCGGCAAGGCCCGGTTCTACCTGGTCGGAGACCCCACGCACCAGCTCACGCACAACTTTGGCGTGCACATAGCCGAAGAGGGTCTGGCGCTGCGCGGCACCTTTGTCATCGACCCCAGCGGCACCATCAAGACCATGGAGGTGCACGACAACGCCATCGCACGCGACATGACCGAGACGCTGCGCAAGCTCAAGGCCGCGAAGTACGTGGCCGAGCATCCGGACGAGGTCTGCCCCGCCAAGTGGAAGGAAGGCGAGAAGACGCTCAAGCCCTCCATCGACCTGGTCGGCAAGATCTGAGCAAGCGCCTGATGGCCTGCGGCGCGCGCCGCAGGCGCGTGCTTGCCCGGCGGTGATGGCCGGCCTGGCGCCGCCGCACCGCTTTCCCACTCGGCCCACACATTTTCCGGAGCCAACATGCTGGACGACGACATCAGACAACAACTGGCCGCCTACCTCGAGCGCGTGCAAGAGCCGTTCGAGATGGTCGCCACGCTGGACAACGGCGCCAAATCCGCCGAAATGCGCGAGTTGCTCGAAGAAATTGCCGCGCTGCGGCCGGACAAGATCACGCTGCGCACCGACGGCAGCGGCCCGCGCACCCCCTCGTTCACGCTGGCGCGGCCGGGCAGCGGCACCGAGCTCACGTTTGCCGCGATCCCGCTGGGGCATGAGTTCACATCGCTGATCCTGGCGCTGCTGTGGACCGGCGGGCATCCGCCCAAGTTCGAGCCCGAGGTGATCGAGCAGATCCAGGCGCTGGATGTCGACCTGGACTTCGAGGTCTACATGAGCCTGTCCTGCCACAATTGCCCCGAGGTGGTGCAGGCGCTGTCGCTGATGGCGATCCTGAACCCGCGCATCCGCACCACGGTGATTGACGGCGCGCTGTTCCAGGACGAAGTGCAAGAGCGGGAAATCATGGGCGTGCCGGTGGTCTTCACCGGCGAGAAGATGTTTCACAGCGGACGCATCACGCTGGAAGAAATCCTGCAGAAGGTGGATACCGGCGCAGCCGCACGCGACGCCGCCAGGCTCAGTGCCAAGGCACCGTTCGAGGTGCTCATCGTGGGCGGCGGACCGGCCGGAGCGGCTGCGGCCATCTACGCGGCGCGCAAGGGCATCCGCACCGGCATGGTGGCCGAGCGCTTGGGCGGCCAGGTCAACGACACCGGGGAGATTGCCAACTACCCCGGCATCTCGCAAACCACGGGGCCGGAGTATGCGGCACAGCTGGAAGCACATGTGCGCGAGCACGACGTGGACATCATGACCGCGCAGCGCGTGGCCGAGCTGCTGCCTGCCAGCCAGCCGGGCGGACTCGTCACGCTGCGGCTCGACAACGGCGGCGAGCTGCAAAGCCGCAGCGTCATCCTGGCCACCGGCGCGCGCTGGCGCAACGTGGACGTGCCGGGTGAAGAAGAATACAAGACCAAGGGCGTGGCGTACTGCCCGCACTGCGACGGCCCGCTGTTCAAGGGCAAGGACGTGGCGGTCATCGGTGGCGGCAACTCCGGCGTGGAAGCAGCGATTGACCTGGCCGGCGTCGTTCGGCACGTGACCGTGCTCGAGTTCATGCCCGAGATGAAGGCCGACGCCGTGCTCGTGGACAAGCTCAAGACGCTGCCCAACGTCACGGTTCACACCAACGCGCAGACCACCGAGATCCTCGGGCAGGAAGGCAGGGTCAGTGGCCTCACCTTCATTCACCGTGCGGACCATACCCCGGCCAGTGTCGACCTGCATGGCGTGTTCGTGCAAATCGGCCTGCTGCCCAACACCGAATGGCTGGGCGAGACGGTCGCGCGCAACCGCTTTGGCGAGATCGAGATAGACGCGCGCGGCGCCACCAACGTGCCCGGCGTCTTTGCCGCCGGCGACTGCACCACCGTGCCGTACAAGCAGATCGTGGTCGCTGCCGGTGCCGGGTGCAGCGCGGCACTGAGCGCGTTTGACTACCTCATCCGCACGCCGGAACCCGCAGCGGCCGACGCTGCGGCAGAGGAAACCGCCATCGCGGCCTGAACCCCGGAGCGGCAGCGCCGACGGTCCGCGCTGCCGCTCGGGTTGCTACTCGTCATCCTCCTGCTGCGCACCGGCGCGCCCCAGCGCCGAGAGCGTGTCGTCCAGCTGTGGCAGCACCGGGATGTGCGCCAGCGTCCGGATCTGCTCCAGGCTGGCCTTGGCCGCGGCAACCGCGTCGGATTCCGTGTCAAATCCCAGCTTGAGCTGGGTCACGGCTGCCGCCAGGTCGGCACGCGCCGACTCATGCTGGCGCGCAAGGAGGCCCAGCTTGGCGCCAAGCAGGCGCAAGCGCAGGTTCTGCCGCACGAAAAACAGCTCGTCCTGGACCGGCTGCACCGGCAGGCCCAGCGCCGCGTCCCGCGTGCACCAGGGGCCGCAGATGCGGTCGGCGAGCCATCGGCGCCAGCGCAACCACCAGTGCACGGGCGCCGCAGCCGCGTCCGCGGTATCCGCCGGGGTCACGCCAGCCATCTGCGCACGGACATCGACCGACAGCGGCAGGTCGTCCACCCGGGCCAGCACGCCGTCCAGCCGCGCCAGCAAGCCGGCCGTGTCCGGGACCTGCACCAGCTTGAGCCGCTGCAGGTCCCGCTCCACGGCATGGCGCACCGGAATCAGCCGCGCGTCCGACGACTGGGCAATGCGGCGCTTGGCGGCACGCAGCGCCACGACCATGGGCTGCGGACTGTCGGTCAGCTGCGCCTGGTCCTGCGCCAGCAGCAGCGACGCATCCAGGCTGGCCAGCAGGCTCTCGTCGCGCGCCTGGACCACGGTTTGCACCAGGTCGCGCATCTGCTCGCGATACGCGGTCAGGTCACGCACCCGCGCCTCCAGCTGGCCCAGTTTTTCGCTGGCCTGGTGCAATTCCGCGCTGGCTTGCTCCGACGCGGACTTGGCCGAAATGGAGCGCTTGTTGGCCTCTTCGAGCAACCGGGCCACCTGCGTCTGCATGGCGGTCATTCTTTGCGCCTGCAGGACCACCAGTCCCAGCGCCAGCAGCGCCAGCACAAGGACCAGCCCGTACTTGATGCCCTCGCGCCGCCGGCGCTCGGGCCGCGGCGCGGGCGCGGAAGCAGCCGTGCCGTGCGCGTCGGTCCCGGGCGCGGTCCCCGGTTCGCGCTCGTCCGGCGCGCTGGTGTCGTTCATGGCAAGGAGCCCAAAGTGCGGGCCACGTCGGTCAGGACCGGGTGGCTCTGGCGTATCTGCGCAAACCCGGCGGCCCGGGCCGACCGGCCTATGCGCGGGTGCGTGACCAGCGCTGCCGCAGCAGACCAGTCCTGCTGCGGCAGCGCCGCCACCAGGTTTGCAATGGCCTGACTGCTGCAGAACAGCCAGATGCTGCCGTCCGTGGCTGCCGCTTGTGCACGGGCGCGCTGCTGCGTCGACAAGCGTGGCGCCAGGCGCCGGTAACACACCAGCTGCTCGAGCCGCCCCCCGGCTTGCGCCGCCTCGTCGGCAAGCCAGCTGCGCCCGGCCACGGCGCCGGCCGCATCGCCGCCACGGACGATCAACACCGGCGTGCCCGGCAGCACCTGCGGCGCCACCTGCGCCCACAGGTGTTCGGAATCAAACTGTGCCGCTCCCGCGAGCGGACCGTCTATGGCCTGCTCCGGCCAGCCCGCCTGGCGCAGGGCGCGGGTCGTGCCCGGCCCCGGCGACCAGGCGCGCACGCCGGCAAAGCGCGGCGACCAGCGCGCGTCGCGAAAAAAGCAGCGCACGGCGTTGCCACTGACAAACATGAGCGCGTGCCAGTGCTCCGGCTGCTCGCGCGCGCGGCGCAATGCCGCATTCATGGGCTCTGGCACGATCTCTATCAACGGCAGCGCGCTGGCCTGCAGGCCCGCCTCCCGCAGCGCCCGGACCCAGTTGCGAGCACTGTCCCGGGGGCGCGTGACGATGACGGGTGCCGCGGTCATGGCCTGCCACCGTCAGTGCGCGCCACCCGCGCGCAAGCCCGCGGCTACCTGCAGCCCCAGCGCCTCGGCGGCGGCGGCATCGGCCACCGGGCCGCTGGCCTGTGCCGTGACCAGGTCTGCGGAGCCGTCGGGCTGTCCCCAGGCGCCACGCACCGTCAGCGTCCGCGCATTGAACCGGGCGTGCGCGGCCAGCGGCATGGAGCAGCTGCCGCCCATGGCGCGGCTCACGGCGCGCTCGGCTGCGGTTGCCAGGTGGGTGTCCGTGTCGGCCAGCGGCGCCAGCAGCGCGACCAGGTCGTCGCGATCGGACCGGATCTCTATGCCCAGCGCGCCCTGCCCGGCCGAGGGCAGCATCTGGTCCGCATCGAACACGTGCCGGATCCGCTCGGCCAGGCCCAGCCGCTGCAATCCGGCCGCCGCGAGCACGATGCCGGCAAACTGGCCTTCGTCCAGCTTGCGCAAACGTGTGTCCAGGTTGCCGCGCAGCGGCGCGATCTGCACGTCGCCGCGGCCCATTTGCGCCAGCAGCGCGCGCAGCAGCGCGGTGCGACGCAGGCTGGACGTGCCGATGACCGCAGCCTGCGGCAGCGCGTCCAGGCGGGCAAACTGCGGGGAGACCCAGGCATCGCGTGCGTCGGCGCGCGCCATGACGCAGGCCAGCGCAAACCCGGCTGGCAGCTCCATGGGCACGTCCTTGAGCGAGTGCACGGCCAGGTCGGCGCGCCCATCTTCCAGCGCCACTTCCAGTGCCTTGATAAAGAGCCCCTTGCCGCCAACCTTGCTCAGCGTGCGGTCCAGGATCTCGTCGCCCCTGGTGCTCATGGGCAGCAAGCTGACTTCGTGCCCGCGCGCCTGCAGCAGCGCCTGCACGTGCTCGGCCTGCCACAGCGCCAGCCGGCTCTTGCGCGTGGCAATGACTATGGATTGATTCATGGGCCCGATGCTACCGCAGCAGCAGCCGTTGCATGCGGACGGTGGCGCAGATCCGCGGCCTCTGCATACTGTCTCAGACCTTGCGTGCCGCCGGGGCGCGTCCCGCCAGGACGGCACGGATTTGCGATACCTGGCGCCGCGAGACGGCCAGCGTGGCATCGGTGCCCGCCAGCTCAACCACCCAGCCGTCTGCATCGGGGCCCGCGCGAT
This sequence comes from Ottowia sp., assembly GCA_023228705.1. GTDB lineage: Bacteria > Pseudomonadota > Gammaproteobacteria > Burkholderiales > Burkholderiaceae_C > Ottowia. Next base: position 34,292 of record JALOAS010000006.1, on the reverse strand, counting down.
CGCGCGCCAGCGCGCGGATTGCGTTGCGCGCGACCAGCGCGTTGCGATGGATGCGCAGGAAACGCGCGGCATGCCGCCGTTCCAGCTGCACCAGGCTGGTGTCAAGCAGGTATTCTTCGGCGCCTGTCTGCGCCACCACGTACTTGTCTTCTGCCTTGAAGTAGATCACGTCGGACAGCGCGACCCGCTCGGTCCGCCCCTGCCCCGCCACGGTTAGGAACTGCGGCTGCCCGCCATCCCCGTCCCGGGACGGCGGCTGCGTACGGACGATTTTTTGCAGCGCGGTCTGCAGCCGCTGCAAGCGCACCGGCTTGGTCAGGTAGTCGATGGCGTCGACTTCAAACGCCTGCACGGCGTACTGCGGATGCGCGGTCACGAACACCACGGGCGGCGGCGTGCCAAGCTCGCGCCAGGCTGCCGCCAGCGCCATGCCGTCGGCGCCGGGCATCTGCACGTCGAGCAAGGCCACGTCAAAGGCCTGGCTGCGCACCAGCGTCATGGCGTGCGCCGCGCTGCCCGCCTCGCCTGCAGCAACCGCCTCGGGCTCGCGACACTCGGCCAGCAGGCGGCGCAGGCGCGCCCGGGCCAGCGGCTCGTCGTCAACGATGAGGACCTGCAGTGTCATGTACGCGGGGCTCCGGCCAGCGGGACTTCGATGCGCGCACTGTACACGCCATCGCGGATGCGCGTCTGGAACCGCGCCTCCAGGTCGTGCAGCAGGCGCAGCCGGTCGCGCACGTTGTCCTGCGCCAGTCCGTGGCCCGCGTCCCCCTGCCCGGCCGGCATGGTGTTGCGCACCTCGATCTCGACCAGCGCGCGGCCGCGCAAGCGCGTGCTCACCCACACGTCTGCACCGTCCACGCTGGGTTCCACGCCATGGCGCACCGCGTTCTCCACCAGTGGCTGCAGGATCAGCGTCGGCAGCAGCGCCGCGTCGGCACGCGGCTCCAGCGACCAGTGCAGGCGCAGGCGATCGCCAAAGCGCAACTGCTCGATCTCCAGGTAACCGCGGGCCAGCGCCACCTCCTCGGACACGCTGGACAGCTGGCCGTGGTCGGCCAGGGCGTGGCGAAACAGGTCGGCCAGGTCCTCCAGCACCCGTTCGGCGCGCGCCGGATCCTCGCGCACCAGTGCAATCGCGGTGTTGAGCGCGTTGAAAAGAAAATGCGGCCGGATCCGCGCCTGCAACTCGGCCAGCCGCGCGGTCGTTGCCGCCGGCATGCTGGCGCGGGCGCGCCAGAGCAGGGCCAGCGTCAGGCCGCCGGCCAGCAATGCCCCGCTGCAGGCGCTGGCGAGCCAGGGCGCGGCCGCGGTGACCTGGAACGACGCAAGCAGGGCGCAGGCCAGCAGGCCGGCCAGCGCACCCAGCGCGGCGCCGCAGGCCACCTGCGCGGACAGGCGCCCGCGGGCCAGCCAGCGCTTCAACGCGCACGAAGCCAGCAGCCAAGCCAGCGTGGCAGGCAGCGCGCCCGCCGTGACAAACGCCAGCCGCTCCACCCAGGCGGACAGGCCCGAACTGCCAAACAACAGACCGGCACCCAGCGCCAGCTCCACGCCCAGTACCGCGCGCAGCACGACGCCGGTCTGGCAGGCGTCAAAAAGCGGCGGCTCGGCAGCGCCAGCGGCCCGGCCCGATAGAATTTGCGTCTTTGGCATGTGTCCCGTCCGTGCCCCCACCCCAGCGCTGCAAGCCGCTGGCCTCCGCGCATCCGCATCCCGGCCATGTTGCGCCGCCCCCGGTGCCGCCGCAGCGCCACCCGACACGCCCCCGACCCCACGAGACCCCATGTCCGACAATCAACTCGACAACAAGTCCCACGGCTGGTCCGCCCTGTTTTCCGAGCCCATGAGCGAGCTGGTGCAGCGTTATACGGCCAGCGTCGATTTTGACAAGCGCCTGGCGCATGCCGACATTGCCGGCAGCCTGGCGCACGCCGACATGCTGGCAGCCCAGGGCATTATCTCCGGCAGCGACCTGGCGGCGATCCAGCAGGGGCTGGAGCGCATCCGCGGCGAGATAGCCGCCGGCCGCTTTGACTGGAAGCTGGAGCTGGAAGACGTGCATCTGAACGTCGAAGCGCGGCTGACCACGCTCATAGGCGACGCCGGCAAGCGGCTGCACACCGGGCGCAGCCGCAACGACCAGGTGGCCACCGACATCCGCCTGTGGCTGCGCGACGAGATCGACGCCATAGTCCAGCTTCTGCAGCAGCTGCAGCGCGCGCTGATGGCCGTGGCCGAGCCCAACGTGGACACCATCATGCCGGGCTTCACGCACCTGCAGGTGGCGCAGCCGGTCAGCTTTGCGCACCACCTGCTCGCGTACGTCGAAATGTTTGCGCGCGACCAAGAGCGCCTGCGCGACGTGCGCAAGCGCGTCAACCAGCTGCCGCTGGGCAGCGCCGCGCTGGCCGGAACCACGTTTGCGCTGGACCGCGAGCGCGTGGCGCGCACGCTGGGAATGGAAGGGATCTGCCAGAACAGCCTGGACGCCGTCAGCGACCGCGACTTTGCCATCGAGTTCTGCGCTGCGGCCAGCCTCATCATGGTGCATGTCAGCCGCCTGTCGGAAGAACTCATCTTGTGGATGAGCCAGAACTTTGCCTTCATCCGCATTGCCGACAGGTTCACCACCGGCTCGTCGATCATGCCGCAGAAAAAAAACCCCGACGTGCCCGAAACCGCGCGCGGCAAGACCGGGCGCGTGGTCGGGCACCTGATGGGGCTGCTCATGCTCATGAAGGGACAGCCGCTGGCGTACAACAAGGACAACCAGGAAGACAAGGAACCGTTGTTCGATACGGTGGACACCGTGCGCGACACCCTGCGCATCTTCATCGACATGATCGGTGGCCAGCGCAACCCGGAAACCGGCGTGCTGGAAGGCGGCATTGCCGTCAATGCGCCGGCCATGCGCGCGGCGGCCAGCCGCGGCTACGCCACCGCAACCGACCTGGCGGACTATCTGGTGCGCAAGGGCCTGCCGTTTCGCGACGCGCACGAGGCGGTGGCCAGCGTCGTGCGCGCGGCCAGCGAGCGCGACTGCGACCTGGCCGAGCTGCCGCTGGAGGTGTTGCAGCAATTCAATTCAGCGATAGGGGACGATGTCTACAGCGTGCTGAGCCTGGAAGGCAGCCTGCAGGCGCGCAACACGCTGGGCGGCACCGCGCCCGGGCAGGTGCGGCGGCAAATTGCGCGTCACCGTCAGCGGCTGGGCGACTGACGCCGGCACGCGCGGCAACGCCGCATCTCCGCTCGGTGCTCAGCGCAGAGGCGCGGGCGGCTGGCGCTGGCCCGTCTGGATCATCTTCATGGCCGACGTGATCAGCGCCGAGACTTCGGTCATGTTGCTGGGGACCACCAGCGTCGTGCTGGCTTCATCGGCCAGCCGGCCATAGGCTGCAACTGCCGACTCGGCCACCTTCAGCTGCACGGCTTCTACGCCGCCCGGCTGCTCGATGGCGGCACCTATGCGCGCCAGCGCCGCTGCCGTGGCGTTGGCCACCTCAGTGATGGCCGCGGCCTCGCCCTGCGCCCTGTTGATCGCCGATTGCCGCTCGCCCTCGGAGCGCGCGACCATGGCAGCGCGCTCGCCTTCGGCAATGTTGATGTCCTCCTGGCGTTTGCCCTCGGACGTGGCGATCACCGCCCGCTTCTCGCGCTCGGCCGTGATCTGCGCCTGCATGGAACGCAGGATCTCGGCCGGCGGCGTCAGGTCCTTGATCTCGTAGCGCAGCACCTTGACGCCCCAGTTCAGCGCGGCCTCGTCTATGGCCGCAACGACCTTGGCGTTGATCAGGTCGCGCTCCTCGAACGTGGTGTCCAGCTCCATCTTGCCGATGACGCTGCGCAGCGTAGTCTGCGCCAGCTGCGTGATCGCCATCACGTAGTCGCTGGCGCCGTAGCTCGCCCGCATGGGGTCGGTCACCTGGAAGTACAGGATGCCGTCCACCTGCAGCTGCGTGTTGTCACGCGTGATGCAGATCTGGCTGGGCACGTCCAGCGGGATTTCCTTGAGAACGTGCCGGTACGCGACCCTGTCAACGAACGGAACCAGGAAATTCAGCCCCGGTTTCAGCGTCGTCTTGTACTTGCCCAGCCGCTCCAGCACCCAGGCATTTTGCTGCGGCACGATGCGGATGGAGCGGACGACAAAAATGATGGCCACCACCGCCAGAACAATGGCAATTTCCACGTGCAACCCTCCCGATTCTTGAAAAGACAGCGTATTTCACGCACTTGAAATCATCCTAGATTCAGTAGTTGGATGCGTTCGAGCGTGCTGCGATGGGCGTGCCAGGCAAGACGCGACAACGCGGCAGACTACTGTCTGCAAGGCGGAGCAACGCAGCATGGCGCGTTCAGCGCTGTGCGATCGAGCGCATAGCGTGCTCACCAAAATGGTGTGCTCGTGCAAGCTTGGCTTTTCCTTTGATCACAACAAGATATGCACACCAAGCAGCGTTCGACTGCTGAATCTAGGATCATTGCAAAACAACGTATTGGAGACGATGCCGCGGGCCGCGTTGACCCATGTCGGGCCCATCGGCACGGCCCGGCCAGCCCGGGTCAGTCCGGCGCATCGGAAACGACCAGCAGCCGGCTTCCGCTCAGCTCGACGATGCGGTAGCGCCCAGGCGCCGGCACGCCGCTGTCCTTGCACACCGCGGTCCAGGTCGCGCCCCGATAGCGCACTTGAGCGGTCTTGTCGGGACGCCAGGCATCGATCTGCAGCTTGCCGCCTATGTCCAGATTGACGCTGCGATCGGCGCGCGCCGAAGGTGCGTCCGGCCCGCGGCGGCGCACCAGGTAGCAGGCAAAAACCGCCACGCCCCCCACAAGGGCTGCCGTGGCAATCTGCAGCTGCGGCGCCAGCCCTGCATGCGCCGCCAGCGCGCCAGCGGCCACGCCCAGCGCCAGCATCAGCAGGTAGAAGGTGCCAACGGTCAGCTCCACCGCCACCAGCACGCCGGCCAGCACCCACCAGATCACCGATAGCGACATCACGCCTCCCTGCCTGGTTCAGGAATCCCGCGGTGCCGCCCGCCGCACGGTGCCGGCTGCGATGATCGGGAAATCATCAACGGGTCAAACCCGGCCTCGCACGCAGCGCATCCTGCTTCCGCCTGCCCCTGGCCGGGCCGGCGCAAAGCGCCCCGTGTCGCGTTCAATCGCCGAGGTTCAGCAGGTTGACCGCCGGCTGCTGCTGCATCTGCGCGGCAAACTCGAGTTGCGCCGGCGCGGCGCAGCCGTCTGCAATGCGGCGGCCCAGCTTCTGGTCCAGCAGCATGGATTTGTTGCCCAGTTGCAGCCACATGGCGCCCGCGTTGCCGTCTTCCAGCCGCATGGCCCCGGTGCGGCTGGTCACCGGCCGCATGTGATAGCGCTTGTCACCTGCGTTGACATAGAAGAAACCCGCGTTTTCCGGGTCAACCGAGACGACCACGTCCGCGCCCATGTCGCAGTGTATGGTCCCGGTGTACACGTTGCCGGCCATCTTTTGTTCGGCCTCGGACAGCTGTTCGGAGGGCGCCGGCGCGGCAACGGCAACTGCCGCGTGGCTGGCCGGCGCCGCGGCAACGCGAATCTTGCCCGGACGAATCGTGCTGCCCTGGGCCGCAACCCCTCCGGCAGTGACCGCCAACATGGCGCCGAATGCAACGAGAGCGTGAATTTTCATGAACTACCACCAGCAAAAGGTTGAAAGCGGCCGGTCAGGGCCCATGAATGGCATGATATACACATTGGCCGCCTTTTCCCTGATTTGGCGCCGCCCGCGCGCGCCGGCGTTGGTCGGGGACAACGCTGGCCGCCGCTGCCGGACGCTTACAGCAGGTCGGCCACCGCAGCGCGTTCGCTCTCCAGCTCGGCCAGCGTCTTGTTGATGCGCTCGCGGCTGAACGCGTCGATCTCCAGGCCTTCGACGACCTCGTAGGCGCCGTTGGCACAAGTCACCGGGAAACCAAACACCAGGCCTTCCGGGATACCGTACCAGCCGCGCGAGGGCACGCCCATGGTGACCCAGGCGCCGTTTGTTCCCAGCGCCCAGTCGCGCATGTGGCAGATCGCCGCGTTGGCGGCAGACGCCGCCGACGACAGCCCGCGCGCCTCGATGATGGCCGCACCGCGCTTGCCCACCGTCGGCAGGAACACGTCGCGGTTCCAGTCTTCGTCTCCGACCAGGTCCCGCACCGGCGTGCCGTCTATGGTTGCAAAGCGGTAGTCGGCGTACATGGTGGGTGAATGGTTGCCCCAGACGCACAGCTTTTCAATGCGCTCCACGGGCTTGCCGGCCTTGGCGGCGATCTGGCTCAGCGCCCGATTGTGATCCAGGCGCATCATGGACGTGAAGTTGCCAGCCGACAGGTCGGGCGCGGACTTCATGGCAATGTAGGCATTGGTGTTGGCCGGATTGCCGACCACCAGCACCTTCACGTCGCGCGCAGCCACGGCATTGAGCGCCCTGCCCTGCTCGGTGAATATCTGCGCGTTGGCCTGCAGCAGGTCGGCCCGCTCCATGCCCGGCCCGCGCGGGCGGGCACCGACCAGCAGCGCGTAGTCGGCGTCCTTGAACGCCGTCTTGGGGTCGCTGTGCGCCTGCATGTCGACCAGCAGCGGGAACGCGCAGTCCTGCAGCTCCATCATCACGCCCTGCAGCGCCTTTTGCGCCTTCTCGTTGGGAATTTCCAGCAGCTGGAGGCTGACCGGCTGGTCCTTGCCCAGCATCTCGCCAGACGCGATGCGGAACAACAGCGCGTAGCCGATCTGACCGGCAGCCCCGGTCACTGCCACGCGGACGGGTTTCTTGTTCATTTCAATTTCTCCCAGCAGTAGTTGCATCAAGACAAATGCTGCGCCAGCAGGGCCGCCGCCGTTGCCCACCAAGCCCGTGCCACCGGCCCGGCCAGGGCACCGCGCCGTGCAGGCGCACCCATGGACCAGCATCCACGGCCCCTAGTGTATAGGCGGCCCGGTACCTGGTGCACGCACGCGTGGTCCGCGCGCCAGGCCCCGGGCAAGTCCGGATCCTGTCTTGTATAAGATATAGTTGACACTTTGGCACAAAGCAGGCGGCCGGACCCCGGCCGCCGCCTCCAGCATGGACACCGCGCATCCCGTCATCCCCCCCGCCAGCCCGCGATCGCATCGCCACTGGCGCATTCCCAAGCACAGCCCGCTGTACCAGCAGATCAAGGCGCTCATCCTGGACAGCCTGAGCGAGGGTGAATGGCGTCCAGGGCAGATCATCCCCAGCGAGCTGGAGCTGGCCGCGCGCTACGGCGTGAGCCAGGGAACGGTGCGCAAGGCCGTCGACGAACTGGCCGCCGAGCACCTGCTGGTGCGCCGCCAGGGCCGCGGCACCTTCGTTGCCACGCACACCGAGCGGCAGACCCGCTACCGTTTCCTGCGCCTGCGCTCGGACAAGACGCCGCAGGCGGTCCAGGAATCCACCCAGCGCGACTTCATCAGCTGCGAGCAACAACCTGCCGACGCGCACGTGGCGGCCGCGCTGGGCCTGCAGCACGGCGACCCGCTGCTTTTTACCCGACGCCTGCTTCGCTTTGACGGCGAGCCGGCCATACTTGAAGACCTGTGGCTGCCGCTGGCCCGTTTCAACGGGCTCACCGCGGAGCGCCTCATCGACTACAACGGCCCCATGTATGCGCTTTATGAAGCCGAATTCTCGGTACACATGGTGCGCGCCGAAGAAAAGATCCGCGCCATCCTGCCCGAGCCTGAAGCGGCGCGGCTGCTGGACGTCAGCACCGCCACACCCATCCTCAGTGTCGAGCGCGTGGCCTACAGCTACGGCAACACCCCCATGGAACTGCGGCTGGGCCTGTACCGCACGGACACGCACCACTATCACAATGCCCTCAAGTGACGTGAAGCGCGGGTACAGCACCGGGCATCCTGCACCGGTATTCGGGCTGAAACAGCAGGTCTGGCGCACCGGTACCCGATCGCGGCCGTCCAGCTTCGGGGCCATGCCAGACCGGTCAGCCGGCCTTGCAATAGAATTCAGGCAACCTGCCACCGTCTCCGACAACAAAAAAGCCGGCTGATATTACGTTCATTTACGAGGGACCGCCATGAGCGAACAGACCAAGTCGCGACCCGAATTTCGCAACCTCAACCTCTTCCGTGACGTCGCCAGGTACCGGCTGCCACCGGCCGGCTGGGCATCCATCCTGCACCGGGCCAGCGGCGCGTTCCTGTGCCTGCTGCTGCCGTTTGCGATCTGGCTGTTCGACAAGTCGCTGACGTCGGAGAGCTCGTTTGCCGCGTTCAGCGCGGCACTGGACAACGGCTTCGTCCGCTTTGTCGCCTGGTTGCTGCTGGTGGCCTACCTGTTGCACCTGTTTGGCGGCCTGCGCCACCTGGTGCTGGATGTCACGCACCGCATGACCAAGCCGTTCGGGCGCAACACGGCGCTGGCGGTGTTCATCGCCACCGCCGTGCTGGCCGTCGTCTTCGGCATCATGATGATGTGACGCACTGGCCAACACGTCGATTACACAAAAGGAACACTGACATGGCAATGACTTACGGTCCCAAACGTCTGGCTGTGGGCGCGCACTACGGCTGGCGCGATTTCCTGGTGCAGCGCATGAGCGGCGTCTACCTGGGCCTGTACACGGTCGTCCTGCTGCTGGACGTCCTGCTCACCAGCGGCCCCATGGACCATGCCAAGTGGGTGGGCATCTTCACGCCGCAGTGGATGAAGTTCCTGACCTTCGTGGCCATCCTGGCGGTCATCTGGCACGCCTGGGTCGGCATGCTCAGCATCTGGTACGACTACGCCAAGCCCACCGGCCTGCGGCTGCTCATCCATACCCTGACCGCCGTCTGGCTGCTCGGCTGCGCCGGCTGGGCCGTCCAGGTCCTGTGGCAGCTTTGATGCCTATGCCGCGGCCCCAACCCGTCCAGAATCTCTGAAAGCCTGTTATCAGCATGAGTTACACCAAAGAAAACATCGCGACCCGCAGCTTTGACGTCGTCATCGTGGGCGCCGGCGGCTCGGGTTTGCGCGCTGCGCTGGAGCTGGCGCATGCCGGCATGCGCGTGGCCGTGCTCTCCAAGGTCTTCCCCACCCGCTCGCATACCGTGGCGGCACAAGGCGGCGTCAGCGCATCGCTGGGCAACATGGGCGAGGACGACTGGCACTACCACTTCTACGACACCGTCAAGGGCGGCGACTGGCTGGGCGACCAGGACGCCATCGAATTCATGACCGCCCAGGCACCCGAGGTCGTGTACCAGCTCGAGCACATGGGCATGCCGTTTGACCGCAACGCCGACGGCACCATCTACCAGCGGCCATTTGGCGGGCACACCGTCAACTTCGGCGAAAAGCCGGTGCAACGCGCCTGCGCCGCTGCCGACCGCACCGGCCACGCCATGCTGCACACGCTCTACCAGCAAAACCTGGCTGTGCATACGCACTTTTTTGTCGAGTGGATGGCGCTGGACCTGATTCGCAATACGGCTGGTGACATCGTGGGAGTGACCGCGCTGGAAATGGAAACCGGCGACCTCTATATCCTGCGCGCCAAGATCGTGCTGCTGGCCACGGGCGGCGCTGGCCGCGTCTACCAGCACACCACCAACGCGTACATCAACACCGGCGACGGCCTGGGCATGGCGGCACGCGCCGGACTGCCGCTGGAGGACATGGAATTCTGGCAGTTCCACCCCACCGGGCTCTTTGGCGTTGGCGTGCTGCTGACCGAAGGCTGCCGTGGCGAGGGTGGCATCCTGCTCAACAGCGAAGGCGAGCGCTTCATGGAGCGCTATGCGCCCACGCTCAAGGACCTGGCGCCGCGCGACTTCGTATCGCGCTCCATGGACCAGGAGATCGCCGAAGGCCGTGGCTGCGGGCCCAACAAGGACCACATCCTGCTCAAGCTGGACCACCTCGGGGCCGAGACCATCCACAAGCGCCTGCCGTACATATACGAGATCTGCAACACCTTTGCCAACACCGACATCACCCGGGACCCGGTGGCCGTCATCCCGACGCTGCACTACATGATGGGCGGCATCCCGACCAACATCCACGGCCAGGTCATCATCCAGAAAGATGGCGACGACAACCACGTGGTGAACGGCCTGTACGCCATAGGCGAATGCGCCTGCCCCAGCGTGCACGGCGCCAACCGCCTCGGGACCAACTCGCTGCTTGACCTGCTCGTCTTTGGCCGCGAGGCCGGCCGTCACATCATCGAGAACCATTCCGAAGACGTGCTGCAGGAATTGCCCGGCGACGCTGCCGACTACACGCTGGAGCGCCTGAACCAGCTCGAAAACAAGACCGGTGGCGAATACTGCCATGCCGTCTCCGACGACCTGGCCCGGCTCATGCAAACGCATGCCGGCGTGTTCCGCACTGAAGCCATACTGGAAGAAGGCGTGCAACTGGTTGCGCAGATGCGCGAGCGCATAGCCAACATCGGCCTGGCGGACCATTCCAGCGTGTTCAACACCGAACGCGTGGAGGCGCTGGAGGCCAAGAACCTGATCGAAGTGGCCGAAGCAACGCTGGTGTCCGCTGCGGCGCGCAAGGAATGCCGTGGCGCGCACATGGTGCGCGAGTACGATCATCCGGCCGACCATCCCACCGCACCGCTGGGCCGCGACGACGTCAACTGGCTCAAGCACACGCTGTGGCATCGTGAAGGCAACCAACTGAGCTACAAGCCGGTGCGCATGAAACCCCTGACCGTGGACACCATTGAGCCTCAGGTTCGCACTTTCTGAGCCGAAGCAACGGGATTTTCATCATGACAAAACGCACGTTCCAGATTTACCGCTACAACCCGGACACCGACGAGCGGCCCTACATGCAGGACTACGAGCTGGAGATCACCAGCGAGCGCATGCTGCTGCACGCCCTGATCTCGCTCAAGGCCATGGACCCCACCCTCTCGTACCGCAAGTCATGCCGCGAGGGCGTGTGCGGCTCCGACGCCATGAACATCAATGGCAAAAACCGGCTTGCCTGTCAGACCAACCTCAATGATCTGAAGGATCCCATCGTGCTCAAGCCGCTGCCCGGCCTGCCGGTGGTGCGCGACCTGTTCGTCGACATGACGCAGTTCTTCAAGCAGTACGAATCGATCAAGCCCTACCTGATCAACGACGAGCCGGTGCCGGAAAAGGAACGGCTGCAGACGCCGGAAGAGCGCGAATCGCTCAACGGCCTGTACGAATGCATCCTGTGCGCCTGCTGCTCCGCAGCCTGCCCCAGCTTCTGGTGGAATCCGGACAAGTTCGTGGGCCCAGCCGGCTTGCTGCAAGCGTACCGCTTCATCACCGACAGCCGCGACCAGGCAACCAACGAACGGCTCGACAACCTCGACGATCCGTACCGCCTGTTCCGCTGCCACACCATCATGAACTGCGTCGACGTCTGCCCCAAGGGGCTGAAGCCCGCCGCCGCCATCAGCAAGATCAAGGAGCTGATCGTGCGGCGCGCCATCTGATGCCCGCTGGCGCCGATGTCAGACGAGCAGCCCATGCAAGCCAGTGACCTGCGCCGCCTCAAGTGGCGGTGCCGGCGCGGCCTGCTTGAAAATGATCTTTTCGTTGAGCGCTTCTTCCGCCGCTTCGAGAACCAGCTCAGCGTGCGCCAGGGCAAGGCGCTGACCGAGCTGATGAACCTCGCCGACAACGACCTGCTCGACCTGCTGCTGGGTCGCAGCGCGCCCGAAGGCGCCCTGGACGTGCCCGCGGTTCATCAGGTATTGCACATGCTGCGTTCATAACGTCTGCCTGCCCGGGCAGGACGCTGCAGCCTTCATCTTTCACTTCAGGAGTTCACCGTCATGGATCCAGCCGACAAGCAATCGACGCTGTCGTTCTCGGACAGCAGCCCCAGCGTGGAGCTGCCCGTGTACCAGGGTACCATCGGTCCCGATGTCATCGACATCCGCAAGCTGTACGCGCAATCCGGAATGTTCTCGTACGATCCGGGCTTCCTGTCCACGGCGGCGTGCCGGTCGGCCATCACGTACATAGACGGCGACCAGGGCGAACTGCTGTACCGCGGCTACCCCATCGAGCAGCTGGCAGAAAAAAAGGACTACCTGGACGTCTGCTACCTGCTGCTGTACGGCGACCTGCCCGACACGAAGCAGAGCACCGACTTCCACGAGCTCGTGACCCGGCACACCATGGTGCACGAGCAGATGCAGTACTTCATGCGCGGATTCCGGCGCGACGCGCACCCCATGGCCGTGCTCACCGGCCTGGTTGGCGCGCTGTCGGCCTTCTACCACGACTCCACCGACATCCACAACGCCGAACACCGCGACATCGCGGCCATCCGCATGATCGCCAAGCTGCCGACGCTGGTGGCCATGGCGTACAAGTACGGCGTGGGCCAGCCGTACATGTACCCGCGCAACGAGCTCAGCTACGCGGGCAATTTCCTGCACATGATGTTTGGCACCCCCTGCGAAGAATACCAGGTCAGCCCGGTGCTTGAGAGCGCCATGGACCGCATCTTCATCCTGCACGCGGACCACGAGCAGAACGCGTCGGCATCGACCGTGCGCCTGTGCGGCAGCTCGGGCACCAACCCCTTTGCCGCCATTGCCGCCGGCGTGGCCTGCTTGTGGGGCCCGGCGCACGGTGGCGCCAACGAGGCGGTGCTCAACCAGCTGCGCCAGATCCAGGCCGAAGGCGGCGTCTCCAGGCTGGGCGAGTTCATCAAGCAGGTCAAGGACAAGGACTCCAAGGTGCGCCTCATGGGCTTTGGCCACCGCGTCTACAAGAACTACGACCCGCGCGCCAAGATCATGCAGCAAACCGCCAACGACGTGCTGGCCGAGCTCGACCTCGAGAAAAGCCCGCTGTTCGCACTGGCCAAGGCACTGGAAAAAATTGCACTGGAGGACGAGTACTTCGTCGAGCGCAAGCTCTACCCCAACGTGGACTTCTATTCCGGCATCGTCGAGCATGCCATCGGCATTCCGTCCAACCTGTTCACCGGCATCTTTGCGCTGGCGCGCACCGTCGGCTGGGTTGCGCAGCTCAATGAAATGATCAGCGACCCGGACTACCGCATCGGCCGGCCGCGTCAGCTCTACGTGGGCCCGGCGCACCGCAACGTGCCCTGACAAGGCCACGCGATCCAGCCGCTTGAAAGCCATCCCCCGGGATGGCTTTTTTCCGCCTGTCGCACACCGCATACAGTGGGCGGGCAAGGCGCGGCAAAACGCGTTTCAAACAAGTACAATGCGCAGTTCCGCAAATGGTCGGGCCCGATCATTTGCACAGCTCCTCAAGGGACCTGCGCATTGCCTGTCGCGAGCGCGAACGCTCGGTATCGGGATGGAGTGCAAGGGGCGCGCAAAACCCATTTGCCCGCCAGGGCACAGGCCGAGCCACGGCTTTGCCGCCCCGCAATCCATCGACAACCGAACGGATCGTGCCGCGCCTGTCGTGCAGGGGTTCCTCAATCCATTTGACTATGGGGAATTGCCAAATGCAAGGCCTGCATCTGACCGCTGACCTGTACCAGTGTCAGTGTGACTCCGAGTTGATGATTGGCACAGACGTCATCGCCCGTTACTGCGACGAACAGGTCGCTGCCTGCGGCCTGACCCGCGTGGATTCGCGCTGGGTCAAGTTCCCCGACTGGCAGGGTGGCCCCGGCGGCGTCACGGGCATGGTGCTGCTTGCCGAATCGCACCTGGCCATCCACACCTGGCCTGAAACGGGCAACGTGACGCTGGACGTGTACGTATGCAACTTCTCCAGCGACAACTCCCAGCAGGCACAAGACCTGCTTGATCGCATCATCGACGCGTACCAGCCCACGCGCATCATGCGCCACCGGCTGGTGCGGGGTGACATCGAAGGCGGTGGCTCGCTCGAGCAGACGCCGGCACCGGAAGAGCGCGGCTGGCTGGTCGAGCGACTCACGCCGTCTGCTGCCTTTGCCTTCCGCGGCCAAGTGCTGCACGGGCAGGCCACGGCGCACCAGTCGCTGCAGATCGTGCAGACCGACTGCTTTGGCAAGGCGCTGCGCCTGGATGGCCGCTTCATGACCTCGGAGAAGGAAGAATTCTTCTACCACGAGGCGCTGGTGCATCCGGCAGCAATCAGCCACCCCAATCCCGGGCGCTGCCTGATCATTGGTGGCGGCGACGGGGGCGCCGCAGAAGAGCTGCTCAAGCATCCCAGCGTGGAGCAGGTCGTCATCGCCGACCTGGACGCCGACGTGATCGAGGTGGCGCGCACGCAGTTCCAGGCCGTCAACCGTGGCGCGCTGGACGACCCGCGGGTGCACATCCGGATTGGCGACGGGATGGCGTTCATGGACGGCAACCCGGGCCAGTTCGACCTGATCCTCATGGACCTGACCGACCCGGACACGCCGGCCAGCGAGCTGTACACGGCGGCCTCGTTTGCCCGCGTGCACGAGGCGCTGGCGCCGGGCGGCGCCGTCGTGCTGCACCTGGGAAGCCCGGTCTTTCATCCGGCACAGGTGCAGCAGATCGTGGCCGAGTTACAGCGCACCTTTGCGCACGTCAGTCCGTTCGGGCTGTACATACCGCTCTACGGCGCCTACTGGGGCCTGGCCGTGGCGTCCGATACGCTACAGCCCGCCCGGCTGGCACCGAGCGAGGTGCGCCAGCGCCTGCAGCAGCGCCGGGTGTCCGACCTGCAATACTTCAACGCCGACGTGCACGGTGCGCTCTTTGCCCTGCCCAACTACTACCGGGCACTGACCGCGGCTTCGGCGCGGCCCGCGGGTGGCCGCGCGTCGCTCGGCACCTCCCATGAGGTGGCGCAGGACGAATGCCTGGCGACCTGAACTGCAGGTCCGGGCAAAGAACCGAAAAAGCCGCCAGCTGGCGGCTTTTTTCATCGTCCCGTCGGCCGCATGGTCGATGACCTGCAGGCCTTCCCTTCCCGTCCGGCAGCCCCGGCGTGCGCGCCTCCCGCCCCCGGTGCCAACCGGCGACCCGGTCAACCTAGATTCCGCAGTTGCATGCGCCTGAGCGTGCAGCGATGGGCGTGTCAGGCAAGACGCGACAACGCCGCAGACTACTGTCTACAAGGCGGAGCAACGCAGCATGGCGCGTCCAGTGCTGTGCGATCAGGCGCATAGCGTCTTCACCTGATGGGTGTTCATTGAAAAACGCAAAAATTCGAGCAAGAACAAATAGCTGCCGAAGAAAACAAGCGGTCAACTGCGGATTCTGGGGTCAGTCCCTGATCCGGCTCAGATACGCTGCCAGGTTGCCTATGTCCGTATCGCTCAGCCCCTTGGCCATCGGCGCCATGATGGGATTGGTGCGCGTGCCATCACGGTAGTCCTTCAGGACGGTGATCAGGTACTGCTCTTTCTGACCGGCCAGGTTGGGGTAAATCGGCGCGACGGAAATGCCCTTGGGGCCGTGGCAGGCCACGCAGGTCGACTCGTAGTGCGCCTGCCCGACCGCCGGATCCGCAGCCTGCGCCCCGGCAGCCATGGCCATGGTGCTGCTGGCCAGCACCAGCCCGGCCAGGACATTGCTCTTCTTCTTTTTCATGCGGGTGATCCTCCTTGAAAGACGGCAATCGTGGGCTCGGCGCAGCGCGCACTCACGCGGCGCGAGCGGCCTTGCGCAAATCGCGCTGGTACAGCGCCGACCACAACGCCACCACCGGAACGGTGCAGCCAACCCAGAACGGCCCCCAGAAGGCCAGGTTGGAAAACGTTTGCGTCGCCAGCGGAAACAGCGCCAGGATCCCCAGCAGCACGGCCAGGACCATGTTGACCCAGCTGTACCAGGGATGCGGATCACTCAGGCGTGCCCAGATGGCCAGCACGAAAATGACCGCGGCAAATCCCAGCAGCGGAAAATACTGCTGCTCTATCCAGGTGGGATGCAGGACCACGGCATAGGCCAGCACGATGCCAACCAGGGTGTTCAGGAGATTGGCAATCATGCGTGAGGCTCCCATGCGGCATGCAGCCGCTCGAGGTACCGAAGGGTGATGGGTGGAATGAACGCATACGCCAGGCCGCTGACCATGATCAGGACCTTCCACTTCAGCTGCAGCGGCGTTGCCAGCGCGATGGTCAGCGCCAGGATCACGGCCAGCGCGTAGCTGGCCAGCCCCGCCCGCATGATCATCTTGCTGCCACGTGTCTGGCCCAGGCAATACAGCAGGGCCCAGGCGCCTCCGCAGAGCATGAACAACCCCAGCAGGATGGCGGTCAGGAGGAAGAGAACAGGCGTCATGCAACCTCCGGCTCGGCTGAACGCACCACGCTCGGGCGCCGCTGGTCGGTCGGCAGCGGCACTTGCTTGACCGACGCCAGCAAATCGTAAACCAGCGCCACGTAGCCTGCGGCAAAGATGATGCCAAAACCGGCGCGCGCCCACAGTCCGGCCGTAAACCACGGGTCCTCCGAGGCAATGACGAAGGCCATCAGCGTCGAGCCACCGGTCGCGCGTTCAAAGAATGCCTGCGCCATCCCCGACAGCAAGAGCGCGGAGACCATGCCGATCATGCCCAGGTTGAGCAGGCCGTAGCCCCAATACCAGCGCCTGTGCGCCAGCAGTTCCATGCCCGAGACTTTCTGCTTGACCACGTAGAGCACGGCGATGATGCCGCAAACGTAGGCGCCGTAGAAGGCAAAGTGTCCGTGAGAGACGGTCCACTGCGTACCATGCGAGAACAAGTTGATCTGCGGCAGCGTCATCATGAAGCCCCAGATGCCGGCGCCAATGAAGTTGAGAAAGGCCTCGGTGGTGATCCAGATGTAGGCGGGACGGTTGCGCGTCTTCATCTTGTGCATGCCCGCGTCGTAGACCGCGTGCACGACCATGCCCAGCAGCGGCAGCGGCTCCAGCGCCGAGAAGAACCCCCCGATGCTCAGCCAGTAATCGGGCGTGCCGATCCAGAAGTAATGGTGACCCAACCCCAGGATGCCGGCGCCCAGCACCAGCATGACCTCAATATAAAGCCAGGCCTCGACAATCTTGCGCGGCGTGCCCATCACGTCCATCAGCACCCAGGCCATGATGATGCCGATCAGTATCTCCCAGGTGCTTTCAACCCACATGTGCACCAGCCACCACCACCAGTACAGGTCGTTGGACATGTTGGTATCGGAGTCGAAGGCAAACAGGTAGACGCCAACCAGCGGGATGAGGTCGATCATCAGCACCCAGACGATGCCGGTCACCTTGTTCGCCTTGATGGCGGTGCCGATCACGTTGTACGAAAACACCAGCATGACGCCCACGATGCCCAGCGCCGCCCAGCGCGGCGCCTCCACGTATTTGCGGCCCTGCTGGATGAACCACAGGGTCCACATGTTGGCCTTGCCAGTTTGCACAAACAGGAAGATCAGCGCGACCACCGCCACCGCAGCACAAAATATCCAGAAAAACCATTCGGCGGCCCGGATTCCCACGACTTCGCGGCCCAGCTCCTTGGGCAGGTACCAGTAGATGGAGCCAATCAGCCCCATCAGGATCCAGATGACCAGCGTGTCTATGTGCAGCGTCTTGGACATGTTGAAGTCAAAGACGTTGAAGAACATGCCGGGGAACAGGTAGTACAGCGCCGACAGGAACCCGAACACGATCATCACGCCAAACAGCGCGACTGCGGCGATGAGATACTTCATGCCGAGTTTTTGTGACCGGTACAAGGTCTCGGAGCGATGCAAGGTATGTGAATCAGACGTGGACATGGTTGCGCCTCCTCACCTGGGTTGCATGCGGCCAAAATTTGCGGGAAATCCGTTGGTGTCTATGGCCGACAGCCACTTGAGGTAAGCGACCATCGCCCGCGCCTCCTCCTCGTCGATGTCGAGGTTGGGCATGCGCCGCTGCCAGGTCGGGTACTGGTCCGGATTCATGAGGAAGGCCACCATCGCCTCCTCCTTGGTCTCCTTGCCGGTCATGGGCATCCAGATCTGCTCCCACGCCGGGTCCAGCCAGGACTTGGTCAGGTCTGGCCCGTAGTACGCTCCATTGCCAAAAAAGGTGTGGCAGTTCATGCAGTTGCGGCTCTGGATGACCAGCTTGCCCTTGCGCATGATTTGTGCCGCTTCGTCGGCGCTGAACTTCTGGCCGAACAGCAGCTCCTCCTCACCGACGACCGGCGTGCTGGCGTGGCGCGACCAGTCGTACTCATACGCAATATGCCGGTTGATGACGTCGTACGCTGGCACGTTGATGCCGCCGGCCCGTATGTAGCCGTAGCTGTCAATCGACAGGAACGCCAGCACGATCAGCATGACCAGCGTCGTGCTCACGGCGCCAGCCCGCCAAAACAGTGGATCCTGGATCTGCACGCTCGCCCCCCCTTCTTGCCTTCTTGGACAGTCAGCCATCGGGGCTTGCACGCTTGCTGCCTCGTGCGGGCGCTCCGATGACTGCTTTATGCCAAAGTTCGTGCTTTTCTGGAAGGGCCTGCGCGAAACACCATGATCGCGTAATAACTATTCACCGCCGACGGCACGCCCGAATTTCGCGCTGCGGCGTGCCATTCCCGCGGTCCGGAGCGCTGGGTGCCTGCCATGCCACGAGCCAACGTGGGGAAGGACGAGTGGCGCCACGGTGGCACGGATGCGTGCCGCGGGCGTACCGGCAGCATGGAGACGGCCTGGCCCTTGACCGGACGGGGCCCGGGTCTTGCACGCCCGGCGTGCACATGCACGTCGGGGCCGTCAGGCTGGTGCCGGTTGACCGGCTGCTCAGCCCTTGTCGTTGGCTGCGCCCGGTGTAAAGGCGTCGGAGAAGCAGAACTCCTCGCCCAGGCCATGCTCCAGGAAATCGGGAACGGCCGCCTCGACCATTTGCGTCGAGCCGCAGGCGTAGATCTCATGGCCGCTGAGGTCGGGATGGTCATCGAGCAGCGCGCGGTGCACGTAGCCGCGGCGGCCCGGCCAGGGATCGTCTTCAGGCACGTCTGAGAGCACGGGCACGTAGGTGAAGTTGTCGTGCTCGTCCTGCCAGCGATGCACCAGGTCCTGCAGGTACAGGTCTTCTTTCTTGCGCACGCCCCAGTACAGTTCTATGGGCCGCCGGATGCCGCGCCGGAACGCCTCTTCCAGGATGCTCTTGATGGGCGCAAAGCCGGTGGCGCCGGCAATCATGAGGATGGGGCGGTTGCCCTCGCGCAGCACGAAGCGGCCGATGGGCCCTTCAAACTCGATGTCATCGCCCACCTGCATGTGCTCGAACACCTGCGTCGTGAAGCGGCCGCCGTCGATGCGGCGGATGTGCAGCTCGATGACGCCATCGTCCGGCAGCGGGAACGGCTGCGCCGGATCGGGTGGCGCCTTGGCAAACGAGAACGAGCGCTTGGCGCCATCGTCCAGGATGATGTTGATGTATTGCCCGGCAACGTAGTCCAGCCGCTTGCCCGGCGGCAGCGCGATGAACAGGCGCATGAGTTCGGGCGAGAGCCGCTCCATGCCCTGCACCCTTCCCGTCCAGTGGCCCATGGCCTGCGCTTCGTCAGGCGACAGCGAAGCCACGCCCTCGACCTCGAACTCCACGTCTTCCAGCGCCACGGCGCAACACATCAGCGCCTGTCCCTTGGCGCGCATGGCCGGCGTCAGCGCCGCTTCCTGGTAGGGGCCCAGGTCGACGCGGCCGGCCAGCACCGTGCACACGCAGACGCCGCAGCCGCCGGAGCGGCAGTCAAACGGCAGCGCCAGGTCGGCGCGCAGGCCCGCGTCCAGCAGCGTCTCGCCCGCCCGCGCCACCACCTGCGCCGGCCCGGGGTGGATCGTCAGGTTGTGGCTGGCCTTGGCGCTGCGGCGGAACGTGAGCCACGGCAAGGCCGTGCCCAGCGCCGTGAATCCCACGACCAACGCCCACAGCAATCCCGAGTAGCCTTCCTGGATCAGCGGGAACACCGGCAGCAGGAACCAGTCCAGCGACAGGCTCATGGGCGTGGTGTGCAGGTCGGCGGGCCCCTGGCTGAAGACCGGGACGGCAAATGACACCACGACCAGCGTCAGCATGAGCGCGATCGCGATCGGCCGCGGTGGTACCGTGCTGGCCTTGGGCACGCGCTGCACGTGGATCCACATCAGCAGCAGCAGCAGCAGCGGCACGCCGATGTGCATGAAGACCAGCAGCGAGAACAGGCGGTTGGTCACGTGCTCGGGCAGGATGAAGTTGCGGATCAGGCGGCCGCCAAACCCCGGCAGCCAGTCCAGCCACTCAAAGCTGGTCTGCGTGACAAATTGCGCAAGCCGGTCCCACGGCAGCATGAAACCGTTGACGCCGGACGCGTACGTCAGCCACAGCAGGCCGACGCCCGTCACCCATGAGAACGCGCGGAAGCCGCGCAGCCGGTCAAACGCAAAATAGCGCAGCATGTGCAGCATCATGCTCAGCACCATGGCGTCCGAGCCGTAGCGGTGCAGCCCGCGGATCAGGCTGCCCAGGCCAAAGGCGCCGTGCGTCACCGCCTCGACCGAGCGGTACGCGCCCTCCACGCTGGTGTCAAAGAACACGTAGAGCACCAGCCCCGTCACTGCGATCACCCAGAACAGGAAGAACGTGATCTTCCCCAGGTGATAAAACGGGTTCATGCGGTCGCCAAAGGCGTGGTTGAACACCGCCTCGATCGCCATGAAACCGCTGCGCAGGATGCGCTGCACAAAGGCGATCACGAGGTGCACTCCCGGCCGGCCGCCGCGCCTGGCCGCGAGCGCATCGCCGCGATCACGACCAGCGCAAACATCAGGCCACCCACGATGGCCAGCAGGCCGCCCAGACCCATCAGGCCCATGCCGGCGATTTCACTGTTGCTGCGCAGCACCTGTTCGGCACCCGCCACCTTGCGCTGCACGCCGTAGCCACCGGACCAGACCAGGCCGATGATGTGCAGCAGCTGGCCGCCGCCATACAGCCAGGGCTGCAGGACGGCCATGCGCCCCTTGGCCGCCGCATAGCCCAGCCGGGGCAGCAGCCAGTAGATGACGCCCATCAGCGCCAGCGTCACGCCCACGATGCTGCCGTGGTAGTGCGCGGGAATTCGCACGTTGCTGCCGTTGATGCCCAGCCCGATGATGCCGCCGGCGGAAAAAAGCAGCATGGACGTCAGCAGCGCGCCGCGCAAGGGCCGCTTCTGCGGGGCCAGTCCGCGCAGCGGTGCCAGCGCCCACAGGACCGCCAGCATCAGCGGCGCAATCGCCAGGCCACCGCCGTAACGCATGGCCAGCGTATGCATGTGGCGGTGCTCCACGCTGCTCACGTCATGCATGAGGTAGATCAGCGGTGTGACAAACACGCTGACCAGCGCCACCGCAAAGAGGAGCAGGACCACGCGCGGGCTCAGCGGCACCCGGCCACCGCAGGCCTGTACCAGCACCAGCCAGGACACGAGCATCAGCAGGGTCCACGTGAACTGCAAGGCATGGCCTCCGCCCCAGAACAGGATCTCGTAGTAGGCCGTGGCCGGCAGTTCCGCCGGCACCTCCAGCAGCGACCAGGCAAAGGCCAGCAGCGCCACGCCACCGGCCACCGCGCTGGCGTGCAGTCCAAAGCGCAGCGCCCCGGTGCCATCGACCGCGGGGCCTATGCGCTTGGCACGGGCCATGGCCAGCAGCACCAGGCACAGGCTGCCCACGCCAAACACGCCCAGGGCAGCGCGGAAGGTGGCACTGTCCAGCACCGGGATGTAGTTGGCCATGATGGCCTCGCCCGGATCGACAAAGGCAGCCACTGCCATGCCCAGCGCGCCCAGTCCGCACAGCAGCAGCGGCAGCCGCGACGCGAGCTGCACGCCGGTGCTTGCCGTGGGGCGCAAGTTGATGCTCCACAACAGGCCGGCTATGGAAACAAACCACACCAGCACCGACAGGTCCACATGCACCACCAGCGCCACGCGAAAGAAGTCACCCGCCGGCAACCAGGCGTTGACACCGGGCGTGCGGGCCAGCACGAGCAGGACGGAAAAGAGCCCGGAGCCCAGCAGCGCCGCCAGCGCCAGCAGCAACCAGGCGCGGGCCAGCCGGCGGCTCTCCGTGGTCAGGGCCGGCAGCACGTACCGTGCCGGGCTCGACGCGCTCAGCTGCGTCGGCTGCCGCGAGGGCAGCCGCGCACCGTCATGGGTCAGGATTGCAGAGGAGTTCATTCGAACAGGATGCCGCCTTTCTCGGCGTCAAAATCAATCACCAGCACCTGGCCAGGCGCCAGGTTGATTACGGCTTCACGCTCCCAGGTCTTGGCGCCCGGCCGCACGTCGTCGTTGAAACGCACGTGGATGTGCTGCTCCCCGGCTGGCACCGTGAGTCGCTCGTAGATGGCCGATGCGCCATCCTTGGACAGGCCGCCGGGTTGCGCCACGCGATCCAGCACACGGTGGCCGTCGACATCCACTTCCATGGTCAGCGGCGAGCGCTCGCGCGGGCATTGCACCGGGTCGCGCATGTTGGGCGGCAGCTTGGCCAGCTCTTCGTCGGTCAGCCGGCGGCATTCACCCACCGGCTGGCCCAGCCGTGCCACGCTGACCTTGATCTGCGCCTGGTCGGCGGCAAGTGGTTGATACGCAGGCCATTGCGAAAACACCGCAATGACCAGCCCGTACAGCCCATACAGGACGAACTGCCCCAGCAATTGCGCCGGCCCGATGCGGCGCGTGCGCCGGGATTCAGCAGTCTGTTCTGGCGTTGATTTCTTGCTCATTGGCCTGGGATTTCACCATGGACGGCAACGCGGCAACCTGCTGCCGCAACGCCTGCAACGCGTGGCTCAGTCGCGCGGACTCGCCCGGCCCGGCATGTACCAGCTGCAGGCGCCCACTGGTTGCAGTGCTGCGCGCCATGGGCGGGCGCTGCCGGCTGAAGCGCTGCTGCGTCCAGCGCGGCCCCAGCCGAAACTCGCAGCCGCCTTCCGGACAAGCAGCCACCAGCACGCCCGCGGCGCCCCGGCTCAGCGCGTACTCGGCAAAAGACGGTGGCAACTGACCCGCGCAGAGCAGCGGCAGCTGGCAAGCATCGGCAGGCAGGTCCGGCGCGCCAGCGCCGTGCTCGCAGGAAAACAGCACCAGCGGGCGTACCGCCTGCGATGCGGCCAGCGCCGCATCCAGTTCGTTGCGCAACGCATCGACGGAGCGCTGCGGCAGGTCGATGCCGGTGACCAGCGGATGGCTGCTGCGAAAGGGTGTTGAAGACGGGCAGGCGCCGGCACAAATGCCACAGCGCGTGCACAGGTCCGGATCGACCTGCGCCAGCAGGTGCCCGGCGCGTCGTCCCGGGTGCGGTACCATGATGATCGCCGCATACGGGCAATCGGCAACACACCAGGTGCAGCCACTGCAATTGTCCGGGTCGACCAGCGCCGCCGGGGCCTGGGCGCGGCGCGCCAGGAACGGCAGCGCCAGCAGCAACAATGCCCCGCCCAGCAGCAATATCCAGGCAAAGCCGCGCGATGTCGCTTCGGCCAGCGGGTGCAGCCACAGCAGCAGCCAGTCCAGGCGCAATTGTTCCGGCACGCGGGCCAGGTCCGCCGGCGGATGGCTGGCAACGGGCTGCAGCAACGCCAACAGGACCAGCATGACCACCAGCGCAAGCGTCAGGCGTCGCGGTGGCAGCCACGCCACGTGCGCCAGGCGCTGCACGTGAAACCACAAGCCAAACAGCAGCAGCAGCGGCACGCCCACGTGCACGAATACAAAAAGCGAAAACAGGCGGTTTCCCACGGCCTGGTTCGACAGGAAATTGCGCGCCAGCGGCGTCGCCAGCAGAGGCAGCGCATCGAGCCATTCGGCCGTGGCCTGCGCAGAATACTGCGCAAGCTGGTCCCAGGGCAGCCAGAAGCCGCCAATCGCGCTGGCAAAGCAAAACGCCACCAGCGGCAGCCCCGTGAGCCAGTGAAAGCGCCGCGCCGCCCGCCAGTGACCGTGCAGCAGCTCGCGCACGATGTGCAGGAGGACCACGGTGGCAAGCAGGTCGGCCGCATAGTGGTGCAGTCCGCGCAGCAACCGGCCGCTGCCCAGCGGCCAGCGGGCCAGTGCATCCACCGAGCGCCAGGCGCCCTCGACCGAGGTATCGAACACCACGTACAGTGTCAGGCCGCTGGCCACCAGCAGCCACAGTGCCAGGAACCCGATCGTCCCCAGCTGGCGCAGCGGATTGTGCGCTGCCCCGAACACTGCGTCCAGGCGGCGCTCGCCGGCGCGCCAGACGTTCAGCCCCCACTGCCGGACACCGTTTGAATCGCTGGAGGACATGACACACGCACGCGCCGCCGGTGACGGCGCTGGCGGCGCCACTCGGCAAACAGCCAGATAAACATGGTCAGGAAAAACAGCAGGCCGCTGACCAGTTGCAGGATGAGCTTCCAGTCGTAGCGATACTCGCCGGTTTCCGCGTCGTAGACCGTGCACAGGATGCGCACGCGCTCAACCAGGTGGCCCACGGTGCTGAACATCGTTTGCGGCTGCTCGTACAGCAGCAGGCGGCGCAGTGGCGTGCCCAGCCGGCTGGCCTGCACCACCTCGCCCAGCACCTGGCTGTGTATGCGTCCCTCGTTGTCAACCACCGTGACCCCCAGCACATGGTCAAAGCCCGCTGGCGTCGCCACGGCGCTGAAGCCAAACGCCTGCATCAGCGCATCGACTTCGTCGGGCCTGGGGCTGAGGAAATCCCAGTTGCGATGCTTGATGCGATGCTGCGCGGCAAACGAGCGCATGGCGCTGGGGTCATCAAACGGCTGGTTGAAGCCGATGCTGACCACGTTGAACTGGTTCTCGCCCAGCATGCTGTCCAGGCCCTTGACCGCCTCGTACAGGGTGCGCGTCTGCGTGGGACAGATCTGGAAGCAGCCCGTGTAGATGAAGCTCACCAGCAGGGGTTTGCCCCGGTAGCCGGACAGGCGCACCGGCTTTCCGTTGATGTCACGCAGCGTGAAATCCGGCACCACGCGACCCACCGCAGCATTGGCCAGGCGGACGGCTTCTTCTTCGACCAGCGACGGCACCTCGCCCGCGGCCCGCTCCTGCTGCGCTGCATGGGCCCAAGCCGGCACGGCGCCAACCAGAAACAGGATCAATACGCTGGCCAGCAACAGGCCCGGACCGCCGGACCGCCTGAAGACGGTTGACCGTTCAGCGCAAAGCCGCATCAATCCAGATCCCCACGATCAGCACGCTCAACTGCACCATCGACGCAAAGAATGAGGACATGGCGCGCTCCCGGACGGGTTCACGGGCCAGCGCCCAGGCCTTGCGCAGGAAATGCGCGCCGCCGGCAATGGCGGCCACGCCGTAGGCCCAGCCGGTGCCGCTGAGCCCGATGGGCATCACGGCCACGGTCACCAGCGCCACCGTGCTCCAGAAGACGATGCGCGCCGCCCGCTCCGGGCCCACCACGACCGGCAGCATGGGTACGCCAGCCGCGGCATATTGCTCGCGCGTGGCAATGGCCAGGCTCCAGAAGTGCGGCGGCGTCCACAGCAGCAGCACCAGCGCCAGCAGCCAGGCCAAGGGACCCAGATGGGGATCTGCAGCAGCCGATCCGGCCAGCGCGGCAAAGCTGCCGGCCGCGCCGCCAATGACGATATTCCAGGACGTGCGTCGCTTGAGCACGAGGGTATAGAGCAGGCCGTAGGTCAGGGCGCCCGACAAGACGAACAGCGCAGCCAGCCAGTTCAACGCAAGGCCCGCCACGACCACTGCAGCAGCCAGCATGCCCCCGATCAGCACCAGCCAGCCCGCGCCACGC
The DNA here is from genome assembly GCA_023228705.1 of Ottowia sp. Classification (GTDB taxonomy): domain Bacteria; phylum Pseudomonadota; class Gammaproteobacteria; order Burkholderiales; family Burkholderiaceae_C; genus Ottowia. The sequence goes on along the minus strand of JALOAS010000006.1, from coordinate 8,587 downwards.
TGCAACGCGCCACTGGCAAACGCCCGCTGGCGCGTGCGCGCCATGAGGCGATCGCTGTCGGCCTCCACGTACTGGTTGAATGCGCCGGCGCTGGCAGACGCCACCAGCACGCTCAGGGCCAGCACCAGCACCTGCCACGGCGCCACCGAGGCGTGCGGAACGATGGCCATGCCGGCCAGCGCGGTGAGCATGATGAGCACGCCTATGCGCAGCTTGAAGATGCCAAGCACCAGCCGCCAGCGCGCGCGCGCCGGCCCGGCAGCGGGTACCTGGACCGCGGCAAGTGAAGCCGGGCCTGGGGCGTGTTCCATGCAGATCCTCCCTGTCATTGCGCCTGCCGCAGCTGCGGCAGGCATGGCAAGTCACGTGTCAGCTCAGGCCCCAGAGCGTGGACAGGTACTTCCAGTTGATGAAGTAGTACACCACGAAGGCCACCAGGAACACCATGGCCAGCACGAAGGTGCCCGGCGCGGTGAAGCCGATGGAGCCGTAGCTTTGCACGGCAACCGAAGGTGCGGCGCGCGACACGCGCGTGAACTTCGGGCTGGTCGTGCCCGGCTCGAGCTTGCGGCCCCAGATGAGCGAACCCAGCGTGACGTAGATGAAGATGATGCCGCCAGCAATTGCGGCAATGCCGCCGATGCCGACCAGGGCCATCATCAGGTAGGCAGCGCCCGGCCACTCATACGCCAGCGCAGCACCCTGGAACGCCATGTCCCAGTGGCGGCGCGAGACGCCCAGCGTGCCGGCCCCCATCATGACCAGGGTGAAGAAGTACATGGAGAAGCCGAACAGATAGGGCTGCCACTGCGCCAGCTTGGGCGCGATGAGTTCGCGCTTGAACAACACCGGAATGAGGTAGTAGGTCACCGCCATGAAGGTCAGCGTGGTCCCGATCACCACGGTGGCGTGGAAGTGGCCCGGCACGTAGATGGTGTTGTGAATGATGAGGTTGAGCTGCTCGGTACCCATCATGACGCCGGTGATGCCCCCCAGGAAGCCGAAGCCGATGATGGAGATGAACACGCCGGAAAAAGTCGGGTTGCCCCAGGGCGCCTTGCGCAGCCACTCGAACAGGCCCCTGGTGAGACCCCTCTGGCGCTGTGCCACTTCCATGGCGCCCGGAACGGTCAGGCCGTGGATCATGGAAGCCAGAACGGCCAGATACATGAAGTAGCTGGTGTTGGTGATCTTCCACGCCGTTGACAGGCCCGGATCGCCCAGCAGGTGGTGTGCCGAGGCCAGTTGCAGGAACAGGATGTAGAGCAGGAAGGCCATGCGGCTGACGCGCTCGCTCATGGGCTTGGCGCCCAGCACCACCGCAGCCGCAAAATACCAGATTGTCACATGCAGCGCCACGTTCACCTGCTGCGACGAATGGCCCAGCGCCCACCACACCGTGCGGTAAATGAGCGGGTTGACCTGCATCAGGTTCATCGACTGCAGCCAGGCCGGGATGATGATGAAGGCGCCCGAGAGCAGCGTGAAGACAAAGATGATGGCCGTCGTCAGCGCACCAAAGGTGACCAGCGGGATCGAGCCTTCATAGGTCTTCTCGCGCCGCGCCACCACCAGGGTGCCGAAGAACACGGCGCAGCCCACCAGCGCGCCCACCGCAAACAGGATGATGCCCAGGTAGAACGCCGGCTCGGCCATCATGGGCACGTAGCTGGTCATCATGACGCTGGAGCCGCCCCGGAACACGGCCACGTTGTTGACGATGGAGCCGATCACCATCAGGGCAAAACCCAGCCACGCCAGCCTGGGCATGGCGATGCGCGTGCGCAACAGGACGGTCGAGGCAAAGTGCAGGAAGCCGATCTCGAAGAACATGAGCCAGAAGATCAGCATGTCCAGACCGTGCGCGGTCAGCACCATGTAGAAGGTGTCGGCCTCCAGCCAGCGAATCGCCGGCCAGCGTGTCAGCACGACGCCGATGGCCAGCACGCCGCCAAAGGCGAGCCAGAGGAAGCCGGCAACGATGTGCCATTTGATGAGGCGCTCGGCCCGGCGCTCGAACTGCAGCCCGGAACGCGGGCAGGTGCGGTAGGTGGTTGCAACCGTGGTCATCCCTGTTTCTCCTTACTTCACGTACAGACGGCTGACCATGCGGTGATGGCCGATACCGCAGTATTCGTTGCAAACCAGCGAATACTGGCCCGATTCATTGGGTGTGACGGTGACCACGTGCTCGAAGCCCGGCACCATCTGGATGTTGATGTTGGCCGGCTGCAACGAAAACCCGTGGTTGTAGTCCATGGCCGTGAGGTGCAGGCGGTAGGTCTTGTCCTTCTCCAGCTCCAGGATGGGCCAGAAGGCCCACAGGCGCGCCAGCAGGTAGACGTCGCTGCCGGGCGGTGGCGCCACGACCGGGATGTTCTCGTCGGTCTCGGTGCGTACCGTGTACTGGTCGACCATGGCCTGCGTCTTTTCCATGAACTGCGCGGGCGTCGTGCGGTAGGTCTCGGTGGACAGGTTCTGCTTGCCCCAGACGTGCCAGCCCGTCATCATGACGAACAGGATGATGCACCAGATCAGTGCGATGGCGATCCAGGTGCCCTCGACCCGATCGATCGGATGCTTGTACCAGAGGCGGTCTGACGGCGGGAGTATGGCGCTCATATTCAAATGCTCCTGTTGGCCTTGTTATTTCGTTACCGGGATCAGCAGGATTTCGACGACGCCCCACAGGTTGTAGACCAGCATCGGTATCATGACGCCGAGCGCCAGCAGGATGAACGGACTGTCCAGCAACTGCTGCATCCACGGAATGGGCGCATCGGGATCATTCAAATCCAAACCTTCATGATCGGGCATTGACATAGACTGTCCTCCTTGCATCAGCAGTCAAAGGCAGGGCGCCCGGGAGCGACAACGCAGATAGCCGGGCACACGCGAATTGTTAAAAAATATACCCGAGCCCCTATCCGCAGGGAAGTCTCAAGAAGGACTAGTCCTTTGGAACTAGTCGCGCCCCGACTGGCGCTGAAATCAGCCGGCCCTGGCGCTCCGGAGGGCGCGGCGTCACGGCCTGACCGATAATCCGCGGCCTGACACCGCCACCCCCAACGCGCCACCCACGAATGCCCCGCCCCGACCCGATTTCCGCACCGGATCCCACGCTGCACAGACGCCGCCTCATACGCTGGCTGGCGCTGCTGGGCGCGCTGCTGATGCTGGGCGTGATCGCCGTGAGCGCGTACATCCGCCTGGCGCAGACCGGCGTGGGCTGCAGCGGCTGGCCGCAGTGCCAGGGCGACGTGCTGCGCCAGGCGCAGCTGCTGGCCCCGGCTGCCGACCCGGCCGGCGTCGCGCAGGCGCGGCGCATCCACCGCCTGCTGGCGCCGGCGGTGCTGTTGCTTTCCGTTGCCATCCTGCTGCTTGCACTGCTGCCGCGGCCGCGGCTGCGCCGGGCCGGGCGCCTGGGCCTTTTCCTGCTGCTGCTGGCGCTGCTGCTGGGCGCCCTGGGCATTGCAGCCGGCCGCTCCGGCCTGCCCGCCGTGGTCCTGGGCAACCTGCTGGGTGGCTTCCTGATGCTGGCGGTGACATGGCGGCTGGCGGCCGTGGCCAGCGCGGCAGCGGACGCACCGGCTTCGGCTAATTTGCGCCTGCGCCGCTGGGCGCGCTGGGGGCTGCTGCTGCTGGCCCTGCAGGTTGCGCTGGGCGGACTCATCAGCGCGACGCATGGCGCAAGCGCCTGCAGCGGCCTGAGCCAGTGCCGCGAGGTGGCCGCAGCCGCCGGCTGGGACTGGCGCTTCCTCAACCCCTGGCTGGCCACGCCGCCAGAGCAGGTGCTGCCCGGGCAGCCCCGCGGCGCCTGGTTGCAGCAATGGCACCACCTGGGTGCGCTGCTCGTGCTCCTGGTCCTGGCGTGGATTGCCTGGCTGGCGCTGCGGCAGGGCCAGCGCCTGGCCGCGCTGGCCCTGTACGCGCTGCTGGTGGTTCAGCTCATGCTGGGGCTGCAGCTGGCACCGGCCGGCTTTCCGCTGCCGCAGGTGCTGGCACACAACCTGGCTGCCGCGCTGCTGGTGGCCCTGCTGGCGCGCTGGGCCTGACCGCCCGGCGCCTCAGTCGCTGCGCTGGCGCTCGATGGCGTAGATTGCTGCCTGCACGCGCGAGCGCAGCCCGAGCTTGCGCAGGATGTGCTGCACGTGTATCTTCACGGTGGTTTCCGCAATGTCCAGCGTCCGCGCAATCTGCTTGTTGCTGGCGCCCTGCGCAATCTCGTGCAGCACCTCTTCCTCGCGCGGCGACAGCGTGCTGCCACCGGGCTCCGGCTCATCAGCGACCACCGCCACATCCGCCGCGCCAGCGCCCTGCGCACGGAACACCTCAACCAGCTTGCCCATCATCTCGGGGCTGACCACGGATTCACCGCGCCGGGCGCGACGGATCGCGTCGGTCAGGGCCGGGCCCTCGGTGGTCTTGAGCAGGTAGCCTTGCGCACCGGCATGCAGCGCCGTCGCCAGGTCCGCCTCATCCTCGCTGACGGTCAGCATGATGACGCGGCACTGCGGCACCAGCGCCTGCAGGTCGGCAATGGCGTCGACGCCGCTCACGCCCGGCAGGTGGTTGTCAAGCAGGATCACGTCGGGCTGCTGCTTTGGCAGCAGGTGCAGCGCCTCGGCCGCATCGCCGGCCTGCCCCACCACCTCCAGGTCCGGCTGCTGGTTCAGCAGCGCCGCCAGGCCGCGCCGCATCAGTGGATGGTCATCGATCAGGAAGACACGGATGGCCGCGTTGCTGTTTTCACTCATGACACCGTCAGGACAGCTTCTTGCGCCGCCTCGATTTGCTGAATTCTTGAATCGGGCAGCTCGATCACGACCTGCGTGCCACGGCCCGGCGCCGAGGTGACCTGCAGGCGTGCGCCTATGCGCTCGGCGCGCTCGCGCATGATCTCCAGCCCCACGTGCAGCCTGTCGGTTGCCACCTGCTCGGGGTCAAAGCCCACGCCCGTGTCGTGCACCTTGATGCGCCAGAACGGGTGCCGCTGCACGTGCAGGTCCACCTGCGTTGCCGCCGCATGCTTGCGCACGTTGGACAACGCTTCCTGGACCATGTGCAGCAGGTGGATCTGCACGTCCGGCGCCAGCGGCACGCCGTGGCCTTCAAAGCTGAGTCGGGCCGCCATGCCCGTCTGGTGCTTGAACTTGGATACCGTCGAGCGCAGCGCGTCTCCGATGTCCTCGTCCTGCGTGCGCGTGCGAAAGTGCACCAGCAGTTCGCGCACGTCGGCCAGGCACTCGCGCACGCCCGTGTCCAGCTCCGCCAGCGTGCGGTCCCTGTCGGCAACGTCCTCGCGGCTGATGGCCGTGCGCAACAGGCCGACCTGGATCTTGAGGAAGGCCAGCGACTGGGCAATGGAGTCGTGCAGCTCGCGCGCCAGCAGCTTGCGCTCGGAGGTAACCGCCGCCTCCCGCTCCAGCGCAACCACCCGCAGGTTCTCCATGGCGCTGGCAAAGTGGCGGGCCATGGCCTGCAGCAGGTTTTGCGTGGCCTCCGATGGGGTTTCCTCGGCCCGGCGGTACAGCAGCGTGGCCTGGCCCAGCACGCGGTGCTGCCACTCTATGGGGACGCTGACCACCGCGGTGAAACCGGCCTCGTGGCAGTACGGCAGCCCGTCGTCATCGGGCAGCACCGGGGTCACGCGCAACTGGCTTTCGCCCGGGACGGGGCAGCAGGCACACGCGCCGGCAACCAGCTCGGTCTCGTGGCTCACCATCATCTCGGGCAGGCCGTCCATGGCAAACAGCGTATAGCGGCTGTTGTCCTCGTCCGACAGCCAGACGGCCGTCGCGTCGCAGCCGGCCACCGAGCGGATGCGCTCGGCAAAGCCCTGCGTGAGTTCGTTCAGGTCGGTGGCGCGCGCCGCCAGCGCGCTCACGGCATACAGCGCCGACAGCTGCTCGTTGCGCTTCTTGATGCTTGCGGTCTTGTCGCGGACCTTGCCTTCCAGGTCGTCCCGCGACGCCTGCAGCGCGCTCGCCATGCGGTTGAACCCGGCGGCAAGCTGGCCCAGCTCGTCGTCGGTCTCCACCGGCAGGCGCGTTTGCAGTTGTCCCTCGCTCACATCGCGCAGCACGCGGCGCAGCCGCCCGATGGGCCTCAGGACCAGCGCGTGCCCCAGCAGCACCGACACGCAGGCCGCGCTGACGGCCAGCAAGAGCAGCAGCAGATGCGCCAGATGCACGCGCGCAGCCCACATCGTGATCGTTTCCTGCGCACCCCGGGCAAAGGCGTCGACCTCCTGCGTCAGCTCTGTCAGCTGGCCTGCCACCTGCGCCGGCCAGCCCGACGTGGCATGGGCGGCGCCCACGTCGGCGCGCACCCGGGCCCATGCCTGCGCTATGGACGCGTATCTGTCTGGACTGGCCACCCCCAGCGGCAGGTGCAGCGGGCCGGCGCTGTCGGTGTGGGTCAGCGCGTCCAGGCGCTGGCTGAACGCCTTTTCCAGCCGTGCGAACCCCTCCCTGGAGCCGCTGTGCCGCGCCATCTCCATGCCCAGCAAGTCGGCGCGCAGGCGCTCTCCCTGCAACGCCACCAGCGTTTCATTCTCAAAGTGCCAGCTCGCCCACGAGAGGAAGCTGATGGCCAGCAGCGCCACCATGAAAAAGGCCGCGCCTATGGCCAGGAGCTTGTCCGCCAGCGAAAATCGTCTGACCATGCACACCCCAAAAAACACGCAGCGCGCAACTGCCGCGCGACACGGGCCGCAGCCCGTGGCATGACCGGCTTCAGCCAACCCGGGGCTGCCGCACCGGCCTGGCGCCTGCAAGCAACCCGGTTATAACCCCGGTTTTTTGCAGACAACCAGCTTTGCTCTTATGCTCTCATATTGTCCAAAGCTTAACGCATTGTCCAGGGAAATCGGACGCCCTGCCCGCTGGCGCACAGGCAACCGTGCGCCGCGCCAGCCCGGCCCGCAACCGGAGTGTCTCGCATGTACAACAAGGTTTTGATCGTGGGCGCCGGCCCCGCCGGGCTGTGCCTGGCGCTGGCGCTGGCGCGCCAGGGGACGCAGGTGGCGCTGCTGGAACGCCAGGCCGAAGACCTGCTGGGCAGCCCTGCTGGCGACGGCCGCGAGGTGGCGCTCACGCACGCATCGATGCGCTTTTTGCGCGAGATCGGCGTGTGGGCGCACATCCCTTCAGCCGACGTGGTGCCGCTGCGCCAGGCCCGCATCCTGGACCGGCACGACCCCGGCTTCGAGGTCAGCGCCCGCCCCTTTGACCGCGACCAGCTCGGCACGCTGGTCTCCAACCACCTGATCCGCGCAGCAGCATGGCGCGCGGCCAGCGAGCACCCGCACATCCACATCCACACAGGAAGCAGCGTCGAGCGCGTCATGACCAGCCCCAGCACCGCGCACGTGCAGCTGGCTGGCGGCAAGACGCTGGACGCCGCGCTGCTGGTCGCTGCCGACGGCCGCCACTCGCAAACGCGGCGCGCCATGGGAATTGCCACGTACATGCATGATTTCGGCCGCAGCATGCTGCTGTGCCGCATGACGCACGAGCAGCCGGGCGACGGCACGGCCTGGCAGTGGTTTGGCCGCGACATGACCCGCGCCATCCTGCCGGTCAGCGAGCATGTGTCTTCGGTCATCCTCACCATGCCCGAAGCCGCCATGCAGCCGCTGCTGGACCTGTCCCAAACCGACTTCGCGCAGGCGGTGGCGCGGCACCTGGAATACCGCTTTGGCGCCATGGAGCTCACGGGCGAGCGCCACAGCTACCCCATGGTCGGCACCTGGGCCCGGCGCTTTGTCGGCACCCGCTTTGCGCTGGTGGGTGACGCGGCCATAGGCATGCACCCGGTCACGGCGCACGGCTTCAACACCGGCCTGGCCAGCGCCGAGCGCCTGGCCTGGGCCGCGGCGTTCGGCCAGCGCCGCTGGCAGGACGTGGGACACCCGCGTGCGCTGGCGCGCTACGAGCGCCAGCACAGGCTGGGCAGCGCGGCGATGTTTGCGGGCACGCAACTGGTGGCGCGCCTGTTCGAGAACGACAGCCTGCTGGCGCGGCCGCTGCGCCAGGGCATCATGCGCGCCGGCCGCGACCTCCCGGTCCTGCAGCGCGCCCTGGCCGCGGGCCTGCTTGACGAAGCACCGCGCCCGGCCAGCCTGCCGCACCAGCTCAGGCGCACGCTTGATATCCTGCGACCACGGCGCCGCCACGCGGACCGCAGGGCCGCCACCCCACCTCCCACCGCCGGAACCCAGGCATGAACGCACCCGTCAGCACATCTACCCCGCCCGCCCCCACGTCCCATCCGGTGCCCGAGCTGGAGCTCTCCGAAGCCCTGATCCGCAAGTTCAACCGCACCGGGCCACGCTATACGTCCTACCCTACGGCCGACCGCTTCCAGGGCCGGTATCCGGCGTCGGCCTACCTCGCGCAGCTGCACGCACGCGCCGCGGCCAGCAACCCGCCCCCGCTGTCGGTCTACGTGCACCTGCCGTTTTGCGAATCGCTGTGCTACTTTTGCGCGTGCAACAAGATCATCACCACCGACCACGGCAAGGCCGCCGGCTACCTGGAGATGCTGTACGCCGAGATGGCGCTCATCGGCGCCGAGCTGGGGC
>JALOAS010000089.1 GCA_023228705.1 Ottowia sp. | reverse complement strand
GTGTCCAGCGTGTGTCCATCACGCTCAACGCCCAACCTCTTCAAACGCTCAACCTCCCCATCATGGCGGCGCAGCCGCAGTCATTGCAGCCGCGTAGCGGCAAGGTCATCGATGCGCCAGCGAGGGCATCCGTCATGCGCCACGCTCAACGCTCAACGCTCAACGCTCAACGCTCAACGCTCAACGCCCAACCTCTTCAAACGCTCAACCTCCCCGCAGCCACTCCTGCATGTACGCCACCCGCTCCTCGGGCGTTGCGTGCCGTCGCTTCAGCTGCTGCACGTGTTGCAGCCGGGGCAGCAGGCCGCTGCCATTGGCAATCTGTATCGCCAGCCCCGGCCGGGCGTTGAGCTCCAGCAGCTGCGCGCCCAGCCTGTCGTCGACCACCATGTCGGCGCCCAGGTAGCCCAGGCCGGTCATCTCGTGGCAGCCGGCGGCCAGCACCAGCAGATGGTCCCAGTCCGGCACGGCAAGCGTGTTGAGGACGATGCCGTTGTCCGGATGCCGGCTGATCTGGCGTGAGAACTGCACCGCGTTGAGGCAGCGGCCGCTGGCGATGTCCAGCCCCACGCCCACGGCGCCCTGGTGCAGGTTGGCCTTGCCGTCCGAGGCCCGCGTTGCCAGCCGCGCCATGGCCATGACCGGGTAGCCCAGGAAGACGATGATGCGCAGGTCCGGCACGCCCTGGTGCGAGTATGCGGCCAGCCGCCGGTCGCATTCAATGACGTCCTCGATGATGATGGTGTCCGGCGTTCCGGCCAGCGAATACAGGCCGGCCAGCACGTTGCTCATGTGCCGCTTCACGTCGTCCAGCGTCAGCTCGGCGCCCGAGCCCTTGACGAATTTGTCGCCGTCGTGGCCGGTGACGACCAGGATGCCCTTGCCACCCGATCCCTTGGATGGCTTGACGACAAAGCGCTGCCAGTTGACCAGCGCCCGGTCTATGCGCCGGATCTCGTGCTGGTAGCGGACCACGCGCAGCAACCTGGGCGTGGCTATGCCGTATTCGCGCGCCAGCAGCTTGGTTTGCAGCTTGTCGTCGACCAGCTTGTAGTGGCGCCGGTCGTTGTAGGTTCCTATGAAGTCCCGGTTGCGCTGGTTGATTCCCAGGATGCCGTGCTGGCGCAGCGTCGCGGCCTTGATCAGCCTACTGCTCATGGCTCACCACGTCGCGGAAGCGCCGCAGCTCCGACAGGCGATAGCCGGTGTACTGGCCCATGAGCAGGATGAGCGCGATCACGATCAGGTTGAGCTCGGGGAAATTGAAGCTCAGGTGCTGCGCCACGGGCCAGTCCATCAGCAGGAAGCCGATCAGCGCCACCAGCAGGCTGCCGGAGCCCTGGACCAGCACCTCGCGGGGACCTTCCTCTTCCCACAGGATGGACATGCGCTCTATGGTCCAGGCAATGATGATCATGGGAAAGAACGTGATCGTGATTCCGGTGCTGATTCCCAGCTGGTACGCGGCCAGGCTCAGGAACGCAATGATGAACACCACCAGCACGATGAGCGTGGAAATGCGCGCGACCATGAGCAGGTTCAGGTACGAGAGGTAATTGCGCAGCACCAACCCGAACGCCACGATGAGCACAAAGCTGAGCAGCCCGGGGATGAGCGAGGTCTGCAGGAACGCCATGGCGATCAGGATGGGCATGAACGTGCCGGACGTCTTCACCCCCACCAGCAGCCGCATGAAGACCACCACCAGCGCGCCTATGGGCAGCAGGAACAGCAGCTTGAACATGCTTTGCGCCTCTATGGGCAGCAGGTGCACGCCCACCAGGTTGAACAGGCTGCTTTCCGCCTGGTTGCGCGCCAGCTGCCCGGCAGGCACCGAGCGCGTGATCATGGAAAAGCCCAGCAGCGAGTCGCGCCCGCCGCTCACGGTCAGGATCCCGTCGCTGTCGTGCTGCCACAGCAGCAGGTTCTCCGGCACGCCCTCGTGGCCGGTGTCGGGGTCCACGATGGCCGCGCCGTCCTCGGTGGCGATCTGCACCATGGGCGTCAGCGCCTGCTGGCGCCGGGCATCCTCCAGGTACAGCCCCATGACGACGCGCGCCGGGACGCCGGCCTGGTTCAGCAGCGTATCAAGCAGGCGCGCCCGGTCCATGGGCTGCTCCAGCAGCAGCCGGGCATTCTGGCTGCGGTCGGCGGCGTTCAGCTGCTTGACCAGTTCGCGCGCCAGGCTCTCGGCGTTGCTCGAGCGCTCCAGCGCGGCGGTCACCAACTCGCTCGCCGCCGTTGCCGCTGCTTCCTCCGGCCAGAACACCGCGCGTGCCTCCCGCGGCGCGGCTATGGCCAGGGCGTGCTCGTCGCTGGCCTGGCGCGCCAGAAACTCGGCCTTGTAGTACAGGCGCTGCGCGCCCGCGGCCTCGCGCTTGCTCCATTCGCCGCGGCGCAGCCCGTCCTTGCGGACGATGGAAAAGCCATAGCCCGGAGACGCGGCCTGTTCGTTGAACAGCACGTAGCGGCCGCTGGCTTCGGGCAGCGCCAGGCGCACGGTCACCGGGCCGCCGTCGGCGTCAAAGTCTATGCGGGCCTCGACCTGCCAGACCTGCTGCTGTGCGCCGGGCAGGAAGGGCTCGTCGGTTTGCACATGGCGCAGCCAGGCGATGCCGCTGCCAAGGGCAATCAGGAGCACGACGATGAAATAAAACGAGGTACGCGATATCAATGGAGCGGCCGGTCAGGATATGTGGTGACCTGATTGGCAGGCGTCGTCAGCGCATCGGATGACAGATGACCTCGGCCCTTGCGGGCCTTTGATGATGGCCGCCTGTGGCGGCTCATGATGATTTGGCGTCAAGCGTTGGACGAATCGCGAGCGATACGCCAAACGCAGGGTGCAATTTGCTCGGCCTCTTCATTGATGCCGCATAGCGGCGCGGTCATCAAAGCGCCAGCGAGGTCATCCGTCATGCGCGCAGTGCTGCTGAGTATCGTTTCCAATCAGGCGTGGCTTTGAAGCGGTTGCGAGACGGCCGGGTGGCCGCCTGCAGCCACCGCAGTGCAAGTGGTGGTGACTGTACGCCAGCGCGCTGTTTCAAGTTGTTTGTCGGTCGGGAGATGTCTGCACGCCGCGTTCAGCGTCTCAGGCAGTCCAACGGGCTTGCGCGCAGCCCGTGACGTCCGCCTGCAGCGGGTTTTCGACGGTGCCAGCCGCGCTCTTCCAGCGCTCTGCTGTTTTGGATGTCAGTCTTTCAGCTCGTCGGGCACGCGCGTGACATGGTCCCGGGACACGTCGACGATCATGAGGTCGCGCAGCGCGTTGCGGCCAATCAGCGCGTCGTACGAGAGGTGGTCGCGGTCGGCCAGGGTGAACTCCGCTTCCTGCGCCACGTTGCCAATGACCACGCGCAGGCTGATCACGGGCCGGCGGTCCTTTTCCTCGGTCGATGACTGCAGGATCTTGACGCGACGGACCAGCTTGCTCTCGAAGGTCTTCCTGTCGGCGCGGTTTTTCTTGTTGGCGTTGCTTTCTTCAGCATCGTCTTCGGCGTCGTCCTTTGCCTTGACCTTTGCCTTGTTCCCAGCGTCGCCATCGTCTTCTTCATCGTCCGCGTCGTCCAGGGAAAATCGCACCCATTTTTCTCCGTCGCGCTCGATGATTTCGTAATCGGCCACGTTGATCGATGAGCTTTTTGCCCCGGTGTCTATGCGACTTTCTATTTGCCGGTCCAGCTGCGGGAACCAGGCCGTTTCAACGCTGCCGACCAGCATTTTCTTGCTGTCGACCGCGGCCTGGTCGCTGCTGCTGGACTCGATGTTGCGCGACGGCGTGGCGGCGGCTGCCACCTGGAGGATGGGCGCCTCGAGCCTGAGCGGACGCGCCAAGACTTGGCTCAGCTGCGAAATCGCCTGTTCCAGCTGCGCGTTGCGCGCCAGCGTTTCGTTCAGGCGCGCAAGGATCATCGCAAACTGCTCTTGCTGCGCCATCAGGTCCTGCTTTTCTGCATGCTGCGTTTCCACGTATCTTTGCGCCCAGTCCATGTTGTCCTTGCGGACCCAGGCGTAATCGTTGGAGCAGGCGGCCAGCAGGGTGGTTCCGGCCAGCAGGGCCAGCGCCGTCGGCAGCTGATGACGCAGGAATCCCGCGCGCATTTTCAGGGTGTTTCTTTCAGCAGCAAGGCTCATTTTCAGTTGCGGCGATTGCGCCGCCTGCGGTGAAGACGCGGGGGCATGGGCAGTGGGCCGGCACGCGGCGCGTCCTGCCCGGCATTTTATCCGACGCCCCTGCGGCCGGGGGATATGCGGCCGGGGGCGGGGAGCGCGGGCGCCGGGGCCAGGGGTCCCTGCACCGCGTGGCCGCTGCGGTGCCGCCGCACGTCGGGCTGCCTGCAGCGGCTCACCTTCGGTTCAGACCGCGTGCTGGCCGCCCGTGGGCTCCACGTCCGGGCGGGGCGCGCCGTTGAAAAACAGGTTCAGCGCGACGGCAGCAACCGCGGTCAGCAGGATGCCGGAGTCGATCAGCGGGTGGATGGCCTTGGGCATGTGCAGGTGGAATTCGGGCGCCACCACCGGGATCATGCCCACGCCCACCGAAATGGCCACGACAAAGGCGTTGTTGGGATTGCTCTTGAAGTCGACGTCGCCCAGGATGCGGATTCCGGTGGCCGTGACCATGCCGAACATGACCAGGCCGGCGCCGCCCAGCACCACCGTAGGCAGCGATTCAACCACCGCCGCCAGCTTGGGCAGCATGCCCAGAAAGAGCATGATGACGCCGCCCATGACGCAGACGAAGCGGCTGCGCACGCCAGTGACCGCGACCAGCCCCACGTTTTGCGAAAAGCTGGAGTACGGAAAGGTATTGAAAATGCCGCCAATGAGTGTGCCCAGGCCGTCGGCGCGCAAGCCGCGCGCCAGGTCCTTCTGGCCTATCTTCTTGCCCGTCATGTCCGACAGCGCCAGGAACATGCCGGTGGACTCGATCAGGATCACGATCATGACCATGGTCATGGTCAGGATCATCCAGAAATCAAACTTGGGCATGCCGAAGTGAAACGGGATGACGATGTCGAACCAGTCGGCCTGGGCCACCTTCTCATACGTCATCAGGCCCATCGCGGTGGTGATCACCGCACCCACGATGATCCCCAGCAGCACCGCAATGTTGGCCAGGAACCCCCTGCAGAACTTGGCAATGAGCAGGATGGACAGCAGCACGATGGACGCGATGGCCACGCCGGTCAGCGTCGCGTAGCGCGGATTGGGCACCGTGGGCGCCAGCCGCATGCCTTCGGGCACCGCCGACAGCCCGCTGCCGTATTCGCTCTTCAGCGCATGCAGGTCGCTGCCCACCGCCTTGGCGTGGTTGAGCCAGTCCAGGTAGGTCGGGTCAACCACCTGCGGCGCCGTGGGGCCGAACGGGTTGCCAAAAATCCAGTTGATTCCCACGCGCATGAGCGTGATGCCGATGATGGCAATGATGGTGCCAGTCACCACCGGCGGGAAGAACCTGAGCAACTTGCTCACCCAGGGCGCGATGATGATGGTGATGATGCCGGCGGCAATGATGGTGCCAAACAGCAGCTGCGCGCCCTCGTGGCCCTGCGCTGCCTGCGTGATGTGCAGCATGGGGCCCACCGGTGCAAAGCTCACGCCCATCATCACCGGCAGCTTGATGCCAAACCACTGCGTCGCGCCAAAGGACTGGATGATGGTGGCGATGCCGCAGGCAAACAGGTCGGCGGCGATCAGCATCGACACCTCGTGCGAGTCCAGCCCCAGGGCGCGGCCGATGATCAGCGGCACCGCCACCGCGCCGGCGTACATGACCAGCACGTGCTGCAGGCCGAGCGCGGTAAGCTGGCCAAAGGGCAGGATTTCATCAACCGGATGGACGGCAGCGTCGGTCTGGCTCATGTCGGGCTCCTCGCTCTTGCTTTTTTCTGTCCTGGAGATGCAGCCGGCCTGCGCGGCCACTGCGCGAACGCTGGGCGCAAAGTATAAGGGACGCGCTGGAGGGCTTGAGTTGCCCGAATCGCGACCGGGAAAGGGCGGCCTCGCGCCACGCCAAACACTCAACGCTCAACGCTCAACTTCTCCGGATGACGGATGACCTCGGCCCTTGCGGGCCTTGGATGATGGCCGCCTGCGGCGGCCGATGATGGTTTGGCGTCCAGCGTTGGGCGTCCAGCGAGCAGGCCGTCTGGCGTCCCATCATGGCGGCGCAGCCGCCGTCATTGCCGCCGCGCAGCGGCGCGGTCATCGATGCGCCAGCGAGGTCATCTTTCATCTGTCATGCTGCGCTGCGCTGCACTGCACCGCGCGTCAGCGCAGCTCGTGCGCGCGGTTTTCGCGGATGTGCTCCACGTGCGCCAGCAGCGAGCGCCGCGCCACTGGCCACACGCGCTCGGGCACGTCGCCGTAGACCAGGGGCAGCCAGTCGTCCAGGTCGCCGTCGGGCCGCTCCTGCATGGCGGCCAGCACCTTGGCCTCGCGCTGCAGCCGGTGCTGGCGGTACCAGGCGATGACCTCGCGCGCCCGGCCCAGCACGTAGCCGTGCGCGGGCAGGATGAATTTGGCGCCCGTCTCGGCGCAGGCCGCGTCCAGCTTGTCCAGCGACGCCAGGTAGTCGCCCATGTGGCCGTCCGGCGGCGCAATCACCGTGGTGCTGCCGTTGAGGATGTGGTCGCCGCTGAACAGCAGCCCGTCTTCCTCCAGCAGCAGGCACAGGTGGTTGGCCGCGTGCCCCGGCGTGTGGATGATGCGCAGCGTGTGCTGCAGCGCGCCATCGGTGCTGGCCAGCACCAGCCGTTCGCCGTCGGCCAGCGCGCGGTCGGGAGTGAAGCGGCTGTCGGGGCGCGCCGTGGGCGCCGAGGATAGCCCCAGGATGGGCGGCCGGTTGGCGCACAGCGCCTGCAGCGGCCGCGCGCCGGGGAAGTGGTCCGGGTGTGAGTGCGTGCAGACGATGGCGCGGATGTCACCGTCGCTGGCGTCGTGCAGGCGCCGGATGTGCGCGGCGTCGTTCGGGCCCGGGTCGATGACGATGTGGCCGGTCTGCGCGTCGCCCACGATGTAGCTGTTGGTGCCCGGGCCGGTCATCATGCCGGGGTTGGGCGCGGTCAGCCGCTGCACGTTCTTGAGCAGCGGAACCGGCGCTTCGTGCTGCCAGTCCAGGCTGTGCCGCGTCTGGCCGTCGGGGCTGGTCAGCGCCAGCTCGCCGTACGGCGGCTCGTGGTCCATGAATCGCTGCTCGCGCCCGCCCACCAGGCCGCCACGCGAGCAGCAGCTCCACAGCGGCTGCTCGCGCTGGCAGGTGGCCAGCACGGCGGCAGCGTCTGGGTAGCGCTGCAGGTACTCCAGCGTGCGGATGGTCGGGAACATCATGGAAAAGCGGCCGGCCTCGTGCGCCGCCAGCGCCTGCGCCGGGCTGACCCACGTGGGCTCGAACTGCTCGGCGTCATCGGCCACCGGCTCCTGCCCGCCGGGCATCTGCGCCACGAAAAACAGCGTGTCGTAGCGCTTGGGCCGGCTGTGCCCGGTGATCCAGCGGCACAGTGGATGCAGCGCGTCCACGGCCAGGCGCAGCCCCCGCGCCTGGCACTGCGCGGCCAGCGGCGCGCCGCGGTCCAGCGCGGCCAGCTGCGCGGCGGAGACGGGGTTGCCGCTGGCGTCGCGCGCGAGCAGGATCCCCAGCTCCTCAAAGGTCTCGCGCAGCGCCGCGGCAGCGGCCTGGGCCTGCGCCGCATCCTGCGTGTCGCGCGTCGTGGCCTGCGCCAGCAGCGCCGCGTCGCCCGCGTCGATCACGCCGCCGGGAAAGACAAACATGTCGGCGGCAAAGCTGGCGTTGCGGGTGCGCCGCGTCATCAGCACGTCAAGCCCGCCGCTCCCGTCGCGCAGCAGCAGCAGCGTAGCCGAGTCCCGCGGCGTGGCGGGCGTGCGGGGCGTGTACAGCAGTTGGCTGGGGCGGGGCATGGCCTGGATTATGGGACAGGGGCGGTTGTTTCGGGTTTTCGGGGCGTTGGCCGCTGCCCTCCGGCGCCGGAGGGCGCGTCCGGCGGCGCGTGCTGCCTGCTTGGGTCATGGTGGGGCGGCGCCCCCTCTTTTCTGTTTTGCCCGGAAACGCAAGCAAGAGAGGGAGGCCCGCGGGGCCGGCGCTCAAGCTGCTGCACCTTGTTGCTGACCGGGCGTTGCAGGCCATCGTCTGGTTTTTGTGCGGGGAGATGGGCAACGGTCAAGGGGCTGCGGGTATTGGCGCTGTGCCGGTAGCGATGACGAGCTTTTTTTAAAGGCTATTGCCGGGCGCATATCCCGGCAAACCACACCGTTGACAAAAACCCGCGTTCGCTATCCAGCCACCCCATTGGCAAAACCACACCCCCAACCCCCACCCGCGCAGGCAGAAACAAACTGCGCCGGCGGACGCATATTCCGGCAAACTGCACAGTTGACAAGAACCGCCTTTCGCTATCCGGCAAATCCCTTGGGCTCAAGCACTGTCGCCAGCCCAAGCCGGAACACCGCGGCGCTGCCGGGCGCCCATCGCGGCACGTGCGCCCCTTAGAATGCAAGTTCGGGCCGAACGCATCCAGGCCGTTTTTTTTTATGACCGCTGCGCCTCATTCTTCTGCCGATCGTGCATCCGACGCGCTGGTTGCGTTGCAAGGCGTCACCTTTGGCTATGACCCGGCGCGGCCGGTGCTGCAGGAGCTCACGCTGGCCGTGCGGCGCGGGCAGATCACGGCGCTTCTGGGCGCATCGGGCGGTGGCAAGACCACGGTGCTGCGGCTGATAGGCGGGCAGCAGGTTGCGCAGCAGGGCCAGGTGCTGTTTGACGGCGACGATGTGGGGCGCATGGACCGACGCGCGCTGTACGCGGCGCGTGCGCGCATGGGCATGCTGTTCCAGCTGGGCGCGCTGTTTACCGACCTCTCGGTGTTTGACAACGTGGCGTTTCCGCTGCGCGAGCACACCGACCTGCCCGAGGCGCTGATCCGCGACATCGTCCTCATGAAGCTCGACGCCGTGGGGCTGCGCGGCGCGCGCGCGCTCATGCCGGCCGAGGTGTCTGGCGGCATGGCGCGGCGCGTGGCGCTGGCGCGTGCGATTGCGCTGGACCCGGAACTGGTCATGTACGACGAGCCTTTCACCGGGCTCGATCCCATCTCGCTGAACACCGCTGCGCGGCTGATCCGCCAGCTCAACGACACCATGGGCATGACCAGCATCGTCGTCTCGCACGACGTGCGCGCCACCTTTGACATTGCCGACTGGGTCGTCATCCTGGCCGACGGCGGCGTGGCCGAGCAGGGTACGCCGGCGCAGGTGCGCGCCAGCGCCAACCCGCTCATCCGGCAGTTCGTCGGCAAGGACCCCGACGGGCCGGTGCGCTTCCACTACCCGGCGCCGTCTGTGCAGCAGGATTTTGGCGCGGAGCGGCGGCCATGAGATGGTGGCACCCGGGCGACGTGGGCCGCACCGTGCGCCTGGCGCTGGCCCGCATGGGCTACGCCACGCGCTTCTTCTGGCGCCTGCTGGCGCTTTTTGGTCCCACGTTCCGGCGCTTTGGCCTGGTGCGGGACCAGATCCATTTCCTGGGCAATTATTCGCTGGCCATCATTGCCGTGTCGGGGCTGTTTGTCGGCTTCGTGCTGGCGTTGCAGGGCTACAACATCCTGGAGCGCTTCGGCTCGGCCGAGGCCGTGGGCCTGATGGTCGCGCTGTCGCTGCTGCGCGAGCTGGGGCCCGTGGTCACCGCGCTGCTCTTTGCCGGTCGCGCCGGCACCTCGCTCGCGGCCGAGATCGGGCTCATGAAGTCCACCGAGCAGTTCTCCGCGCTGGAGATGATGGCGGTCGATCCCATGCAGCACATCGTCGCGCCGCGGTTCTGGGGCGGCGTCATCGTCATGCCGCTGCTGGCGCTGGTCTTCAGTGCCGTCGGCATCCTGGGCGGCTGGATTGTCAGCGTGCTCATGATAGGCGTCGACCCGGGCTCGTTCTGGAGCCAGATGCAGGGCGGCGTCGACGTCTTTGCGGACCTGGGCAACGGCATCGTCAAGAGCCTGGTATTTGGCGTGGCGGTGTCGTTCGTGGCGCTGCTGCAGGGCTACGTGGCGCGGCCCACCGCCGAGGGCGTGGCGCGCGCGACCACGCGCACGGTCGTCATGGCGTCGCTCGTGGTGCTGGGGCTGGACTTCATCCTGACGGCGCTGATGTTCAGTTATTGAGACGGTGAAACGCAAGAGGTGATACGCATGGGACACGGCAAAAGTGACGTCTGGGTCGGCTTGTTTGTCATGCTGGGGGTCGCGGCGCTGGTCTTCCTGGCGCTGCAGTCGGCCAACCTCCTGACGCTCAACTGGCAAAATACGTATCGCGTCACCGCTTATTTCGACAACGTGGGCGGACTCAAGCCGCGCTCGGCAGTGCGCAGCGGCGGCGTGGTCGTCGGGCGCGTGGCCGACATCGGCTTTGACGACCAGCGCTACCAGGCCACGGTGGCGCTGGACATGCAAACGCGCTACAAGTTTCCGCGCGACAGCTCGCTCAAGATCCTCACCAGCGGCCTGCTGGGCGAGCAGTACGTCGGCATAGAGGCCGGCGCGGACGACGCGGACCTGGCCAACGGCGACCAGATCACGTCAACGCAGTCGGCGGTGGTGCTGGAAAACCTCATCAGCCGCTTCCTGTTCGACACGGCCGCAGGTGACTGAGCGGCGGCAGCTCGCGACCGCTATCATCAGGAAAACATTCCGTTGCCATCGTGACCCACAACAAACATCCCTTGCCGCGCCTGCTGGCCCCCGTGCTGGCCGCGCTGGCCCTGCTGCTGCTGGCTGGCTGCGCCACGGTGGCCTACCCGGATCCGGCCGACCCGCTGGAGAGCTACAACCGCTCCATGACAAGCTTCAATGAAACGGTCGACGGCGCGCTGTTCAGGCCGGTGGCTACCCTCTACTCCGACGCGGTGCCGCGGCCGGTGCAAACCGGCGTCGGCAATTTCTTTGACAACCTGGGCGATGCCTGGTCGCTGGTGAACAACGTGCTCCAGGGCAAGCCCGAGGGCGCGCTGCATTCGTTCTGGCGCGTGGTCATCAACACCACCATCGGGCTGGGTGGCGTGCTGGACCCGGCCACCGAGATGCGGCTGCAGCGCCACCGCGAGGACTTTGGCCAGACGCTGGGGCGCTGGGGCTTCGGGCCCGGCCCCTACGTCGTGTTGCCGTTTTTCGGCCCGTCCACGCTGCGTGATTCGCTGGCGCTGCCGGTGGACCTGATGGGGCATCCGCTGTACCACGTGAACGACGTGCCGGTGCGCAACAGCCTGACCGCCCTGCGCATCATCGACCTGCGCTCGCGCGTGCTGGGCGTGGACGACCTGCTGACCGGGGCCGCGCTGGACCCGTACAGCTTCAAGCGCGACGCCTTCCTGCAAAAGCGCCGCAGCGACGTCTACGACGGCAACCCGCCGCCCGATGAAGAAGAGCGCTGGGACCTGGATGAATGATCCCTGCGCAGCCCGCCCCTGCGCCGCTGGCCCGGAACTGTTTGCGCCGGCGCGGACTCTGATGGTTGTCTGAACCGCAAGGACCCCATGTTTTTGATGAATTCCGCACACCCCATCGCACGCCGCCGTTTCCTTCGCTCCGCCGGGCTGGCGGCCGCGGTCGCCGGGCTGGGCCTGTCCGCCGGGTCCGTGTCCGCTGCCGGGCAGGGGCCGGACGAGATGATCAAAAAGCTGTCCGACGAGCTGCTGGACCTTATCCGCTCGGACCAGTCGCTGCAGCGCGGCGACCTGGACCACGTCATGGCCATGGTCGACAAGAAGGTCATGCCGCACGTCAACTTCACCCGCATGACTGCGTCCGCCGTGGGACCTGCCTGGCGCCAGGCCACGCCCGAGCAGCGCCAGCGGCTGCAGGATGAGTTCAAGAAACTGCTGGTGCGCACGTATGCGGGCGCGCTCAAGCAGGTGGACGACCAGAGCGTCGAGGTGCTGCCGCTGCGCGCCGGCCCCGACGACAACGACGTCGTCGTGCGCACGCGGGTCTTGGGCGGCCGGGAGCCCGTGCAGGTGGACTACCGCATGGAGCGCGCGCCCGACGCGCCGGAGGGCTGGCGCATCTACGACCTCAACGTGCTGGGGATCTGGCTGGTGGCCAACTACCGCTCGCAGTTTCGCCAGCAGATCAACCAGAACGGGATAGACGGGCTGATCGACGCGCTGGCGTCACGCGACAAGGCGCCGGTTGACGCCGGTGCCAAGCAATGAACCTGAGCCTGAGCGGAGACGCACCTTGCTCGTGTTGCCGCCGGAATTGACGCACAGGCAGGCCCGCGCCAGCCTGGGCATGCTGCTTGATGCCGCGCGTGCCGAGGACGAGACGCCGGTGGTGCTCGACGCCGCCGCGCTGGAGCGCTTTGACTCGTCGGTGCTGGCGGTGCTGCTGGCGTTGCGGCGTGCCTGCGAGCAAAAAGGCAAGCCGCTGTCGGTCATCGGCATGCCGCAGCAGTTGCGCGAGCTGGCCGGGCTCTACGGCGTGGATTCGCTGCTGCTGCCAGCGGACAGGTCGTCCAGCGAGTAGGCCGTCCAGCGTCCAGCGAATACGCTGTCCAGCGGCTGGCGTACGTCCACCGCGCTCAACGCTCAACGCTCAACGCTCAACGCTCAACGCTCAACGCTCAACGCTCAACGCTCAACGCTCAACGCTCAACGCTCAACGCTCAACGCTCAAC
>JALOAS010000005.1 GCA_023228705.1 Ottowia sp. | reverse complement strand
CATACGTGCTAAATTCTTTCATGACCTGCTCTCCTTGATGTTGGCTCTGCGTGAGCGGTGATTCCCGTCACCCGTAGCGTAATCCACGCGTTTCGAGGACGGGCAGGTCAATCCATGATGTCTAGCGCCAGGCCTTGAGCGCAGCTGCCAAGGCATGCGATCATTGCGCCATGCAGTCCTTCCTGACAGCCCGTGCCGCTGAGTTGTCTGCGCTGGCCCAGCGCCATGGCGTCGCGCGCCTTGACGTCTTTGGCTCAGCCGCCGCAGGTTCCTTTGACGACGCAGGCAGCGACATCGACTTCGTGGTCAGCTTTGTCGAGCAGCCACCCGGTGGCGCCGCCAACGCCTACTTTGGCCTCCTTGAAGATCTGCAGGAGCTGTTTGGGAGACCCATCGACCTCATCGTTGATCGCAGCATACGCAATCCCTGGTTCCGCCAGAGCGTCGATGCCAGCCGACGGACCGTCTATGTCGCTTAGGGTGCTCAAGTATTTATACGATATAGCCGCAGCGGCCGCGCTGATCACGGATTTCGTGGGCCAGGCGGATTTGGCCGACTACCGCGGCCATCCCATGATGCGCTCGGCGGTCGAGCGGCAGATGGAAATCATCGGCGAGGCGCTCGGGCAGCTGAGCCGCAGTGCACCGCAGGTTGCACAAGAGATACGCGGCTATCAGCGCGCCATCGCGTTCCGCAATATCCTGATCCACGGCTACGCGGACATTGACGATGAAATCGTGTGGGATGTCATCCACAGCAGCCTGCCGTTGTTGCAGGAAGACGTACAGCGGTTGCAGCGTGAGCTGACAGCCGGCTGATGCCAGGCTTCTCCGCCAGCTCAGCCGCCCGGCGCCAGCACCTGCTGCCGCAACGCCGCCATCTGCTGCCGCGCAATCACATGGCCGTGCGCTGCGGCCCGCGCCGCCCACATCAGCGCCAGCGACTCGGCTGCCGGGCCGCGCCGACCGGCCAGCTCGGCCGCGTGCAGCGTGCCCAGCCAGTTCATGGCGTCGGCGTCGCCCTGCGCCGCCGCCTGCTCCAGGAAGTAAAGCACCGCTGCAATGCTGGCCGCCGTCTGCGCTTCGCCGTCGCCGCCGTCGTCATCGGCCGCCTGCTGCAGCGCGTGCCGCGCCAGCAGCGCGCCCACGTCAGCCTGCGCTGCCGCCTCGCCGTTATCGGCGCGCACCAGCAGCGCGGCGTCTTCTTCGGCGCCCAGCGTCACCGTCAGCGTCGGCAGCGCCGCCGCCAGCGGCACCAGCGTCTGCTGGCTGGGGCCGGGCCGGCGCAACTGCGGCACCTGCCCCTGCGCGACGCGCCGCTGCCACGTGCGAACGCTCAGTCCGTTCAGGGCGGCTGCGGTGTTCAGGCTGATGGCGTGCCGGGGTGGGGCAGGGGCATGGGGCGAATTGTAGCCAGCGGCTGGTGGCAGGCGTTGAGCGTTAAGCGTCTGGCGTCTGGTGAAGTGCGGCGCCGATGACAGATGACCTCGGCCCTTGCGGGCCCTGGATGAAAGCCGCCTGCGGCGGCTGATGAAGGTTTGGCGTCAAGCGTTCAGCGTCCAGCGTGTGCCCACCACGCTCAACGCTCAACCTGTCCGGATGACCGATGACCTCGGCCCTTGCGGGCCTTGTATGAAAGCCGCCTGCGGCGGCTCATGATGAAAAGAGGTTGAGCGAAGTGCGTCCAGCGTTTGGCGTTCGCGCAACGCTCAACCATCCCATCGGCCAGGGGGCTGGCCTCCTTGTATGTTGGGGAGTATCTGTATTTTTGTGTGCAAGGCGGTTTGCGGACTTGTCCACGGTGGCGCTCGTCGCTTGCGACGAACGAGCGCCGCGGTGGTCAAGTCCTGGCGCGCTTTGCGCAGCAGACCGCGCTGCCTGCTGGAGTGACAAGGAGGTGCTTGTGCGCTGGACGCAGGTCTTTGCCGGGCCGCTGCTGGTGCAGCGGTTTCTCCTGCCGCAGGCGCGGGCCAGGATGGGTGATGCCGAATTGGCGATGGTGGCCTCGATGGCCGCTACTTATCGGGAGCGGCTGGCCGATCTGTCCTGGTTCATGCGCCGGCTCAACGAGACGGTGGCGCGCATGGCCAATGCCGAGGACGGCTGCACGGGCCGGTTCTGGGAGGGGCGCTTCAAGAGCCAGGCGCTGCTGGATGAAAAAGCGGTGCTGGCGGCAATGGCGTACGTGGACCTGAACCCGGTGCGCACGGGCATGGCCGGCACGCCGGAGGAATCAGATCACACATCGATTCAGGAGCGGCTGCGGCAGGTGCAGGCAGGCGGGGCTGCGGTGCAGGCGGCAGCGGCCGATACGCGCCCGGCAGCCGCCCCCGGCAAGGCAGCTGAGGCACCAGCGCAGGCGCCGCTGATGCCGTTTGATGCGCGGGGTGAAGTGCCGTGGGCGATTCCGTTTGGCTGGCAGGAGTATGCCGAGCTGGTGGAGTGGACCGGAAGGCAGGTGCGGCCGGACAAGCGTGGGCATATCAAAGCTGCACAACCGGCCATCCTGCAGCGGCTGGGATTGCAGGGCGATGCGTTTGCCGACATGGCCTGCCACCTGCTGGAGCGCTTTGTTGGCGTGGCGGTGGGCGTGCTGCGGGCGATGGCGCGGCTGTGCGCGCGGCAGCAGCGGCGCTCCCTGCATGGGCAGCGGGCGGCGCAGCGTATGTTGCAACAACAGCTCATGAATCGAGGATAGAGCGGACAACAGACATCCATCCACTTCCCAAAGAGAAGACAAAGGACACTCTATCTTCCTGTTCTCTTGCCAGGCACCGATGCACGCATCGCTTTGGCACCGAGCCACGCGCAGCGTGGGCACAACCGATTTCGGCATTCTGGTGGACGCTCGCTTGCAGCCGCGCGCCCAATACTTCATATCCGTTCAGGGCTTCTTGAATGAGCACAGACTTTCAATTGCTTGACGACGTACGCCGTCACAACGCAAAGGAGTCCAAGATGAAGCTTGCTCACACAACACTTGCCGCGGCGATTGCAGCGGCGATGGCCCTGTCAGCACCGGCGTTTGCTGCCACGGACAGCGCGACCACGATGGCCACGTCCAACACCGCCACCAACTGGTTCGGCGGCCCCGTCTACAACGGTGAACCGGCGCTCGCCGCCACTGCGGCATTGGTCAAGGCCGGCGGTGGCGCAGCCGACTTCAAGTTTTCCACCGCACTGGTTGCCATGCTGGGCGCAAAAACCGTGGATGCCGAAGTGGCCAAGCTGACCAAGCAGTACGGCAAGGAGGATGTCGACGGTTTCATCAACGGGATGACCTTTGCCATCAAGGACAGCTTGAAACGCGCGACCGAAGCGGGCATCAAGTTGCCGCCACCTGCTGACCTGGAGGGGAAAGCCCTGGCCAAGGCGCTGGTACAAGCTGGCACCGCGCCCGATGGGACTTTCTGGGCCGGTTACATGTTTGATCAGGCCATTTCGCACAAGCTGCATAACCAGGTCATGGCGGACATAGACGCGCAGTTTGGACACGAGGCCGACGGCAACACGCACAAGCTCCTCAATCAGGCCATGTTCGACGTGGCCCAGGCGCTGGACATGAAAGACGTCAAACTTGCCTCGCTCCACTGACGCGTGATTTCCCTGCAACCATGCAAACGCGGTTCACGCGTTTGCATGGCGGGTCGGGATTGGCAACCGGGAACAGAACGCAGCCGTTTGCGCGCCGGTTTTGGTGTGGGGCAGCTTGCTGCGCAGGAGCATTCCATGAAATACATTGATTTGCCGATTGCCGCAGCGCTGGCGTTGGGGCTGGCAAGTTACGCGTCCGCAGCGGAATATCAATACAACGCCGACCACGGCCAACAGCTCTACGGCGAAACCTGCGCCGCATGTCACCAGGATACCGGCCTTGGCGTCCCGGGGGCGTTCCCTCCGCTCAAGGGAAACCCGGCTGTCACGAACCCGGATCCCACACGGCAAATTGAAACCGTCCTGCATGGCGCACAAGGGCCGCTGACCATCAATGGCGCCAAGTACGACGGCTTCATGCCGCCGTTTGGCAGCAACCTCAATGATGTGGAAGCGGCGGATCTGATCAACTGGGAGCGCTCATCCTGGGGCAATCAGGCAAAACACGTGACACCCGCCGAGGTGGCAACGATTCGCGGCGGCGGCAAACCCAACTGAGTGCGAAACCAGCAAAGACGCGGCTCAAGGGCACTCACTTCTTGAAGGCCAGGTGGGACAAGGGGTCCCTGTGACGCTTTTGTCGCATCCGCATCGTTTTCTTCATTTCACCCGGGAGCTTCGCCATGACGCGCTCCCGCTCCGCCCCGTCAGCCTGGCTTGACGCGCCCTGGGATCGGCGCTGGCCGCAGATCCATGCCGAGCTGGCGGACTGGACGGGCCGGCTGGTGCGGCCGGACAACCACGGGACGTGGCCGCGATATGACCGGCGCTCTTGCACCGGCTGGGGCTGCAAGGCGATGGCGTTTGCCGACATGGCCTGCCACCTGCTGGAGCGCGTTGGCGTGGCGGTGGGTGCGCCGCGGGCGACGGCGTGGCTGTGTGCGCGGCAGCAGCGGTGGTTCCTGCATGGGCAGCGGACAGCGCGACGGATGCTGGTACGCTGAATTCAGAGGCCATTTTGGACGGCAGCGGAGCTTGTGCAAGGGTCATTTGTCAAACATAGCCCAGAGGGCGATGATTGCCCATGGAGTTTGAGTGGGACAAGACAAAGAGCGAGGCATGCTGCGTTGAGCGCGGATTTGATTTTGCGTACGCGGCCCGGGCTTTTTTTTGATCCTGATCGGGTGATTCAGCAAGATACGCGATGTCCATATGGAGAAGGCCGTTACCAACTTGCTGGCCAGATTGACGGGCGCTTGTTCGTCGTGGTCTACACCCCGGGAAAAGGCGTTGTTCGCATCATTTCTGCACGCCAGGCCAATTCCAGAGAGGTGAAGCGCCATGAAAACCATACGAGTCACGATTGACCCTTCCGGCCCTGACACCATGACAACGGGCCGGGTTGACCCCGAGCGGCTGGATGCCACAACTGATGCAGATATTGCAGCGCACGCCGCGCAGGACGATGCGGCGGCGCGTCAGGATATGGCACGCTACGTGCGCCGCGTACGCAAGCGGCTGGGTTTGAGCCAAGCGGATTTCTCTGCGCAAATCAACGTGCCCCTGGAGACCATCCGAAATTGGGAGCAGGGCACGCGCAGCCCCACGGGTGCTGCCAAGGCATTGTTCAAAATTCTGGATCAGGCGCCCGAACTG
The DNA here is from genome assembly GCA_023228705.1 of Ottowia sp. GTDB lineage: Bacteria > Pseudomonadota > Gammaproteobacteria > Burkholderiales > Burkholderiaceae_C > Ottowia. The sequence goes on along the minus strand of JALOAS010000005.1, from coordinate 57,705 downwards.
ACGCTGGCCGCGCTGCGAATGGGGAACGCATAGAAAGGCCGTCCAGCCAGGCCTCATTCCTGGGTCAACGATGATCTTCTGCTGGCGTTCGTTGAGCCCGGAAAGCTGACAGCAGTGGGATAACGGACACCCACTTCTTGAAGCGCGACGTGAAGGAACAGCGGGCTGGCGGATCAGGGATCGTTTGAACCCAGGTTGAGTGCCTGCCGCTCGAGCGCCGTACCGATGGCTTCCAGGGTACCGGCCACCAGCGCCAGCGCGCCTGCCGGCGGCGCCGACGGGGTTTCGCGCAGGATGGCAAGCAGCGCGACGGTGTTGCCGTCGAGCCCGGCGCGTGGCGCCAGCTCGGCGTGGATGCGGGCGAGCGGAATCGGTGCCGTCAGGCCGCTGTCCATGCTGTCAGCCAGTGCGCCCAGGGCTTCTTCCAGCGCCTGGGTCATGGGGGCGCAGGTGTCGGCGGCGTAGCCGCCTTCGGCCAGGACGCGGGCCATGCCCAGTTTGCGCTCGGCGCCGGCCAGGCGCTGGCGCGCGGCCTTGAGCCGCAGCGCCTGGCCGCCATTTGGCGCGTCGGCCGTGGACGCCGGTTGCGGCCAGCGGCCATGCAGAAGCTGCGCCGGCGTGTTGATCGACACGATGCCCGCTCGGGCCAGGCGTTCGATGGCGGCCATGGTCTGGCGGTCTATCACCTGCATTTCCGGACGTTCGGCGGTGCGGTTGGCGGCTGCGGCCAGGACGTCGGCGTGCGCCCGTGCGTCGCCGTCGACCACCGCAAAAAGCGTCGGTCGCGCATCGTCGCCGGCCGCATACAGCGCCAGTGCGTCCAGCGCCTGCGGGTGGCGCGCCTGCAGCTCGCCGGGCAGGTCCTGCAGGGTGGGCGGCGCGGGTTCGGATTCGGCATGGGCGGCGGCTGCCGGCTGCCCTGCAAGGCGGGTTTCTGCCAGCGCTTCCAGTCGCTCGATCAGCATCTTGCGGCTCGAGGGCAGCGCCATTCGGGCCTCGCCCGCGCCGTCGAGCACGCCGTCGGCAAGCGATCGCTTTTGCTCCAGCAGGTGCAGGATGCGGTGCTCGATGCTGTTTTCGCAGACCAGGTTGATGACGCTGACGTGGCGCTTTTGGTGCTTGCGCCAGGCGCGCGCGATGCGCTGCTCCAGCCGCGCCGGGTTCCACGGCAGGTCCAGGTTGATGACGACGTTGGCCGCCTGCAGGTTCAGGCCGGTGGCGCCAGCGTCGCTGCTCAGCAGCACGCGGCAGGCCGCATCCTGCTTGAAGCGGTTGATCTCGACGCGGCGCTTGTCCTGGGGCACCTGCCCCGTGTGCAGGGCGTGGCCGGTGCCGGTTTTTTGCAACTGCTCGCGCACCAGCTCGAGCATGCGCGTCCATTCCGAAAAAATGATGATCTTGTTGTCGTGCTCGGCCAGCAGGTCATCCAGGATGCGGACCAGCTCCTGGAGCTTGGGCGAGATGCGGCAATCTGCGTCCAGGATGTAGGGCGTGTCGCACAGCATGCGCATGCAGGCCAGTTTTTGCTGCAGGCGCTGGAATTCCTCCGGCCGCAGCGGGCGCCTGCGCGCCGCGTGCAGCAGGCGCGCCACCGCGACGCTGTATTCGTCGTAGCGGACCCGCTGCTCCGGATGCATGGCGACGAAATACGTGTTGACGGTGCGCTCCGGCAGCTCGCCTTCCACGTCCGACTTGCGCCGGCGCAACAGGATGGGGCGCAGGCGCCGGTGCATCTGGTCCAGGTTCTTGTAGCCGACCGGCCGGCCGCGTTCGTCGAGTTCATGAAAATCGCGGTTGAAGCGAAACAGCGGCCCGAAAATGTGCGGATCGACGAATTGGACGATGGAATAGACCTCGTCGATGCGGTTCTCCAGCGGCGTGCCGGTGAGCACGAAGGCGTAGGGGCTGGCGAGCCGCTTGACCGCATCGGCGGTCCTGGTCTGCCAGTTCTTGATGCGCTGCGCTTCATCAAGGATGATGATGTCCGGCGCCAGCAGGCGCTGGATGTCGGCGCCGTCGTACAGGATCTGCTCGTAGTTGGCCAGGTTGAAAAAGGCCGGCTCCCGGTACTGCTGCAACCGCTGCGGGCGCGGGCCGCGGATGATCTGCGCCGGCAGGTCCGCAAAGCGCGCGATCTGTTCCTGCCACTCGGTTTTCAGCGACGCGGGGCTGACCACCAGCACGCGCCCGGCACGGCCCAGGCGACGCAGCAGCTCACAGGCCGCCACCGCCTGCACCGTCTTGCCCAGCCCCATGTCGTCGGCCAGGATGGCGCGGCCGCCGAATGCCAGGTGCAACACCCCCTCTTGCTGATACGGATAGAGCCGGTGGCGCACGATGTCCAGCGTGCGCTTGCCCGTGGCCACATCGCTCAAAAAGTGCGCGCGGTCGGCCTGCTGTCGCCGGCGCTGCTGCAGCCGCTCGAGCCAGGGCGCCAGGTGCGCCGAAAGCCGCACCTGCCGGGATGTCAGCCCCGCCTCGTGCAGCGCACGCTGCAGCGCCGGGACGGCATCGGCGGGGTCGCCCAGCAGGCTGTCGTCGGCGGCAAAAAATGGCCCGGCTGCCTGCCGGATGGGATCGCTCGCGGCCAGCCCGCTGGCCCACAGCACGCGCACCACCGGGCCCTGTTCGTATTGCCGGCTGCGGTCGAGGTGGATTTCCGATACGCTGCGTCGCGCCGGTGGCCGCCGGGCCTGCAGATGCAGCCGCACCGCCTCGACATGCTTGCACGTGCCCAAGCCGTTGACGCTGTAATCCGGGCAATCGCAGGAGTTGATGGGGCGATCGGCACTGCGCCATTCGACGCGGCGCGCGCCTGTCGTGGACGCCGATGCGACCCGGTAGGCGCCGTAATACGCGCGCCCGTCCTGCGCCCGGACCTGCGGCTTTTCGGTGGCAGCGCGCCGGCGCCGGCGCTCGACTTCATCGGCGTCGGTGGTGCGCCAGCCTTCGCCAATGGGTGGCTGCCGGGGTCTGCGTTTGCTTTTTGCGCGTCGTGCGGTTTTCGTGGTCATGGCTGTGGTCGGTTGCAGATGGGGATATGTTGACTGGCGCACACTGCGCCGGTGCAAGTGCCGGTCAACTCGCTCCCGTGCGGCGCACAACGGCAGCATCAGCGCAAGCGTACCAAAACAGCGCGAGCCGCCGTTGTGTGCACGGGTCGGACGATCGATCGCCGCGCGCAGGAGCGATGCGCAAGGTCAAGTTTTACCGCCGCCGGTCGATATGGGTGACGCGGCGCGACAGCGGCACCACAGGCCCGTAGCGTCTTCATCTGATGGGGGGGACATTGAAAAACGCAAAAACTCGAGCAATAACAAATAGCTGCCAAAGAAAACAAGCGGTCAACTGCGGATTCTGGGATGATCCCGGTCCCTGACCTGCCGGACGTGGTCGGCTGCCGACTGGACGCCGAGCCCAGCCTGATGATCCGCGCCAAGTAAGCACGCAGCACGCAAGCGTTCGTGGTGGCGTCGGTGGAGGACATCGCCCGGCTGGACTGGAGCCAGGTGATTCCGGCCGAGGCCAGCGGCAGCGGCCTCATCACCGGCGTTGCCACGCCCCGGACGCAGGACGGTCTCAGGCGCGGCTGACGCGCAGGAAGACGGCAGGAGGCACGCCGACGGGCTGCCGCACAACAGGAGCAACAGATGCAACACACATTTCTTCTCACCCCCGGAATCTGGATCCTGCGCCGCCTGCGCCTGGGTGGCAAGCTGGCCCTGCTGGCGGGCTTTGGCTGCCTGTCGCTGGTCGTTGCGGCGCTGCTGCTGGCCAGGCCGCAGCCGTCTGCGGCCGCCGTGTGGACCTGGTGTGCGCTGGCCATTGGTGTCATGCTCTACCTGGCACTGGCGCTTTGGGCCAACGTGAGCGGGGTGCTGAGGTGGCTTGACCAGACCATGGATCACGCGGCGGCCGGTGACCTGCGTCGCCTGAGCGGGCTGGACGGCCGCGACGAGCTGACCGGCATCGGGCGGGAGCTGGACCGCATGTTGCTGACCCTGTCTGCCATGGTGGCCAATATCCGCAGCAACGCAGCGCTGGTGGCGCAAGCCGGGCGCAACCTGACCAGCAACAACCTGGAGCTGGCCACGCGCAGCGAGGAGCAGGCGTCCAGCCTGGCGCAAACCGGTGCCAGCGTGGCGCAGCTTTCAGAAGCCGTGACCGGCAACGCGCAGGCCGCCGCCGCCGCGGCCGCGCGCATCAAGGACCTGCTGCAGGCGGCAGACACCGGCGCGCAGGTGATGGAGCACGCGGTGCAGGCCATAGACCAGATCCAGCAGGACGCCAACCGCATGGGCGAGATCATAGGCACCATCGACAGCATTGCCTTCCAGACCAACATCCTGGCGCTGAACGCGGCGGTGGAAGCCGCGCGCGCCGGCGAGCAGGGCCGCGGCTTTGCGGTGGTTGCCTCCGAGGTCCGTGCACTGGCCGGGCGCTCGGCCGAGGCAGCGCGCCAGATCCGCGACCTGATCAGCGGTGCGGTGCAGCAGGTGGAATCCAGCGTCGAGCAGATTCGTTCCGCCGGCGCCGGCTTTGCATCGGTGGTGGAAGGCGTGCACAGCGTTGCGGGCAACGTCGGCGAGATTGCCGATTCGGCCAGCAGCCAGAGCGCGGGCTTGGCCGAAATCGACTCCGCGGTACGCCAGCTTGACGAGATCACGCACGACAACGCAACCATGGCCGGCAACGCGTTGCTGCAAACGCGCGCGCTCGAGGAGCGCGCCGGCACGTTGGCCGAGGCGGTCAGGGCGTTCCGGCTGCAGCAGGGCACGGCAGACGAGGCCGTGGCGCTGGTGCAGCAGGCGGTGTCCCTGCACCGGAGCTGCCCTGACCGCAGCAACTACCTGCAGACCCTGTCGGACCCGGCCCAGCCTTACCACGACCGCGACATGTATGTGTTTGCACTGGACGGCAACGGCACCTACCTGGCCTTTGGTGGCAACCCGGCCAAGGTGGGCACCCGGGTGCAGGATGTCGCGGGCGTTGACGGCAACGGCCTGCTGCACGACATCGTGACGCAGGCGGAGCAGGGCCCGGGCTGGGTCGAATACGAGTTCACCAACCCGGCGACCAACGCGGTGCAGCACAAGATGTCGTTCGTGCAGCGGGTGGCAGACCTGTACGTGGGCTGCGGCGTCTACAAGACCCTGACGGCGGCGCAGCCGCAGTGACTGCGCCGCCGCGATGGGAGGTTAGCGAAAAAGACAACGGACACCCATCTCGAAGACCCGCGCGCGCGCTGGCGTGCAGCCAGCAAACGGCGGGCGTTCTTGTGACACAGTGCCTGGGTTCTCGTGGCCCGATTGGATGTTGATGCGCCCCGAAGACTTGCGCGATCGGGTTTGCGCTTATCATCACCAGCTTGTGCTTGCCGCGCGAGCGCTGCTGCCGTATTGACAGTGACCGGCCTGCTTGGAAACAATGCTCGGCAACTCCCAAGCGCATGACGGATGACCTCGCCGCTGCGCGGCGGCAATGACGGCGGCTGCGCCGCCATGATCCTGGATTCCGCATGGTTGACCGTCTGTTTCTGGTTTCTGGTAATGACCTGCTGTGGCAATTCGTCATTTGACATTTTCCAGAATCACCGTTTTGGTGAATGCGTCATGCGCACCATTGCACCGCGCCGGACGCGCCACGCTGCGTTGCTCCGCCTCGCGCACGGGCGTCCGCCGCAGCACGCCCCTGCGCATCCAACTGAATCCAGGCTGAACCCAGCATCATGAGCCACTATTGGAGCCCCGTCGTCCACACGCTCACGCCCTACGTCCCAGGCGAGCAGCCCAAGGTGGCCGGCCTGGTCAAGCTCAACACCAACGAATGCCCCTACGGACCCAGTTCCGCAGTATTGCAGGCGCTGGCGGCGGCCACGGCGGACAGCCTGCGCCTGTACCCCGACCCGCAGGCCGTGGCGCTGCGCCAGGCCATGGCAGCGCATCATGGCCTGGATGCCTCCCAGGTGTTTGTCGGCAACGGCTCCGACGAAGTGCTGGCGCATGCGTTCATGGCCCTGCTGCAGCACTCGGCGCCCATCCTTTACCCGGATATCACGTACAGTTTTTATCCAGTCTATGCCCGGCTCTACGGCATTGCCAGCCGGCCCTTGCCGCTGGCTGATGACTTTGGCGTGCGCGTGGATGACTACCTGCAGGCCGGCAGCAATGGCGGCATCGTGCTGGCCAACCCCAACGCGCCCACCGGCATGGCGCTGCCGCTGTCCGAGATCCGGCGCCTGCTCGCGGGCAATGCCGGCAGCGTGGTGGTGCTGGACGAGGCCTACGTCGACTTCGGCGCCGAATCGGCTGCCGCGCTCGTGGCCGAGTACCCGCAGTTGCTGGTGGTGCGCACGCTGTCCAAGTCGCACGCGCTGGCCGGCCTGCGCGTGGGCTACGCGCTGGGGCAGGCGCACCTGATCGCCGGGCTCACGCGCGTCAAGGACAGTTTCAACTCGTACCCGCTGGGGCGCCTGGCGCAGGCCGGAGCACAGGCGGCGATGCAGGACGTGGCCTGGCTCGAGCAGACCCGCGCCCGCATCATGGCCACGCGCGATCGCCTTGCCGGCCGCCTGCGGGACCTGGGCGCCCATGTCTTGCCGTCGCAGGCGAATTTCCTCTTTGCCAGCTTTCCCGGCCGCGACGGCGCCGAGCTGGCGCAGGCGCTGCGCCGGCGCCGCGTGCTCGTGCGCCATTTCACGCAGCCGGTGCGCATCGCGTCCTTCTTGCGCATCAGCATAGGCACCGACGAGCAGGTCGATGCGCTGCTGGCCGCCTTGCGTGATACTCTTTCAGATTGAACTTGCGGAATCCAGGTTGAACGGAGTTTTGGCCACCATGAACACGCTACGCACCGCTGAAGTCTCGCGCAACACGGCCGAGACGCAGATCGTCGTGCGCCTGAACCTGGACGGGACCGGGCAGGCGCAGCTGGAGACTGGCATTGGCTTTTTAGACCACATGCTGGACCAGATTGCGCGCCACGGGCTGATCGACCTGTACGTGCAGGCCAAGGGCGACTTGCACATAGACGGCCACCACACGGTGGAGGACGTGGGCATAACCCTGGGCCAGGCCATGCGGCAGGCCGTGGGCGACAAGCTCGGCCTGACGCGCTACGGGCACAGCCTGGTGCCGCTGGACGAGGCGCTGTCGCGCGTGGTGGTGGATTTCTCCGGCCGGCCGGGGCTGTACACCAGCATGCAGCTGACCAGTGCCATCGTGGGCAGCTTTGACACGCAGCTGCTGCACGAATTCTTCCAGGGGTTTGTCAACCACGCCGGGGTGACGCTGCACGTGGACAACCTCAAGGGCGTGAACGCGCACCACCAGATAGAGACCATCTTCAAGGCGTTTGGTCGTGCGCTGCGCATGGCGCTGGCGCCAGATTTGCGCATGGCCGGACAGATCCCCTCGACCAAGGGCGCGCTGTAGCATCTGGCTGTGGTTTTGCCAACACAGGATGGGGTTTTCTCTTTACCTGCCAAAACGCAGGCGCTACCATTTTTGCAGCCGATCCCACTGGCAACCGAACCCACCGGCCACGTTAACGCGACATCCAGCTCCAACATCCGGCGCATCTGCCGAGGCCCGCGCTGCTGCCGCCCGCGCACGACGCATTCCCCTTTTTTCCGTCTTCATTTTCCAGTTTCGACATGTTGCTCATTCCCGCCATCGACCTCAAGGACGGCCGCTGCGTGCGTCTCAAGCAAGGTGACATGAACCAGGTCACCACCTTCGGTGAAAACCCGGCCGCCATGGCGGCGCACTGGCTCGACCAGGGTGCGCGGCGCCTGCACGTGGTTGACCTGAACGGCGCCTTTGCCGGCGAGCCGCGCAACCTGGCGGCGATCCGCGCCATCCTGGACGAGGTGGACGGCGAGATCCCCGTGCAGCTGGGCGGTGGCATCCGCGACCTGGACACCATCGAGCGCTACCTGGACCTGGGCGTGGACTACGTCATCATCGGCACCGCCGCAGTCAAGAACCCGGGCTTTGCGCAGGATGCCTGCGCGGCCTTTGAGGGGCACGTGATCGCCGGCCTGGACGCGCGTGACGGCCGGGTGGCCACGCACGGCTGGAGCAAGCTCACGCGGCACGACGCCACCGACCTTGCGCGCAAGTTCGAGCAGTGGGGCGTGGCCGCGATCATCTACACAGATATCGGCCGCGACGGCATGCTCAGCGGCATCAACGTGGCGCAGACCGTGGACCTGGCCCGTGCGGTGGACGTGCCGGTGATTGCCTCCGGTGGCCTGGCTGGCCTGGCCGACATCGAGGCACTGTGCGCAGTCAATGAAGACGGGGTGGAGGGCGTCATCTGCGGTCGGGCGATTTATTCCGGGGCGCTTGACTTTGCCGCGGCCCAGGAGCGCGCCGACCAGCTTGCCGGAGATTGAACATGCACGCAAGACGCGTGATTCCCTGCCTGGACGTGACCCACGGCCGCGTCGTCAAGGGTGTCAAATTTGTTGAACTGCGCGACGCCGGCGACCCGGTTGAAATCGCCCAGCGCTACGACGAGCAGGGCGCGGACGAGCTCACGCTGCTGGACATCACCGCAACCACCGAGGGCAGCGACCTCATGCTGCCGGTCATCCAGGCGGTGGCCGCGCGCCTGTCGATTCCGCTGACCGTGGGTGGCGGCGTCCATGGGCTGGCCGACATCGGCCGCCTGCTGGACGCTGGTGCCGACAAGGTGGGGTTCAATTCAGCGGCCATTGCCAACCCGCAGCTTGTTTCTGACGCGGCGTGGCGCTACGGCAGCCAGCGCCTGGTGGTGGCCATAGACGCCGGCGAGCGCAAGGGGCCGGAGCAGGCCGAGCGCGGCGCCGGCTGGGACGTATACAGCTACGGCGGCCAGCGCAACGCGGGGCGCGATGTGGTGGCGTGGGCGCGCGAGGTGGCCGAGCTGGGCGCCGGCGAGATCCTGCTCACCAGCATAGACCGCGACGGCACGCAGGACGGCTTTGACCTGGCGCTGACGCGGGCCGTCAGCGACGCGGTTTCCGTGCCGGTCATCGCCTCGGGCGGCGCCGGTACACTGGAGCATCTGGCTGACGGCTTGGAAAAGGGTGGCGCGGACGCCGTGCTGGCCGCCAGCGTCTTTCACTTTGGCACGCTGCGCATTGCCGAGGTCAAGCAGTACTTGGCCGGCCGCGGCATCGCGGTCCGTCTGTAGCCGCTGCAGCGGCGCGTCGCGGCCGGGCCTGCCGGCGCCGCGCTGCGCGCTGATTTTCTGCCGGGCGGCGTTGCCCACGCCACCGGGCAACGCTCAAGGAGAACGGATTGAAGATGCCTGATTTGGAAGAGTTCATGGACGCCGTGCGCAGGCGCGACCCGGACCAGCCCGAATTCCTGCAGGCGGTGCGCGAGGTCATGCTGTCGCTGTGGCCGTTCCTGCAAAAGCAGCCGCAGTACCGTGGGCACGGGCTGCTGCAGCGGCTGGTCGAGCCGGACCGGGTGGTGCAGTTTCGCGTGGCCTGGGTCGACGACCGGGGCCGCACCCGCGTCAACCGCGCGTTCCGCGTGCAGCACAGCATGGCCATAGGCCCGTACAAGGGCGGCATGCGCTTTCATCCCACGGTCAACCTGTCCATCCTCAAGTTCCTGGGCTTTGAGCAGACCTTCAAGAACGCGCTGACCACGCTGCCCATGGGCGGCGCCAAGGGCGGCAGCGACTTTGACCCCAAGGGCAAGTCCGACGGCGAGGTCATGCGCTTCTGCCAGGCGCTGGTGCAGGAGCTGTTCCGCCACCTGGGTCCCAACACCGACGTGCCGGCCGGCGACATAGGCGTGGGCGCGCGCGAGGTCGGCTACATGGCCGGCATGATGAAAAAGCTCAGCAACGACGCCAGCGGCATCTTCACCGGCAAGGGCATCGCCTTTGGCGGCAGCCTCATGCGGCCCGAATCCACCGGCTACGGGTTGGTGTACTTTGTCGAGGAAATGCTGCGCCGCCAGCGCACCAGCCTGGAGGGCAAGCGCGTCAGCATCTCCGGCGCCGGCAACGTGGCACAGTACGCCTGCGCCAAGGCGCTGGAGCAGGGCGCGCGCGTGGTCACGCTGTCGGACTCCGGCGGCACGCTGGTCTGCGACCAGGGCATCAGCCAGCCGCTGCTGGCCGAACTCATGGAGTTCAAGAACGTGCAGCGCGGGCGGCTGGCCGACTTCTGCAGCCAGCACAAGCTGGCGTTTGAAGCGGGCAAGCGGCCGTGGCACGTGCCCGTGGACGTTGCGCTGCCCTGCGCCACGCAGAACGAGCTGGACGCCGACGACGCGCGGCGCCTCATGACCGGCGGCGTGTCCTGCGTTGCCGAGGGTGCCAACATGCCGTGCACGCTGGACGCTGCGCACCTGTTCCTGGACGCCGGCGTGCTGTACGCGCCGGGCAAGGCCAGCAACGCCGGCGGCGTGGCCACCTCCGGGCTGGAGATGTGCCAGAACGCGATCCGCCTGGCCTGGTCGCACGGCGAGGTGGACGTACGCCTGCGCGACATCATGAAGGACATACACGGCAACTGCGTGCGCCATGGCGAGCAGCCGGACGGGCGGATCAACTACATGCAGGGCGCCAACGTGGCGGCCTTTGTCAAGATTGCCGACGCCATGCTGGCGCAGGGCGTGCTGTAGAAGAGGTTGAGCGTTGGGCGTTGGGCGCTCATGACGGATGATCTTGCCGCTGCGCGGCATCAATGACCGCGGCTGCGCCGCCATGATGGGGAGGTTGAGCGTTATGGGGAGGTTGAGCGTTGGGCGTTGAGCGTTGAGCGTTGAGCGTGATGGGCTTACGCTGGACGCTGAACGCTTGACGCCAAACCTTCATCAGCCGCCGCAGGCGGCTTTCATCCAGGGCCCGCAAGGGCCGGGATCATCCCAGGAGCCTGTCGGACTTTGGTCCAATCTACTGCGCCGGTGGGAGAAGCGGTCCATTTTTGCCCGCTTTTTCGTTGCATAGCTGGGCTATGCGCCTCAAAATCAAACAAAACTGTCCTCGCTTTCCCACTCGGTTGGCTTCGCCGCTCTTCGAGAACGCTACGATCGCCAAAGCCCGACAGACTCCTAGATTCAGTAGTTGGATGCGTTCGAGCGCGCTGCGATGGGCGTGCCAGGCAAGGCGCGACAACGCGGCAGACTACTGTCTGCAAGGCGGAGCAACGCAGCATGGCGCGTCCAGCGCTGTGCGATCGGGTGCATGGCGTGGTCATCAAAATGGTGTGCTCGTGCAAGCTTGGCTTTTCCTTTGATCACAACAAGATATGCACACCAGGCAGCGTTCGACTGCTGAATCTAGGATCATCGGTCATCAGCGGGAAATCGCGGCGAGGGCGCCATGGGGAGGTTGAGCGTTTGGCGTTGAGCGTGGCGCATGACGGATGACCTCGCTGGCGCATCGATGATTGCGGCTGCGCCGCGATGACCCTGGACGACCAACGGTCGTCCGGAGGCCAGCACCCTGGCCGATGCTGTGGAAGAGGTTGAGCGTTAAGCGTTTGGCGTGGCTTCGCTGGACGCCAAACGCTCAACGCTGGACGCTTTTGGTGTCACAAAGGGCTTGCCAGCCGACGCGCGAATCGCGGACAATGGGGCCATGAGCTGGCTGGATCAAGTGGCGTGGGACGGGCAGGGGCTGGTGCCGGCCATTGCGCAGGAAGCCGGGACGGGCGATGTGCTGATGCTGGCCTGGATGAACCGCGACGCGCTGGCGCAGACGGCTGCGCTGGGGCGCGCCGTCTATTTCAGCCGCTCGCGGCAGCGGCTGTGGTTCAAGGGCGAGCAGTCCGGCCACGTGCAGCGGGTCCACGAAATCCGCATCGACTGCGACCGCGACGTCGTGCTGCTCAAGGTCACGCAGGAAGGTCACGATCCGGGCATTGCCTGCCACACCGGCCGGCACAGCTGTTTTTTCAGCGTTCTTGAGGACGGCGCCTGGCAGGCGGTGGACCCGGTCTTGAAAGATCCCGGTTCCATCTATACCTGAAGGCATGAAGATGACGCCGGACGTGCTCGCCCGCCTCTCGCAGGTGATTGCCAGCCGCAGGCCGGGCGCGGGCGGCGATGCCGCGAGCAGCTACGTCGCCGGCCTCCTGCAGCGCGGCCCCGACGTCTTCCTGAAAAAGATAGGCGAAGAGGCCACCGAGCTGGTCATTGCCGCCAAGAACGTCGAGCAGGGCGGCGCGCGCGAGCGCATCGTCTCCGAAGCCGCCGACCTGTGGTTCCACACCCTGGTCGCGCTGGCGTACTATGACCTGGCCGCCGCCGACGTGCTTGCCGAACTGGCGCGGCGGGAAGGCCTCTCCGGGCTGGAGGAAAAGGCGCGCCGCAAGGCGTCGTGACCGGGGCGCGTGCGGGCAGCGCGCACTGCAGGACCCCGCCGCCAACAGGAGCCGCAACATGAGAAATGACCCCATTTTCGATGTCCAGCCGCCGGCAGGCGACGACGACGCGCTGCGCGCCTGGGGGCTGGTCAGCTACCTGCTGCACTTCATCGTTGCCATTGCGGCGGTGATCCCGGGCGCCCAGGCCAGTATCGTGCTGCTGGTGATTGCGCTGATCATCGACTTGGTCAAGCGCGACGATGCCTTTGGTACCTGGCATGCCAGCCACTTCAGGTGGCGCATCCGCTCGGTGCTGTGGGCCGGGTTCTTTTACGTGGTCACGCTGCCGCTGTTCCTGCTGTTCCTGCTGCCCGGGCTGCTTGCCTGGACCGTCGTGTCGGTGTGGTTCCTGTACCGCATCGTCAAGGGCATGCTGCGCATGAACGCGGCGCGGCCCATGTATTCATGAGGAGTCTTGAGTGACTGCTGCCGCATCCGATCCAGATTGCGTCTTCTGCAAGATCATTGCCGGCGACCTGCCGTGCAAGAAAGTCTATGAGGACGAGGAACTGCTGGCGTTTCACGACATCGCACCCGGGGCGCCGGTGCATTTCCTGATCCTGCCCAAGGTGCACCTGGAGTCCATGCTGCACGTGGACGAGGGGCACCAGGCGCTGCTGGGCCGCATCCTGGGGCTTGCGCCCCGGCTGGCCATGGAGCAGGGCTGCAATCCGTACCCGGACGGAGGCTTTCGCATCATGGTCAACACCGGCCTGGAGGGCGGGCAGGAGGTGGCGCACCTGCATTTTCATGTCATGGGCGGGGCGCGGTCCTGGAAAAAGGGCCAGGCCAACTGATCCCGCGTCCACCTGCGTCGCAGGCCGTGTCAGCGCAAAACAAGCGGTTTCCGGGCTAGAATCAGTAATTGAGCGACACAGGCGCACGTTTTCCGTTGTTGGGAGTATCGAGTTATGGGTTCATTTTCAATTTGGCACTGGCTGATCGTGCTCTTGATCGTCGTCATGATTTTCGGGACCAAGAAGCTCCGGAACATAGGCGGAGACCTGGGCAGCGCAGTCAAGGAATTCAAGGAAGGCATGAAGGACAACGAAGGCGATCCGGACGCGCCCGCCGGGCAGGTGACCAACAACACGACCACCACCGCGCGTGAAGAGACCATAGACGTCGAAGCCACGGAAAAAAGCTGAACCGTCCCGGCCCGGCGCGCCGTGGTCCACGGCAGGTAATTCATGATTGATCTTGGGATTTCCAAAATGGCGATGATCGGCGCGGTGGCGCTGATCGTGATCGGCCCTGAAAAGCTGCCGGGCGTTGCACGCACGGTGGGCACGCTGCTGGGCCGCGCGCAGCGCTACGTGGCCGACGTCAAGCGCGAGGTCAACGAGGCCATGGACCTGGACGAGCTCAAGAAGATGAAGGAGACGGTGGAGAGCGCCGGACGCGACGTTGAAAAGAGCATGCGCGAGACCGCGGCTGATTTTGAAAAGGACTGGAGCGAGGCCACCGCCGAGCTCAATGACCTGGGCAAGGACGTGAGCAGCGCGCTGGGCGGGCCGGGGAGCGGCAGCGGCAGTGAAGCCGATACTGCCATCGCCTCGAGGCCGGTGCGCCCGCCACCCAGGTACCGCAATCCGCACAAGAACTGGCGCCTCAAGCGCGGTGCAACGCCGCAGTGGTACAAGACGCGCCACCGCGTGCGCCGCCACGTGCAATCGGGGGCGGCGCGCGTGGCGCGTTTCCGCCCCGGGTCCAGGTGAGGCCGGGTGGGCGTCGCGCGCCGCCGCAGCCGCTGTTTTTTCGCCGCCCACGCCGGTCATGGCCCAGGGGCCAGCCGGAACCTGAATTATCGCGAGCCCTTGCGATGCCATCGCCTGCTTCATGACCGACAAGAAATCCGCCCCCGACCCGGAAGACGAGCTGGCCGGTACCGAGCAGCCGTTTGTCGAGCACCTGATGGAGCTGCGCAACCGGATGGTCAAGTCCGTCATTGCGGTGGCTGCCGTGGCCATCGTGCTCTCCATCTACCCGGGACCCAGCCACTTGTACGACTGGCTGGCTGCGCCGCTGGTCGCGCACTTGCCGCGGGGGGCAACCATGATCGCCACGTCGGTCATCTCGCCTTTCATGGTGCCGCTGAAGATCCTGCTCATGGCCTCGTTCATGCTGGCGCTGCCGGTGGTGCTCTACCAGGTCTGGGCGTTCGTGGCGCCGGGGCTGTACCTGCGCGAGAAGAAAATGGTGCTGCCGCTGGTGATTTCCAGCACGGTGCTGTTTTTTGCCGGGGTCGCGTTCAGCTACTACGTGGTGTTTGGCCGCGTGTTTGCCATGATCCAGGCGTTTGCGCCCGAATCCATCACCGCCGCGCCGGACATAGACGCGTACCTGAGCTTCGTGCTGACCATGTTCCTGGCGTTTGGCCTGACCTTTGAGGTGCCGATCGCGGTGATGGTGCTGGTGCGCATCGGCGTGGTCACGGTAGCGCAGCTCAGGCATTTTCGCGGCTATTTCATCGTGCTGGCGTTCGTGGTCGCCGCCATCATCACGCCACCGGACGTGGTCTCGCAGCTGGCACTGGCCATCCCCATGTGCCTGCTCTACGAATGCGGGATCTGGGCCGCCAGCATGTTCATCCGCCGGGAAGAAGACGAGCCGGAACGCAAGGACGCAAGCGAGGCCGCCAAGCCCTGACGATCTGACTGGACACGATGCCCGGCAAGATCAGGCGCATGACGGATGACCTCGCCGTGATGAGGTTGCGCGTGTTGCGTCCGGCGTCCAGCGCATGCCCGCCACACCCAACGCTTGATGCTCAACCTGTCCAGATGATCGATGATCCCGGCCCTTGCGGGCCTCGGATGAAAGCCGCCTGCGGCGGCTCATGATGAAAAGAGGTTGAGCGAAGTGCGTCCAGCGTTTGGCGTTCGCGCAACGCGCTGAGCGTTCAGCGTCCAGCGTGTGCCCACCACGCTCAACGCTCAACGCTCAACGCCCAACGCTCAACGCTCAACGCTCAACGCTCAACGCTCAACGCTCAACGCTCAACGCTCAACGCTCAACGCTCAACGCTCAACGCTCAACGCTCAACGCTCAACGCTCAACGCCCAACGCTCAACGCTCAACGCTCAACGCTCAACGCTCAACGCTCAACGCTCAACGCTCAACGCTCAACGCCAGTCAGCGCGGCGTCTGCGGCGTGGGCCGTTGCGCCGGCGTGACGTCCACCTCGTTTTTCACGGCGCCGCGGTGCACGGTGAACGGAACCTTGCCCCCCGGCTTGAGGCTGGAGATGCGCGAGAGCAGCTCCGCGGCGCTTCGTACCGGCTCGCCTGCCACGCGCGTGATGATGTCGCCGGGCCGCAGGCCGGCAGCCGCCGCCGGGCCACGGTTGAGCACGCCGACCACGATCGCGCCCTCTTCAACGTTGCTGCCAAAGGCCTGCGCCAGCTCGGGCGTCAGGTCGCTGGGCTCCACGCCTATCCAGCCACGCACCATGTGGCCGGTTGCAATGATGCTTTGCATCACCTGCCGCACGGTGTTGACCGGGATGGCAAAGCCTATGCCCATGCTGCCGCCGGACCGCGACACGATGGCCGTGTTGATACCCAGCAGGTGGCCCCGCACGTCGGTGAGCGCGCCGCCGGAGTTGCCCGGGTTGATCGCCGCGTCGGTCTGGATGAAGTTCTCGAAAGTGCTCAGCCCCAGGTGGTTGCGGCCCAGCGCGCTGACGATGCCGCTGGTCACGGTCTGGCCCACGCCAAAGGGGTTGCCTATGGCCAGCACCGTATCACCGACTTCCAGCAGGTCCGAGTTGCCCAGCGTCATCACGGGCAGGCCGTCCAGTGCGATCTTGAGCACGGCCAGGTCGCTCTCCGGGTCGGTACCCACCACCCGGGCCGCGACGCGGCGCTTGTCCGGCAGCACCACTTCCACGCTGTCGGCACCCTGCACCACATGGTTGTTGGTGACGATGTAGCCCTCCGGCGTCATGATCACGCCCGAACCCAGGCTGGAGATCTGCCCCGGGGCGCTGTCGCCAAAAAAGAAGCGGAACCAGGGGTCGTTGCTGAACGGGTGGCGCGCTGTCGTGCTGGTGTTGATGCTGACCACCGCGGGCGCGGCCTTGCGCACGGCAGCGCTCAGGCTGCCGGGCGCTGGCGTCGTGGCGGGCAGGTCCGCCGCCGCCTCCAGGATGGAGACGGTGCCAGCTCCCCCCCTGGGGCCCAGCGGCCCGAGCCAACCGGGCTTGAGCGTGAGCACGACGAAGTACGCCGCGAGCAGCACCGTGACGGCCTGTGAAAATATCAGCCAGAGACGTTTCATGCGGCGACGACGGTCAGGGATGGGACAATCCGGGCATGGCCACGCGCGGCGCGACGGCTTGCCGCGGCCCCGGCGCGGGGGAGAGTTCTTGCAGCTTGTATTTTCATGGATTTGTGATGGCAGCCACCCGAGAGCAATTGCTTGCAGCGTTTGACGCAGTGCTTGAGCCGGCCCGTTTCAGCGATTATGGGCCCAACGGGCTGCAGGTCGAGGGCCGCCGGCAGGTGCGCAAGATCGTCTCCGGCGTCACGGCCAGCCTGGCGCTGATTGAAGCGGCCATTGCCGCCGATGCCGACGCCATCCTGGTCCACCATGGCCTGTTCTGGCGCGGCCAGCGCAGCACGGTCACGGGCTGGATGAAGCCGCGCCTGGCGCGCCTGTTGCAGCACGACGTCAACCTTTTTGCCTACCACCTGCCGCTGGACGCGCACCCGGGCCTGGGCAACAATGCCGAGCTGGCGCGGCGCTTCGGGCTGGTCACCGAGCGCCACTTTGGCGAGCAGGACCTGGGGTTTCTGGGCCGCCGGGAAGATGGAGGCGTGTTTGCGGACGCCGCCGAGCTGGCCGCGCACGTGGAACGCGTGCTGGGGCGGGAAGCCATCGTGGTTGGCGAGCCTGCGGCGCCCATCGCGACCATAGGCTGGTGCAGCGGCGGCGCGCAGGGCTTCTTTGAAGCGGCCATCGATGCCGGTGCACAGGCGTTCATTACCGGCGAGATCTCCGAGCCGCAGGCGCACCTGGCACGCGAGTGCGGCGTCGCCTTTCTGGCCTGCGGGCACCATGCCACCGAGCGCTACGGCGCGCCGGCGCTGGCCGGCCACGTGGCGGCGCAACTGGGCATTGCGCATCAGTTCATCGACATCGACAACCCGGCCTGAGCCACCATGCCGCAACCCCGCGCCGGCGCTCCCATTGCCGTCACCATGGGCGACGCCGCCGGCATTGGCCCCGAGATCATCGCCCGCGCGTTTGCCGAGGCGCCCGAGCACATGCGCGGCTGCCTGGTCGCGGGTGACGTGGCCACGATCCGGCGCGCCGCGGCGCTGGTTGCGCAGGCGGGGACAGGCGTGCCACTGCCCGTGGCCGAACTGACCGCCGTGGCGCAGGTCGCCCGGGTGCCGCCGCGCTGCATTCCCGTTATGCAGGTGGTCGCGCCGCTGGCCGACGTGGCGTTCGGCCAGCTCAGCGCCGTCGCCGGCCAGGCCGCCGGCGACGCGGTGTTCTGGGCAGCCCGCGCGGCGTTGCGCGGCGAGCTGGCGGCGCTGGTCACTGCGCCGCTCAACAAGGAGGCGCTGGCTGCGGCCGGCGCACCGTACAGCCTGTATCCGGGCCACACCGAGCTGCTGCAGGCGGTGTCTGCAGAGCACCTGGGCATGCCGGCGGCGCAGGTTCCAGTGCGCATGATGCTGGCCAACGACGAGCTGCGTACGGTGCTGGTCAGCATCCACGTGCCGCTGCGCGAGGCCATCGCCCGCGTCACGGTGGACAACGTGCTGGAGACCCTGCGCATCGCGCACGCCGCGTTGCGCCGCATGCTGGGACGGGCGCCGCGCCTGGCGGTTGCGGGCCTGAACCCGCACGCGGGCGAGGGCGGTCTCTTTGGCCCCGAAGAGCGCGAGATCATTGCACCCGCCATCCGTCAGGCACGGGCCGAGGGCATCCACGCACGGGGGCCGTACGCGCCAGACACCGTCTTCATGCGCGCCCGCGGGCTGGCCGAGTTTGACCTGGTGGTGGCGATGTACCACGACCAGGGGCTGATCCCGGTCAAATACCTGGGCGTGGAGCACGGGGTCAACGTGACGCTGGGGCTGCCTCTGGTACGCACCAGCCCGGACCATGGCACGGCGTTTGATATTGCCGGCACGGGCCGCGCGAGCCCGGCCAGCCTGCTCGCCGCCGTGCGGCTGGCGCGGCAGCTGGCAGCGCCGGCGCAGGCGGCGTGACGCTCGCAGGTTGAGCGTGGCGCATGACGGATGATCTCGCTGGCGCATTGATGATTGCGGCTGCGCCGCCATGATGGGGAGGTTGAGCGTTTGAAGAGGTTGAGCGTTGAGCGTGGTGGGCACACGCTGGACGCCGCACGCAAGACGCACAACCTCTCCCTTCAGCGGCGCGTCAGCGCTTGAGGCTGTCCCGGATCTCGCGCAGCAGTTCGATCTCCTCGGGCGTGGCTGCCGGTTCGGCCGGTGCCTGCTTCTTGAGGCGGTTGATCTGCTTGACCATGATGAAGATGATGAACGCCAGGATGACAAAATTGACGGCCACCGTGATGAAGTTGCCGTAGGCAAACACGGCGCCCAACTCCTGCGCCTGCTCCAGTGGCAGCCCCGTTTCCTGGCCCGACAGCGGAAGATAGTAGCTGGAAAAATCAAGGCCGCCCAGGATCCGCCCCACCACGGGCATGATCAGGTCACCGACGATGGAGTCGACGATCTTGGCGAATGCGGCGCCTATGATCACTCCCACGGCCAGGTCGATGGCGTTGCCCTTGATGGCAAACTCCCTGAATTCCTGCATCATGCTCATGGCAGCGTCCTTTGCGCGGGTCGATGATGGCGCGAGTGTAGCTGGTTGGCCGGCGGACGCAGGCGCCTGCCCGCTATGATGGCCACTGGCGGCAGCGCCGGGCAGTTGGCTACAATCCCTGCTTGATTCGTATCAAAATCTCAAAGTCCCATGAATGACAACACCGCAGGCCGCGCGTTCACTCCTGCGCCCATAGACGGGAGCAAGCGGGCATGGCTGATCACGACCAGCGTGGCTGGCGCCGCCGGCACGGTGGCGCTTGCTGCGCCCTTTGCCGTGAGCTTTGCGCCGTCGGAGAAGGCCAGGGCCGCGGGTGCGCCGGTCGAGGTGGACATCTCCGACCTGGGCGAGGGCCAGAAGATGACCGTGGCCTGGCGCGGCAAGCCGGTATGGATCCTGCGCCGCAACGAGCGCATGCTTGAAACCCTGCCCAAGACCGACGCGCTGGTTGCCGACCCGGACTCCAAGCGCACCGCGTTCCCGATTCCGGATTACGCCAAGAACGAATGGCGTGCCCGCGAGGATCGCAAGGACATCCTGGTGCTCATAGGCATCTGCACGCACCTGGGGTGCTCGCCGACGGACAAGTTCAAGCCGGGGCCGCAGCCGTCGCTGCCGGACAACTGGCTGGGTGGCTGGTTCTGCGCCTGCCACGGGTCGACGTTTGATTTTTCCGGGCGCGTTTTCAAGGACAAGCCGGCGCCAGACAACCTGCAGGTGCCGCGCTACATGTTCATCTCCGAGAACAAGCTCTGGATCGGCAAGGACGAAGACGGCGAAGGCGACGTGGTTTGACGCGAGGCACACATGGCTGAATTCAAGGAAATCTCCCCCGACGCGTCCATGGGCGCCAAGCTGCACAACTGGTTTGACAACCGGTTTCCGACCATGTTCGATGCTTATCGCAAGCACATGTCGGAGTACTACGCGCCCAAGAATTTCAACTTCTGGTACTTCTTTGGCTCGCTGGCGCTGCTGGTGCTGGTCATCCAGATCGTGACCGGCATCTTCCTGACGATGAACTACAAGCCCGATGCCGAGACCGCGTTTGCGTCGGTCGAGTTCATCATGCGCGAGGTGCCGGGCGGCTGGTTCATCCGCTACATGCACTCCACCGGGGCGTCGGCGTTCTTCATCGTCGTCTACCTGCACATGTTCCGCGGGCTGCTGTACGGCAGCTACCGCAAGCCGCGCGAGCTGGTCTGGATCTTTGGCTGCATCATTTTCCTGGCGCTCATGGCCGAGGCGTTCATGGGCTACCTGCTGCCCTGGGGCCAGATGTCGTACTGGGGCGCGCAGGTCATCGTCAACCTCTTTTCCGCGGTGCCCTTCATCGGCCCGGACCTGGCGCTGCTGATACGCGGCGACTACGTGGTTGGCGACGCCACGCTCAACCGCTTCTTCAGCTTCCACGTCATTGCCGTGCCGCTGGTTCTGGTGGGGCTGGTCGTGGCGCACCTGCTGGCGCTGCACGACGTGGGGTCCAACAACCCCGATGGCGTGGAAATCAAGGAGGGCCCCAAGGGCAACCGCTGGTCTCCCGACGCGCCTGCCGACGGCATCCCCTTCCATCCGTACTACACGGTGCACGACATCGTCGGCATAGGCGTGTTCCTGATGATCTACTTTGCCGTGGTCTTCTTTGCGCCGGAGTTGGGCGGCTACTTCATCGAGTACAACAACTTCATCCCGGCCGACCCGCTGGTCACGCCGGCGCACATCGCGCCGGTGTGGTACTTCACCGCGTTTTATTCGATGCTGCGCGCCACCACCGACCCCATGGTCACGGCGCTGGTGGTCATCATCGCGCTGGCGGCCGTGCTCAACTTCTTCAGCCGGCGCTCGCTGGCCAGCAAGATAGGCGTGGCGGTTGCGGCCATCATCGGCGTGTTCCTGCTCAAGACCTTTGACGCCAAGTTCTGGGGCGTGGTGGTCATGGGCGGCGCCGTCGTCATCCTGTTCTTCCTGCCCTGGCTGGATCGCAGCCCGGTCAAGTCCATCCGCTACCGGCCGGGCTGGCACAAGGTGGTGTACGGGTTGTTCGTCGTCTGCTTCATCCTGCTCATGATCCTGGGCGCCGCATCGCCCGGCCCGCTGTTCAACAAGAGCAGCCTGGAGTGGCTGACCAACGAGCGTGTGGCCATGGTCCTGACGCTGGGCTATCTTGCGTTCTTTCTCCTCATGCCGTGGTGGAGTCAGCTGGGCACGCCCAAGCCGGAGCCCGACCGCATCACGTTCAAGAAGCACTGAGCCTGCAGGAGAAACACACCATGAATTTCTGGAAAAGACTGCTTTTCGTGCTGGTTGCGGCGCTGCCGCTGGCAGCGATGCAGGCGTCGGCCATTCCGCTGGACAAGGTGCCAAAACAAACGACCGACCTCGTTTCCCTGCAGCACGGTGCCAAGGTATTTGTCAACTATTGCCTGGGCTGCCACGCCGCATCGTTCATGCGCTACACCAAGCTGCAGGAGCTGGGACTGTCGCAAAAGGAGATTGAGGACAACCTGCTGCTGGCCACTGATGACATAGGCACCACCATGACGGTGGCCATGGACCCGGTCAAGGCCAAGGACTGGTTTGGCGTCAACCCGCCGGACCTGAGCGTGATCGCCCGGGCGCTGTCCGGCCCCGGCGGCAGTGGCGCGGACTACGTCTACACGCTGCTGCGCACGTATTACCGCGACCCGACACCCCCCACCGGCTGGAACAACCTGGTCTTTCCCAATATCGGCATGCCGCATCCGCTCTGGGAGCTGCAGGGCGAGCGCGAGCCCATCTTTGCGGGCGAGGGCGACAAGAAGGTCTTCACGGGCCGATGGAAGCAGGTCACCAAGGGGACGCTGACCCCGGTCGAATACGAAGAGACCGTGGCCGACCTGGCCAACTATTTGGCCTGGATGGCCGAACCGGTACAGAACAAGCGGATCGCCATCGGTGTCTGGGTCATGATCTTCCTGTTCCTGTTCACGCTCATCGCCTGGCGGCTGAACGCCAGTTACTGGAAAGACGTAGAGTAGGCTGAATCATCGGGCTGCATCAAGCCAAGGCCGGCACGAGCCCGGCCCTGTACTGGTCTGGAGTGGAGCGTGCAGGGAGCATGGTTCCACTCTTTTGGTTTAGGGAGTTGAAAACAAAATGATGGTGCTGTATTCCGGAACGACCTGTCCGTTCTCGCATCGCTGCCGCTTCGTGTTGTTCGAGAAGGGGATGGATTTCGAGATCCGGGATGTGGACCTGTTCAACAAGCCCGAGGACATCGACGTCATGAACCCCTACGGCCAGGTGCCCATCCTGGTCGAGCGCGACCTCATCCTGTACGAGTCCAACATCATCAACGAGTACATAGACGAGCGCTTCCCGCACCCGCAGCTCATGCCCAGCGACCCCATAGACAGGGCGCGGGTGCGGCTGTTCCTGCTCAACTTCGAAAAGGAGCTGTTCAGCCACGTGGGTACGCTGGAGAAGCGCACCGGCCGCACCAATGCCAAGGCCATGGAGGCGGCACGCACCAACATCCGTGAGCGGCTGACGCAGATGGCGCCGGTGTTCCTCAAGAACAAGTACATCCTGGGCGAGAATTTCTCCATGCTCGACGTGGCGCTGGCGCCGCTGCTGTGGCGGCTGGACTACTACGGCATCAAGCTGTCCAAGAACGCCGCGCCGCTGCTCAAGTACGCAGAGCGCGTCTTTGCGCGTCCGGCGTACATCGAGGCGCTGACGCCGTCTGAAAAGGTCATGCGCAAGTAGACGGCGGCAGCGCCTTTCCGGTAACCTGTCATTGATGAGTGAACCCGACGTTTCCACCCGACCCTACCTGATCCGGGCCATCTACGAATGGTGCACGGACCAGGGCTTCACGCCTTACCTGGCCGTCCTCGCCGACGCCACGGTGCAGGTGCCGACGCAGTACGTCCAGGACGGGCAGATCGTGCTGAACGTCAGCGCCAGCGCGACCAGCGGCCTCAAGATGGGCAACGACTGGATAGAATTCAGCGCCCGCTTTGGCGGGAAACCGCACGAGATCATGGTGCCCGTGGATCGGGTCATGGCCATCTACGCGCGTGAAAATGGCCAGGGCATGGCCTTTGGCGGCCCACACGATGTGCCCCGCGACGCGGACGACGAAGAGCTGGATGAAGACGACAGGTCACCCGCGATCAAGCTGGTCCCGTCCAGCCCCGGCCCCGCGCCGCAGGATGACACGCCGCCACCAGAGCCACCCAAGGGGCCAGGGCGCGGCAAGCTCAAGCGCATCAAGTAGGCGGCCCGTGCCGCGCGCAGCGCACGCCGCAGCCGTTAGAATCACGGGTCTTGCCGCCTTAGCTCAGTTGGTAGAGCAACCGCCTTGTAAGCGGTAGGTCGTCAGTTCGAATCCGACAGGCGGCACCAATAAACGTGCCCATCGGGGTGACGTTTCAGAATCTGCGCGGTGTAAGGAGTAGCGGATTTTGTATGCCCACACGCCCAGCAGTCTGGATGAAGCGCTCGGCCTTGCCATGGGTGCGAAGCGTATGCGGCCGGGCGCGAATGTGCTTGCTGCCCAGCCTGTGCCGCAGCCCGGCAAAGCGCTGTAACGTGTAGGCCGAGCCATTGTGTGAGTCATGACGGCGCCGACCTTCACGCCAAGCTGCCAGTCGTGGCGCGGTGCTGCCACTTGCGCGCGGCGCGCTTGCTCACCCCTGCGGCTGCAGCCGCAGGAGGTGAGGCCAGCGGTCTTGATCTGCCCGGTCAGATGGGCCCGACCTTTGGGCGTCAATCTGGCATTTTTGTGGAGGTTCACCTGAGGTCTCCCGAGCCTGTTGGTTGATCGGAACAATCGCCATCCTGCATCAGCTCGGGTGAACAACCTGTTGGGAAACGACATGTGCTTGCCCGCGCCAAGCTTCTTCTCCGCCAGAGCCGCTCCATCATCTATCGGGCGAACCTGAATCGCATGCAGGAGATGAACCGTTTCCTGGTCAACGACTGCTGTGCGGGGCATCCACCGGCCTGCGAACCGCTGATCTCCTCGCTGGCCGCCTGCCCCGCCCAGACAAACGAGGCATAAGGCAGCGTGCAACCGCTGATTCACCACCCGGAGTAGCGCCGATGCATACCCAATCGACTGCCCAGACCCCCGACACCTCCGAAGGCATGGGGCGGTTCGAGCGTTTCCTGTCGCTCTGGGTCGCCCTGGCCATCCTCGCCGGCGTGCTGCTCGGCCAGTTCGCGCCGATCATCCCCGAGACCCTGTCGCGCTTCGAGTATGCCCAGGTGTCGATCCCGGTGGCGGTGCTGATCTGGGCGATGATCTTTCCCATGATGGTGCAGATCGATTTCACCTCGGTCCTCGGCGTTGGTCGTCAGCCCAGGGGGCTGATCATCACCACGGCGGTGAACTGGCTGATCAAGCCCTTCACCATGTTCGCCATCGCCTGGTTCTTTCTGACCGTGGTGTTCGCGCCGCTGATTCCTGCCGAACGAGCCAGCGAATACCTGGCCGGGGCCATCCTGCTGGGCGCAGCACCCTGCACCGCCATGGTCTTCGTGTGGAGCTACCTCACCCGCGGCGACGCCGCCTATACCCTGGTCCAGGTGGCGCTCAACGACCTGATCATGCTGTTCGCCTTCGCGCCCATCGTCGTTTTTCTGCTCGGCGTGTCAAACATCCAGGTGCCCTGGGATACGGTCATGCTGTCGGTGGTGCTCTACATCGTGATCCCGCTGGCTGCCGGCTACCTGACCCGCCAGGCCGTCATCAGGCGGCGCGGCGCCGAGTGGTTCGACAGCGTCTTCATGAAGCGCCTGGCGCCCGTCACCCCGACCGGCCTGATCATCACCCTGGTGCTGCTGTTCGCCTTCCAGGGCGATGTGATCATCGCCAACCCGCTGCATATCGTGCTGATCGCCATCCCGCTGATTCTCCAGACCTTCCTGATCTTCTTCATCGCCTACGGCTGGGCCAAGGCGTGGCGAGTGCCCCACAGCGTTGCCGCGCCCGGGGCAATGATCGGCGCCAGCAACTTCTTCGAGCTGGCCGTGGCGGCCGCCATCGCCCTGTTCGGGCTGCAGTCCGGCGCGGCGCTGGCAACGGTGGTGGGCGTGCTGGTGGAGGTGCCGGTCATGCTGGCGCTGGTGCGCATCGCCAACGCCACCCGTGGCCACTTCCCGCCGGCGCAAGAGGCTGGAGGCAAGGTATTGCCCGATTAGCAACGATGCGCGGCAAGAATGACGGATGATCTCGCCGCTGCGCGGCGGCAATGACTGCGGCTGCGCTGCCATGATTCGTCATGAGCCGCTGTAAGCGGCTTTCATCAAAGGCCCGCAAGGGCCGGGGTCATCGGTCATCCGGACAGGTTGAGCGTTGAGCGTGGTGTCTGGTGGGGCATACGATGGACGGCTTACCCGCTGGACGCTGGACGGCCAACGGTCTTTTTGTGGAGGCCAGCCCCCTGGCCGATGGGGTGGCAGATGCGACCCGATGGTTATTTTGCGGCGCAATCGCGGCGAGGGCGCCGCTCCAGGGGCTGCGCTGCCATGATTCATCATGAGCCGCCAAAGGTGGCTTTCATCCAGGGCCCGCAAGGGCCGAGATCATTTGTCATCCGGTGCGCGAGCAATGCTTGCCAAGCAAGAGGTATTATGACCCTCAGTCAGCATTCAATGTTTGAATGCCATTGCAAGGAGTAAGACCATGAGCCAACCTGAAGTCGTCATCTGCAACCCGGTGCGTACGGCCATCGGCACGTACGGCGGAACGCTGAAGGACGTTGCGGCGCCGACGCTTGGCGCCACCGTGATCCGCGAGAGCCTGAAGCGTTCCGGCCTGGGAGACGAGAAGGTAGAGCAAATCATCATGGGCAACGTCATCCAGGCGGGCGTGAAGATGAACCCGGCACGCCAGGCTGGCATTGGCGCCAAGCTGCCCGTCGAGGTGCCCGCGCTGACCGTCAATCGCGTCTGTGGATCGGGCGCCCAGGCAGTGGCCAGCGCCGCGCTGGAAATCTGGGCCGGCATGACCCACTGCGCAGTTGCCGGCGGCATGGAAAACATGGACCGCGCCCCGTACCTGTTGGCGCAGGGGCGCTGGGGTGCGCGCATGGGCGACGTGACCATGGTCGACAGCATGCTCTACGACGGCCTGAACGACGCCTTCAGCGGCGAGCATTCCGGCTGGCACACGGAAGACCTGGTGCGCAAGACCGGCATCAGCCGCGAGGATCAGGATCGCTGGGCGCTGCGCTCGCAGCAGCGTTTCAGCGCGGCCCAGGCGGCCGGCAGCTTTGACGCCGAGATCACGCCCGTGGAAATACCTGGTCGCAAGGGCCCCGTGGTGTTTGCCAAGGACGAGCACAACCGTCCGCAAACCACGGCCGAGTCGCTGGCCAAGCTCAGGCCCGCATTCCGCAAGGATGGCACCATTACCGCCGGGAACGCGCCCGGGCTGAACACGGGGGCGGCGGCCATGATCGTGGCCGAGCGCGGCTGGGCCGAGAAAAATGGCCTCACGCCGATGGCGCGCCTGGTCAGCTATGGCATAGGCGCGGTGGAGCCCGGAATGTTCGGGCTGGGCCCGGTGCCCGCCGTGCGCCAGGCCCTGGCGCGAGCGGGATGGACCGCGGCCCAGGTCGACCGGGTCGAGATCAACGAGGCCTTCGCGGTGATCGCGCTGGCCTGCCTGCAGGAAATCGGCTTTGCCGAAGACATCGTGAACGTCGAAGGTGGCGCCATCGCGCACGGCCACCCGATCGGCGCCACCGGTGCGGTGCTGACCACGCGGCTGCTGCATTCGATGCAGCGCGACAGCTGCAAGCGCGGGATCGTCACGCTTTGCATCGGCGGCGGCCAGGGCATTGCGCTGGCGCTCGAAGCCGTGTGAGCGCAAAACGCCGGGTCAGCGTGGATACACGGACAAGCCCTGCATTGCGATGAAATTCATTTCGCATGAGGGGTATGGCGACATCTCACGGCTGAGGGTCTTATCCGGACGATTTGGTTGAATGCGCCATGAGTGGAGTGTGAGATATGTTCGTCAACTTCGTACAGTTTCCGAAGGTCAAGGATGGAAAGGACGCCGAGTTCCGCCGGTGGTTTGCCGATTCAAATCGTGCCTATGCGTCTCACCCCGGATTTATCCGTCGGATCCTGTTGCAGCCCCGCGAGGAGGGAGGCAACTATGCCGCCCTGGTCGAGCATGAGAGCCATGAGACCTTCATGGCGATGCATACGAGCGAGACCCAGGCAGAGCTGCGAAAACGCGTGCAGCCTCTCTTGGACGGAAATCCGCTGCCCGTCTTCTATGATGCGGTGATTGGGTGACTTCTGCCCGAGACAAGCGCCCGCCTGCGAAATCCTCGCAGGAAAGTGCCGGGCTTGATAAAGGTCGGGCATTGAAGCTGTCCGGCTGTCAACGGCGGCGTAAAAGCCGGCCCAGACCGTGTGAAAACCCAAACAGGATTCCCGGCCTGATGCGGCCGTGGTCTTCCTGATCCTGGCCCATATGTCAGGCGTCAGGCGATGATCGCCCTGGCCTGCGCGATGGTGATATTGGTGCCGTCGATCTCTCGCAAAATGCAGGGCTGACCGCGCCGCATGACGCCGCCTGTGTTGTGGGAACCGTCAAGCTCGATCAGACGGCAAAACAGGGTTTGCTTGACCTGGATCAAGGCATTCAAATTGAGTCGTGCTACGGTGCATTGACCTTGGCCGTAAAAAGGGGGGACGAGTGTCCACCATCAAGCTGCTGACTGCTGTCGGGTTGTTCTCTGGTGTTTTGCTGTATTCGTGGGTCACACATGGTACCGGCGTCGTCCGGGACGACCCGGCTCGCAACATCAGCGTCCCCGAACAACTGACCGTGCCGCTGCAGGTGCAGGCCGCCTACGACGATACGGCGATATTCATCCGCTATCGCTGGCCCGCAGAGCGTCCCGGCATATTCCACGACGTCCTGCGTTACCAGGACGGCACCTGGGTCGTCGAGGGCCGCGAGATGCCCGGGCCCAACCCGTTCGGGATGCACGAGGATCGCGTGGCCATGATGCTGGACGACGGCAGCGTACCCGATTTCTCGCGCTACGGCGGCTACATCACCGTCGGCGACGGCCTGGCGGGGTTGACCGACGAAGCCCCCGAAGAAGTGACCAAGTACCTGCCGCTGACCCGGAACCGGCTGGGGCAATGGGATGACATGGCTTCGGAAAGCGAGCTGCTGAGCAAGCGCGAGGCGGGCTATTTCCTTGACCTGTGGCATTGGCGTGCGGCCCGGTCCAACCCGGTCGGCGAGGCTGACGACCAGCACGTCGGCACGGGACGCGACGGCGATGCGGGATCGTCGAGCTACGCAACAAACTGGGACAAGGACCTGGAGCAGCCCCGGGTGATGTTCAACATGGCCTCGGCCGGATACAAGGCGTTGAATTGGGATGACGTGGCCGCAGGCCGGATCTCGCAGGACCAGGCCTACGCGCTGATCGAGGACGAGGCCGCCCCCTTCGATCCGGATGCCGGTTGGCAGAACGGCGACGTCCTGCCGCGCCGCATCCTGCGCCCGGCAACCGGGTCGCGCAGCGACATCCGCGTCGTCGGCCAGGGGCGCTGGGCCGATGGCTACTGGGACGTCACGTTGTCGCGGGCGCTCGATACCGGGAATCCGCAGGACGACAAGATCCTGCAAGACCATCGCGTCTACGACGTGGCCTTTGCCATTCATCGCAATGCCACGGGCGGACGCTGGCATTACGTCTCGCTGCCGTACAGGCTGGGCCTGGCACACGAAGCTGACATCAACGCGTCGCGGTTCACCGGCGGTGCCCCGACATGGGGCGACGCCTGGAGCAACGTGACCCTGTTCTACCCGGGCCAGGTGACGTGGCCCATGCTCAACAGCGCGCGCCACGCCGGGGCCGGGGCCATTGCAGCCGGAATCCCCGTCAAATCGCGCCATACTCCCGAACAATTGGCGGTCTACGGCGTCGAGGTCGAGTTTCGCGATGCCATCCGCCGTCAGTGGCTGTTCACGCTTCTGGCCGGGCTGCTCCTGATCGGCGCCTTTGGTGTTGCCCTGAATGCAACGATTTCTTCACGGAAAGGAGCCTGAAAATGGCCGCCTATCATGTTGTGGCAATTCACTTCCCCATTGCTCTGTGGATGGTGTCTTCGTTGGCGATCGTGATCCGGGCCTTCAGTTCCGGCCCCATAGGACAGGCGATGGACCGGGCGCTGCCCGTGTTTCTCACCCTGGGCCTGATCTCCGGGGCCATTGCCTATGCGCTTGGCCTGGCGATCTTTCCATGGGAGACGCTGTCGTCCACCCCAATGGGGCGCAATCACATGCTGCTGGCAAGCTGGTCGCTTGCCTTTTACGCGCTCCTGACCGTGATCCGCTATCTGCACGGCACGGCAATCTGGGATGGCCTCCTGTCGCGGTGGGTCATGGCGGCGCTGGCCGGTATCGGGGTGGTGCTCGTGGGAATCACCGGGACACTCGGTGGGCATCTGATCGGCAACTACACTGAAATAAGCCAGTTGCTGCGGCGTCTGGGCTGGGAGATCTACTCGACCTACTATCTGCCGAATCTGACGCTGCTGATCGTCGTGGTGGCGGCCGTCATCCTCGTAGCCCTCGGGGTCCTTGGCCGCGGCTCCCGTGTGCCGGGCCAGGCGCAATGACAACATCGCAGGCGAAGTTCCAAGCATGATGCGCGCGGCTGTCGACGCCGCCCGAGGGGATTGGACAGATGTTGGTATCGCTCTTGACCGACCTGCCACAAGCAATCGTCGAAGTTGATGGGTGAGCCACCCTGTGGCTCGGGGAAATCTGTCGATACTTTTGACGGTATCTCAAAACTGCAAACTCTCACAGCCCATGCTCCAAGCGCCTTGCCAGACGCAATGCCAGTTCGACAGATGGTTGTACGTCGCCTGGCGGCAGGGCAGGTGATCGGGCGGGCCCGGGCCCGGCCGGCACGCCGCTGGCGGCCTCAACCGCCGATGTAGTGCATTTCTATCTTGTGCGCGGCCTTGCGCGTGCTGGGCGGCAGGCTGGCGCGGATTTCGCTGTAGCGGTCGCTGCGGCCGTGCCAGATGTCGGTGGCGAACTGCAGCACGTCGTCATCGGTGGCGCCGCTGCGCAGGACCTGGCGCAGGTCGTGGCCGCTGGTGGCAAACAGGCAGGTGTAGATCTTGCCGTCGGCTGACAGGCGGGCGCGGTTGCAGCTCTGGCAGAACGGGCGGGTGACGCTGCAGATCACGCCCACTTCGCCCAGCATGGGGTCGTGCCTGCCGTCGCGGCCGGCAAAGCCCCAGCGCTGCGCGGTTTCTCCTGCGGTGCTGGCCTGCAGCCGCACCAGCGGAAACTCGCTGCTGATGCGCTGCACGACGTCGGCGCCGGGCAGGACTTCGTCCATGCACCAGCCGTTGGTGTTGCCCACGTCCATGAATTCGATGAACCGCGGCGTGATGCCGGTGCCGATGAAGTGGCGCACGACGGGCAGGATTTCCTGGTCGTTGGTGCCGCGCTTGACCACGACGTTGACCTTGATCGGCGCCAGCCCGGCCTCGCGCGCTGCCTCTATGCCGTCCAGCACCTTGGCCACGGGAAAGCCGATGTCGTTCATGGCCTGGAAGACGGTGTCGTCCAGCGCGTCCAGGCTCACGGTGACGCGCCGGAGCCCCGCATCGGCCAGCGCCTGCGCCTTGCGTGCCAGCATCGAGCCATTGGTCGTGAGCGTGATGTCCAGCGGCTTGCCGTCCAGCGTACGCAGCCCGGCCAGCTGCGCAACCAGTTCCTCTATGCCCTTGCGCACCAGCGGCTCGCCGCCGGTCAGGCGCAGCTTCTCAACGCCCAGCTGCGTGAACAGGCGCGCGGTGCGCGTGATTTCCTCAAAGCTCAGGACCTCGGATCGCGGCAGGAACTTGAAGCGCGTGCCGAAGATTTCCTTGGGCATGCAGTAGGTACAGCGGAAGTTGCAGCGGTCGGTGACGCTGATGCGCAGGTCATGCAGCGGACGGTTCAGCTTGTCCAGCATCCGCGTTGCGCGGGGCTGCTGCAAAACGCCGGCCCGGATGGCGGCCTTGCCGTTGCCGTCTTGCCGCGCCTGTACGGTATCTTGTCTCATGCTGGATGATTATCACAAAGCCCGCGTGTTTGTGCACAACCCCGCGCCGGGGCAGGGATTGATCGCGGCTGCTGGCCGACCCGCGCCGGGCGTGCTCGGCGGACGCGCCGCTCCGTATTTTCACCGCCCAAGCTGTCGGCCGCGGCGCCTGGCCATGATCCAGCCTAGCTTCAGGGCGCACGCGTGCGCCCGCTCCGTGCGGAGCCGACGGGCCGCGGATTGCCCAACATGGCAACAGCGGCGACTCCGCGGAGGATGCGCAGGCCGGCCTGCCATGAAAAACCCGCCACCGGGCGGGTTTCCAGGCGCATGCTGCCGGCTTGCCTCAGTCGGACCCGGCAGTGATCCGCAGTCCGTCGGCGCTGTCCAGGCGCAGCTCCGCCTTGTCGGCCGAGATCTGCAGCGTCACCGTCTCGGCGCTGATGTGCGTGGTGGCCGGCGCGGCGCTGCTGCGGGCTGTGGCCGCCTGTCCGGTCGGCGCGGCGCCCGCGGTGGCGGCCGTGCTGTCGCCGCCGTGCATGCCAACCACCAGCGGTACGATCAGGAGCGCCACGATGTTGATGATCTTGATCAGCGGGTTGACGGCCGGGCCGGCGGTGTCCTTGTAGGGGTCGCCCACGGTGTCGCCGGTGACGGAGGCCTTGTGTGCCTCGCTGCCCTTGCCGCCGTGGTTGCCGTCTTCAATGTATTTCTTGGCATTGTCCCAGGCGCCGCCGCCGGTGCACATGGAAATGGCGACGAACAGGCCGGTGACGATGGTGCCCATGAGCAGGCCGCCCAGCGCCCGGGGGCCCAGGATGAGGCCGACCAGGATGGGCACCACCACCGGCAGCAGCGAGGGGATCATCATCTCCTTGATTGCGGCACCGGTGAGCATGCTCACGGCCTTGCTGTATTCGGGCTTGGCCGTGCCTTCCATGATGCCGGGGATCTCGCGGAACTGGCGGCGCACTTCTTCCACCACGCTGGCGGCCGCGCGGCCCACGGCCTCCATGGCCATGGAGGCAAACAGGTAGGGAACGAGGCCGCCAATGAACAGGCCGACGATGACCATGGGGTCAGACAGGTCAAAGCTCAGCGACAGGCCCAGCGCGTCCAGCTTGTGCGTGTAGTCGGCAAAGAGCACCAGCGCGGCCAGGCCGGCCGAGCCGATGGCGTAGCCCTTGGTCACCGCCTTGGTGGTGTTGCCCACGGCGTCCAGCGGGTCGGTGATGGCGCGCACCTCGGCCGGCATGTCGGCCATTTCGGCAATGCCGCCGGCGTTGTCGGTGATGGGGCCGTAGGCGTCCAGGGCAACGATGATGCCGGCCATGCTCAGCATGGAGGTGGCGGCAATGGCCACGCCGTAGAGGCCGGCCAGCGCGTACGACACGATGATGGCCAGGCACACCGAGAGTACGGGCCAGGCCGTGGATTTCATGCTCACGGCCAGGCCGGCGATGATGTTGGTGGCGTGGCCCGTCTCCGATGCGGCGGCCACGGTCTGCACCGGCTTGTAGTCCGTGCCGGTGTAGTACTCGGTGATCCAGACCAGCAGGCCGGTCAGCACCAGTCCGACCACGCAGGCGCCAAACAGGCGCAGGACGGCACCCGTACCGCCCAGGGCATCATCGGGCATGATCCAGGCCGTCACCGCGTAAAACATGACCAGCGACAGGAGGCCCGATACCGCCAGGCCCTTGTACAGCGCCGGCATGACGTTGGTCATGCCCGGCTTGGCCTTGACAAAGAAGGTGCCGATGATGGAGCCGATGATGGACACCGCGCCCAGCGCCAGCGGGTAGACCACGGCCTGCGTGGGCGCTGCGGTAATCATGAGGCTGCCCAGCACCATGGTGGCGATCAGCGTCACGGCGTAGGTCTCGAACAGGTCCGCGGCCATGCCGGCGCAGTCGCCCACGTTGTCGCCCACGTTGTCGGCGATGACGGCCGGGTTGCGTGGGTCGTCCTCGGGGATGCCTGCCTCGACCTTGCCCACCAGGTCGGCGCCGACGTCTGCGCCCTTGGTGAAGATGCCGCCGCCCAGCCGGGCAAAGATGGAAATCAGCGACGAGCCAAAGGCCAGGCCGATGAGCGGGTTGAGCGCGTCGGCCTCAACCGCGGTGCCGCCCAGGAACCAGTAGAAGCCGGCAACGCCCAGCAGGCCCAGGCCCACCACCAGCATGCCGGTGATGGCGCCGCCGCGGAAGGCCACTTCCAGCGCCGGCGCGATGCCCCGGGTGGCGGCCTGCGCGGTGCGCACGTTGGCGCGCACCGAGATGTTCATGCCGATGAAGCCGCAGGCGCCCGAAAGCACGGCGCCGACGACAAAGCCCGCCGCCGTCTTGACATCCAGCACCAGCGCGATCAAGATGACCAAGACGATGCCGACGACGGCAATGGTCTTGTACTGGCGCGCCAGGTAAGCGGCCGCGCCGGTTTGAATGGCGCTTGCAATTTCTTGCATGCGCTCGTTGCCGGCGTCTTGCGAAAGTATCCAGCTGCGCGCCCAGAAGCCGTAAGCCACGGCAAGCAGGCCGCAGACAAGTGCCAGTATCAGCACCAAATTGCCCGTCATGGAGGTTCCCCTTGATGAAAAAACATGCGCGTGACTGCCGGGGCGCCAGGAGCTGGACGAATCCAGTCCGTGCCCGGTGCCACGTTGCTTCCTTGCCGGGGCTACCGTCTTGCGGGCCCGCGGCAATTGGCCAACATGCGCAATCTCAGATACACAACGCCGTAATTATGCACGCGATGCAGCGGGCGCCATTTCGCGGCAGGCTGCGCTGCACCTAGAATCAGGGAATCGCGCGTGCAGTGGCCCGCGCGCGCCCTGCATCAACAAGGAGCGAACACATGCCCGTAATGGATCGCGTCTCGCCGGGGGAAAACGCTCCCGAAGAATTCAACGTCATCGTTGAAATTCCCATGAACTCCGACCCGGTCAAGTACGAGTTCGACGAGAAAACGGGGACCCTGTTCGTTGACCGCTTCATGACCACGGCCATGTACTACCCGGCCAACTACGGCTATGTGCCGCAGACGCTCTCGGGCGACGGCGACCCGGTTGACGTGCTGGTGGTCACGCCGTACCCGCTGCAATCGGGCGTGGGCGTGACCTGCCGCGCGGTGGGCATGCTCAAGATGGAAGACGAGGCCGGCATAGATGGCAAGGTGCTGGCCGTGCCGGTCACCCGCGTCCTGCCCATGTACGCGCACTGGAAGGACATTGAAAACGTCAACCCCATGCGCCTGAACGCCATCAGCCATTTCTTCCAGCACTACAAGGACCTGGAGCAGAACAAGTGGGCCAAGGTGCTGGGCTGGGACGGGGTGGACGCGGCGCACCGGGAGGTGACCGATGGCATTGCCGCCTACCAGAAGACGCTGCGCGAGCGCGGCTGAACGCCCGTCGGGCGCTGCGCCATCCCGGGGCGCGCCGCACACGATCGGCGCGCCTGCAGGCAAGCGCCACGCTCCCTTGCGGTGCCTTGGCAGCGCGCAGGCCGCATGCACGCTGGAACCGCAGGAGCCTCGGTGCGGGTTGGCGCGCCGCGGTTCGTGTAGCGGGGCGGGTTGCATCAGCGCGCGTGACGCCTGGAGTGGAACGCGGCCACGTCGCGAAAGACTGCCTTGGACGGCGCCAGCAGGCATGGTTCAGGTCATGGAACCGGCGATCTGATTGGCAAGCATTGCCAGCTCACCGGATGACAGATGATCTCGGCCCATGAAGGTTTGGCGTCAAGCGTGATGGGCATACGCCGGACGCTCAACGCAATACGTTCAACCTCATTGAAGATCATGCGCCTGAGCGCGACGGACCAGCAAGGGGCCGGCGATGCAGATTGAGGCGGCTACCCTGACCCGGCAGGGCGCGCGAGACCACAACGAAGACCGCTTTGGACACTGGGCCGGCGGCTCGCACGCGGTCTGGCT
Organism: Ottowia sp.; assembly: GCA_023228705.1. Taxonomy (GTDB): domain Bacteria; phylum Pseudomonadota; class Gammaproteobacteria; order Burkholderiales; family Burkholderiaceae_C; genus Ottowia. The sequence goes on along the minus strand of JALOAS010000005.1, from coordinate 22,506 downwards.
GGTGGCCGATGGCGCTGGCGGCCATGGTGGCGGCGACGTGGCCGCCCAGGTTGTTTGCGACACCATCGTGGCGGGGTTTGCCGCGCAGCCGACGCTGGATCCGGCGCAGCTGCGCGAGCTGGTGCTGCGCGCCAACGCCAGCGTCATCACGCGGCAGCATGAGGGCGGGCGTTTGGCTGACATGCGCTCGACCGTGGTCATGGTGGCCTTTGACCTGGTGGCCGGCCGCATGGTGTGGGCGCACTCCGGTGACAGTCGCGCCTATCTCTTTCGCCAACAGGCCATCGTGGCGCGCACCACGGATCACAGCTTGGTGCAGCAAATGGTTGCCAGCGGCATGATCGATGATGAAACCGCGCGCCAGCATCCGCAGCGCAGCATCCTGTTGTCTGCATTGGGCACCGACGTGGACGAGCTGGAGATCACGGTGTCGGGCCCCATGCGCTTGGCCCCGGGCGATGAAGTGATGCTGTGCAGCGACGGCATTTGGGAAGTGCTGGGCGACCAGCGGCTGATCGCCTGCGTGGCCGGCTCCGGATCCGCCCGGCAGTGGGCGGCCGAGGTGGAGCAGGCCGTGCTGGCGGCCGACAAGCACGAGCAGGACAACTTCACCGGCCTGTTCCTGCGCATCCAGAGCGACGACGTACATGAGTCAGCCATCGTGGCGACCGGCCAACCCGGGACATGAGAGGAAGCCTGCTGGCGGCTTATTCGGGCGGCGCAGCGCTGATATCGGGTTGCTGCAGGCTTTCCAGGATCGGGCAGTCGGGCCGATCGTCGCCTGCGCAGCTCAGCATCAGCGTCCGGAGCGTGTCGGCCATCTGCTGCATGGTGGCGATGCGCTGCTCCAGCGCGGTGATGTGCTGCTGCGCCAGGCGCTTGACGTCCGCGCTGTGCCGCGACTGGTCGTCCCACAGGTCCAGCAGCTCGCTGATCTCGGCCAGCGAGAAGCCCAGTTCGCGCGCCCGGCGGATGAAGTGCAGGCGATGCACGTCGCTGTCACCATAGGCGCGGTAGCCGGCGTCGGTGCGGCGCGCGGCGGGCATGAGCCCGGCCTGTTCGTAGTAGCGGATCATCTTGGCGGAAACGCCAGATGCGCTGGATGCCTCGCCGATGTACATCGTCTGCCTGCCGTTTGGTTTGCGTCTTCCCGGACAGTCTACGACGCGGCCTGCTCGGGGCTGAAGCCCGCGTCAACCAGCGTGGCCCTCACGGTTTCACTGCTGGCAGTGGTTTGTACCCGGAGTTGGTGACGGGCCAGGTCGGTCTCAACCGCCACGTTCGGGTCAATGGCTTGCAGCGCCTTCGTGATGGCGGCCACGCATCCGCCGCAGGTCATGTCGGGAACGTGAAACTCAAGCATTTGAAACTCCTTGCAGGGATGGTACTTCTGAAACGCCTCAGAGCTTGAGAATGAATTGATCGCGCCCGAGAGGATCGCCAAAGCCCGTCCAATCAAGACGCAAAGCGCAGGCATAGCTTGGGCTATGGCGAGCATTTGCAACGCGGAGTGGGCGGGTTTGGGCGGTCAAAGCGGGCATGAGGGATTCTTTCTCAAGCTCTCAGCCCGCCGCAGCCAACACCGGTTGCACCTGTGGTTTGTCGTTGCCCGCCAGCGGCGCCTTGAAGCGCTTGAGGCGCAGCGCGTTCATGACGACAAAGACGCTGGACAGCGCCATGGCGCCGGCGGCAAAGATGGGCGAGAGCAGGATGCCCCAGGCCGGGTAGAGCACGCCGGCGGCCACGGGGATGAGCGCGGTGTTGTAGGCAAACGCCCAGAACAGGTTCTGGCGGATGTTGCGGATGGTGGCGCGCGAGAGGGCGATGGCGCCCGGGATGCCCTGCAGGTTGCCGCTCATGAGCACGACGTCGGCCGATTCCATGGCAATGTCGGTGCCCGAGCCTATGGCGATTCCCACGTCGGCTTCGGCCAGCGCGGGTGCGTCGTTGATGCCGTCGCCGACAAACGCCAGCTGGCCGTGCGCGGCCCGAAGCTGCCTGACCGCATCGACCTTGCCGGCGGGCAGGACTTCGGCCATCACCTGGTCTATGCCCAGCTGGCGCGCGATGGCGTTTGCGGTGTGCTGGTTGTCGCCGGTGATCATCGCCACCTTGAGCCCGAGCGCGTGCAGCGCGTCTATGGCCGCCGGCGTGCTGGGCTTGATGGGGTCGGCCACGGCGATGATGGCGGCCAGCCGGCCGTCTATGGCGGCGTACAGCGGCGTCTTGCCCTCTGCGCTCAGGCGCTTGGCGGTGCCGGCAAAGTCATCGACCGCCAGGCCCAGCTCGCGCATGTAGCGGTCCGCGCCCACCTGCACGCGCTGGCCGTCCACGCTGGCGCGCACGCCCATTCCGGTAATGGATTCAAAATCGGCCAGGTCGGGCACGTCCAGCCCTTCCTGCGCGGCAGCATCGACGATGGCGCGTGCGATGGGGTGCTCCGATTGTGATTCGACCGCGGCAACGGCAGCCAGCACCTGCGGGCGGCTGAATCCGGCGGCGACCTCCAGGTCGGTGAGAACGGGGCGGCCCTCGGTCAGGGTGCCGGTCTTGTCAACGGCAACCACGCGCGCATCCTTGAGCAGTTGCAGCGCCTCGCCCTGGCGGAACAGTATGCCCATCTCGGCGCCGCGGCCGGTGCCGACCATGATGGACGTGGGCGTGGCCAGGCCCATGGCGCAGGGGCAGGCGATGATGAGCACGGCCACCGCGTTGACCAGCGCAAACGTGAGCGCCGGGGCCGGGCCGAAGATGAGCCAGGTGACGAGCGTCAGCAGCGCCGCGGCCATGACGGCGGGAACAAACCACAGCGTGACCTTGTCGACCACTGCCTGTATCGGCAGCTTGGCGCCCTGCGCCTGCTCGACCATGCGGATGATCTGCGCCAGCATGGTGTCGGCGCCGACCGCCGTGGCGCGCAGGCTGAAGGCGCCCTGCTGGTTGACGGTGCCGCCCACCACGGTGCTGCCCACGGTCTTTTCCACGGGCACGGGCTCGCCCGTGATCATGGCCTCGTCCACGTAGCTGCGGCCCGTGGTGATTTCGCCGTCGACCGGAACGCGCTCGCCGGGCCGAACCTGCACGATGTCGCCCAGCGCCAAGTCTTCGATGGCGACTTCAACGACCTGGCCGTCATCGCGCACGACGCGGGCCACCTTGGCCTGCAGGCGCATCAGGCGCTGTATCGCCTCCGAGGTGCGGCCCTTGGCGCGCGCTTCCATGAAGCGGCCGAGCAGGATCAGCGCCACGATCACGGCGGCGGCTTCGTAGTAGACGTTGACCGTGCCCGCGGGCAGCAGGCCGGGTGCAAAGGTGGCAACCACCGAATAGCCAAAGGCCGCTGCCGTGCCCACGGCAACCAGCGAGTTCATGTCGGGCGCCAGCCGCGCCAGCGCCGGAAAGCCCAGCAGGTAGAAGCGCCGCCCCGGAATCACCAGCACCAGCGTCGTGAGGACAAACTGCAGCATCCAGTTGGCTTGCCGGCCCAGCGTGGCGTCTATCCAGCCGGCCATGCCGGGGACGAGGTGTGCGCCCATCTCCAGGATGAAGACCGGCAGTGCCAGCGCCGTGGCCAGGATGAAGTCGCGCTTGAGCGCGGCCTGCTCGGCGTCCTTGCGCTGGCTGGTTTCGGCATCTGCCCCTGCCGCCGCGCTGATGACGCGCGCGTCGTAGCCTGCCTTGGCGACGGCGGCAACCAGCTCGTCGGCAGTGGCCGTGCCGCGCACGTGGGCGCGCTCCGTGGCCAGGTTGACGCTGGCCTCGGCCACGCCCGGCACCGCCTGCAGCGCGCGCTCGACGCGCCCCACGCAGGAGGCGCAGGTCATGCCCTGCACGGCCAGTTGCAGCGTTCCGGCGGGCACCTTGTACCCGGCCTGCTCGACCGCTGCGGCAAGCGCCTGCCGGTCAACCGGGCCGGAGGTGTGGATGGTCGCGCGCTCGGAGGCAAAGTTGGCCGCCACGCGCTCGACGCCAGCCACCTTGCCCAGTGCCGCTTCCACGCGGCTGACGCAGCTGGCGCAGTGCATGCCCTCTATGGGCAGCTGGATGGTTGCAGCCGTGCCGGCGGGTTCCGGTTTCGTCGCCTTGTCCATGTCGTCGGTTTCTTGCGTATTCATCAACATGGGTCCAGCATAAGCCTTGCCACGGTGGGAAGGTCAAGTGCTACCGCGGGCCGTGCCGTTATTCCTGCGCGATCAGCGCTTGCGCGTGCCGCGCCGCGACCCATTCCTCGCTGGTGGGCTCGACACCGGCGCGCACGGCGCTGTCGGGCGTGGAAATCACCGCCGCGTGCCCTGCATGGCTCAGCGCCGCAGCCGGCGCAGCCGCAGCGACACCAGCACCAGCAGGACGCCCAGGATGAACGCGTAGCTTGCGATCAGCCAGGCAATGGCCAGCGCGCCGGAAAACGGCGACGCCACGAGCAGGACGCCAAACAGCAGCGACAGTACGCCGGCCAGGATGAGCCACCACTCGTTGTTGATGACCTTGCGCAGGCGGATCGCAGCCAGCACCTGCAGGATACCGGTGACGCATGCCCAGGCCGCGATGAAATACAGGAGCACGATTGCGGTGATACCCGGCATGGCCAGCGTGAGCACGCCGGCAATGACGCTGGCCAGGCCCCACAGCAGGAGCAGCCACGAGCGGTTGCCGCTGCCGCGCATGGTCCAGGCCGCCCAGATGCCCAGCAGGCCCTCGACCAGCACCCAGGCGCCAAACACCAGCACCATGGCGGTGATCGACAACGCCGGTTGAAGCCAGGTGAAAACGGCAAAGGCAACGGCCAGCAGGCCCCGCAAGAGCAGCGCCCACCAGTTGCGGGCAAGACCGGCCACCAGGCGGTCTGCGTCAATGTGTATCTCGTGTATCTGTACCTGTTCCATGCAAGAACTCCTGATGCTGCTGCGCGGATGCGTGCTGCATGCATCTTGCCATCAGCGGGCCTTTGTGACAACGCAAAATGGCTGGGCAAGCATCCGGCCTGGCGCACGACCGGCTCCGGGCGGGGGGCGCCGGCCGGCTGCTGCCATGGGTTCAGGCCGCCGTATAGCCACCATCGACCACCAGCGCGCTGCCGGTCATGAAGCTGGCGCCTTCGGACAGCAGGAATGCGGCGGCATGCGCGATCTCCTCGGGCCGGCCTATGCGTCCCATGGGGTGCTTGCTGACCATCTCGGCGCGCATGGCGTCGTCAAGCACCGAGAGAATCGGTGTCTCGACGTATCCGGGGTGGATGGAGTTGATGCGGATGCCCTGGTCCGAATACGCCAGCGCTGCAGCGCGCGTGAGGCCGGTCACGCCATGCTTGGCGGCCACGTAGGCCGGTGAACCCGCGCTGCCCACCAGCCCCAGGATGGACGACATGTTGACGATGGCGCCGCCACCGGCCTTCAGCATGGCCGGAATCTGCGCGTGCATGGCGTATTGCACGCCCGAGAGGTTGATGTCGATGACGTGCTGCCATTCATCGGCCGCCATCTCGGCCACCGGCTTGACGACGCCGCTGACGCCGGCGTTGTTGAACGCCAGGTGCAGGGCGCCGAATTCCTGCGTGGCGCAGGCAACGGCCGCCCGGGCATCTTCCGGCCGGGCCACGTTGCCCACGTGCGCCGCGGCGCGACCGCCGGCAGCAACGATGGCCTGCACCACGCGCTGCACAGCGTCGCCGTTGATGTCCGAGACGACGACGCCGAGGCCGTTGTGCGCAAGCAGCCGCGCTGTTGCATCACCAATGCCGGAGCCTGCACCGGTAACCAGGGCGACATGGCCCTTGAAGCTGTATTTCATGACGAAACCTCGAGAGGGGCGATGAGATCAAGGGAAGGCAGAAGGGACGGCACGTATCCTGTTGCCACGCTCATGGCGGCACCAGCAGGTAGCGTTCGGCCAGCATGAGCGCGATGGCACAGGAGGCCAGGCGCGTCATGCGCGAGTCGGAGCGACTGGTCAGGACAATGGGGACGCGTGCGCCCATCACGATGCCCGCGCTTTCCGCGCCGCCCAGGATTTCCAGCTGCTTGGCCAGCATGTTGCCGCTCTGCAGGTCCGGTACCACCAGCACGTCAGCACGGCCGGCCACGGGCGAGTGAATGTTTTTCACCCGTGCCGCCTGCGGTGACACGGCATTGTCAAAAGCCAGCGGCCCATCCAACAGGCCACCCATGATCTGGCGCCGGTCCACCATCTTGCACAGGGCGGCCGCATCCAGCGTCGCCTGCATGCGCGGATTCACGGTTTCCACCGCGGCCAGGATCGCTACCCGCGGCTCGGCCACGCCGATGACGTGCGCCAGCGAAATGGCATTGCGCACGATGTCTGCCTTGTCTTCAAGCGTGGGGGCAATGTTGATGGCCGCGTCGGTGATGATGAACGGGCGCGGGTAGCTTGCGATTTGCATCACATAGCAGTGCGACAGTCGCCGTTCGGTGCGCAGGCCGACCTCCGGTGCCAGGATGGCGCCCAGGTATTCGTCGCTGTGCAGGCTGCCTTTCATCAGCGCCTGCACTTCGCCCTTGCCGGCCAGTTGCGCCGCGATAGCGGCGGCAGCGTGGCTGTGCGGCACGTCCACGATGTCAAAGCCCGAGATGTCAAGGTCCGCGTCCGCAGCAGCCTGTCGCAGCCTGGCTGCCGGCGCCACCAGCACCGGCGTGATGACGCCTGCTGCATGGGCATCCACCGCGCCGCCCAGACTGAGAGCGTCGCAGGGATGAACCACGGCCATGCGAATCGGAGCCTTGTCGCGCACATGCGCGATCAGGCTATCGATGCCGCGCAGGGTCGCGGTGCAGGCGACTTGGCCAGTGTCATGGGTCATCATGATGTCATCGTACCCGTTATGTGCCGGTGAGCGGCAATGCCAGCACGCGGTGCCTGCATCTGCCTGCCCTGCTTGCGACGTGCCTGCTGGCCCCGATCAATCCTGCGGCATCAGGTAAATCTCGCGCACCGCCGCGCGCGCCGGGGCATCGATCATGTGCAGCACCGCCGCCGCCACGTCCGCGGCCTGCAGCTTGCCTGGCGCGCCGTCGTCAAAAAACGGCGTATCGACCATGCCCGGCGCCACGACGCCGCAGCGTCCGCCCCAGGTGCGCATTTCCTCGGCCAGGTTGCCCGCCAGGCCGTGCACGAACCACTTGGTTGCACCGTAGACCGACCCCTGGATGTGCCTGCGCCCGGCCGCCGACCCCGTGAGCACCAGCGTGCCCCGTGTCTTGCGCAATTCGGGCAGCGTGGCATGCGCGGTCAGCAGCACGCCCAGGATGTTGAGGTCGATGAGGCCGCGCCAGTCGGCCGGGTCGCCGGTTTGGACGCCGGGCTGCGCGGCGCCGCGGCCGGCGTTGGCAAAGACGGCATGAATCGCATCAAAGTGCTGTACCGTCCGGTGCACCGCCAGCTCGACGCTGGCCTGTTGCGTCACATCGCCAGTCAGCGCCAGCGCGGCAGGTCCGAGCTCTTGCGCCAGCGCCTGCAGCCGGTCTGTCGAGCGCGCCAGCAGGCTCACCTGCCAGCCGGCAGACACCGCTGCCCGCGCCGTTGCCGCGCCTATGCCGCTGGACGCGCCGGTGATGAAAAGGGTCTTGCGCATGAGCTGCTCCTTCAGGTTGCGTCTGCAGCACATGATGGCACGGCAGCCGCCTGCGTTCCGGTTCCTGAATGGTGCCAGCCGCGTTAGACTGGTGCGAGCCCGGCCTTGTCCATGCAGGAGTCCAGCCGTGAATCCACTTGCTGCGCCTTATTTCCCAATCATTTATGTCCGTGGCTACGTCATGACGCCAAACGAGGTGGCCGCGACGGTCGCCACCCCGTACATGGGGTTCAACCTGGGCTCGACCAAGATACGCCAGAGCTGGACGGGCGCCGTGCAGCGGCACGTGTTCGAGTCGCCGCTGATCCGGCTCATGAAGGACCACGGCTACCGCGACATCTACAGCGACGGGCAGGAACTGCGCAGCGAGCTGCCTGAGCGCAGCATCATCATCTACCGCTACTACGATGCGGCCGACCGCGATTTTGGCCGGGGCAAGGCCCTGTCCATCGTCGAGGCGGCCCGTGGCCTGAAAGCGCTGATCTACCAGATCCGCGAGGAGATGTGCGGCGACGACGCCGCCTGCCTGGCCGCGTTTCGGGTCCATCTGGTGGCGCACTCCATGGGCGGGCTGGTGTGCCGCAGCTTCCTGCAGAACGATGCCATCAGCAGCCCGCAGGACCGGGCCCTGGTCGACAAGGTGTTTACCTATGCCACGCCGCACAATGGCATAGAGCTGGGCGGCATCAACGTGCCGGCGGTGCTGAGCCTGTGGGACATGAACAATTTCAACCGGCGCAAGATGGCCGGCTACCTGGGCCTGAAGGACGAGCCGGCGCGGGTTGATACGCTGGACGGCAAATTTGACCCGCAGCGCTTTTTCTGCTTTGTGGGGACCAACCACCGCGACTACGAGGTGGCGCTGGGCATCTCGCGCGCGCTGGCCGGTGAAATGAGCGACGGCCTGGTCCAGATAGAAAACGCGACCGTGCGTGGCGCGCCGCGTGCCTTTGCCTACCGCAGCCACAGCGGAACCTACGGCGTGGTCAACTCCGAAGCAGGCTACCAGAACCTGGTGCGCTTCCTGTTTGGCGACCTGCGCGTCGACGGGCTGATGCAGGTGCAGGCGCTGCCGCTGCCGCCATCGGTGCAAAAGGCCAAGGACAGCGGGCAGGAGGTGCGGGGCTCGTATTATTTCGAGGCCACGGTTGCCACGCGGGGCGACCGCCTGTGGAAGCTGACCGAGCGGCGCCGCGACACCTACAGCGCCATCTTGCGCCAGTACGACGAGCTCATGCACCCGCAGCGGATTGGCCTGGACGACGCGCGGGCGCCGGTCCTGTTCTCGGCTTTCCTGGACAGCGCGCAAATCACCATCGGCAACACGGTGGTGTTCAGCGTTGAACTGACGGTATCCAGCACGGGCTACACGGTCGACGGCAAGCTGTGGTTCAAGACCCACGTCGAGGGGGAATACCTCTTTCGCGATACCGTGGTCGTTCGCATCACGCTCACCAACGAGGGTTGGAACGTGCGCTACGTGCTGGCCGACGCCGCATCCAGCGAGCTGCGTGGCAGCCAGTGTGAATCCGAAGGTGGCGACTACCTGGTCCCGCTTGCATCGGAAAAGGGGTTTCGCGGCAACCTGCGCCTTGCCGTGAATCATCATGGCTCGGAGCCGTAGGCGGGCTGAACCGGCGGCTTGTCTGCGTTTTGCAGCGCAAAAAACAGCGGGCTGTCAGGAGGAATCGGCGCGCTGGAGCGCGCGGCAGCCCGGCCCCGAGAGCCGGCTCCTGCCCCCGGTCAGCGGCTCGACGCGGATCTGCGTGGCAATTCGCTCCTTGAGCGCGGGCAGGTGCGAGATGATGCCAATCAGCTTGCCGTCCTGCTGCAGCGTGGCCAGCGCCTGCAGCGCGGTATCGAGCGCCTGCTCGTCCAGCGTGCCGAAGCCTTCGTCCAGGAACAGCGAATCGATGCGCACGTTGCGGCTGGCCATCTGCGCCAGCCCCAGCGCCAGCGCCAGGCTGACAATGAAGCTCTCGCCGCCCGAGAGGTTCTGCGTTGAGCGGATCTCGCCGGCCTGCCAGGCGTCCAGCACGTTCAGCTCCAGCGGCTGGCTGGCGTCGCGGACCAACAGGTAGCGGTCGCTCATTTTTTGCAGCTCGCGGTTGGCGTGGCCAACCATGATCTCAAAGGTCAGGCCCTGCGCAAAGTTGCGGTACTTCTTGCCGTCGGCCGAGCCTATGAGCGCGTGCAGGTCGTCCCAGCGCGCGCAGTCCCGGCGCTGCGCCTCCATCTCGGCCTGCCGGGCAGCCATGCGCTGCCTGGCCTGTTCGTTTGCCGCCAGCTGCTGCCTGATTTCCGCCACCGTGTCGCGCAGGCCGTCCAGCGCCTGCTGCTGCGCCTGCAGCGCCTCTTGCAGCGCATCCTGCGTCTGCTCGCTGAGCGCCCGGGCCTGTTCGCTGGCCAGCTGCTGCTGGCGGTCCTGCAGCCGCGCGTTCAGTTCGGTTTGCCGCTGCTGCAGCTGCCGCGCGCGGCTGGCCAGCGCGTCGCGCGCATCCGCAGGCAGGCGGGCCTGGTCCAGGGCCGCCTCGTCTGCAAAGCCGGCGCGCTGCAGCGCACCGGCAAATTCGGCTTCTTGCTTGCCAAGCACGGGTTGCCGCTCTGCGATTTGCGCCTGCAGTGCTTCGCAAGCGGTTTGTGCGGCGTGCACCTGCTGCTGCAAGTCTGCCTGCTGCTCGCTGGCCTTGCCTTCGGCGGCTTCCGCTTCTTCCTGGGCCTGCCGCAAGCGCGCTTCTTCGGCCTGCGGGTCCCGGTCACCATAGAGCCCGCTGCGCTGCCGGCGCGCGTCTTGCAGCGCCTGTTGCTGTTGCGCTACCTGTTGTTCTGCAGCTGTCAACGCCGCGCCCTGCGCGTCGATGAGGGACGCAATGCGCGCAATTTCCGCGTTCAGTTCGCTGATCTGGCGCTCAGCCTGCGTCTTTTCCTGCTCCAGCGCCTGCCAGGCACGCAGCCGCTGCCGCAGCGTCTGCAGCAGGGTGGCGGGGTTGCCCAGCTCCGTGATGCCCAGCGGTTCCAGCCGGCCCGCGACCGCGCCCCGGCTGTCGGCCAGCCGGCTGCGCGTTTGCCGCAGCCGCTCTTGCACTTCAGACAGCTTCTGCCCGGCCAGCTGCTCGCGGTGGCGGGCTTCGGCTTCGCTTTTTTCAGCCTGCGCAAGGGCCTCGGTTGCAGCTTGCAGCGCGGCCTGCCGCTGCGCGATGAGGGTTTCCTGCTGTTCGGCTTGCGCGATCTGCGTGTCCAGCGCGGCGATTTTTTGCTCGACCGCGCTGGGCTGTGGCGTCTGGCCGCTGGCCCAGGGGTGGTGGGTGGCGCCGCACAGCGGGCAGGGCTCGCCATCCTGCAGCCGTTCGCGCTCGTCTTCCAGCGACGCGATCTTGTGCAGCAGCGCGGCTTCACGCTGCAGCGCGTCGCGCTGGGCGCGGTATTCGCGCAGCAGCCTGCCGGCCAGCAGCCGCTCCAGCGCGTCGCGGGCCTGCTGCACGGCATGGGCGGCCTGCTGCCTGTTGTCCTGATTTTGCGCGCGGGCCCTGCTGCGGTCCTGCGTAGCCTTCGTGGCCTGTTCGAGGTCAGCCGCAGCGCCGCGGCGGGCCGTCTCCAGCACGTCAACCTCATCCTGCAGCGCCCGCAACTGATCCAGCTGCGCCTCGACCGCCGAGAGGTTGCCCACCAGCCATGCGTCGCCGGCGCTGGCGGCCAGCTCCCGTGCAATGCGCGCCTGCTCGTCCTGCGCCCGCACCAGTTGCTGCCGGTTTTTGTCCTGCACGCCTTGCCTGGCCTGCACGTCGCGCCGGATCTGCTGGCAGCTCTGCCCGCTGGCGGCGACGGCCTTGGCCTGGTCGGCCAGCCGCTGGTCCAGCAGGCGCACCTGCGTCCACAGCGGCGCAGCGGCCTTGAGCTCACCCTTGAGGCGGGCATTTTCCGCCCTGGCGGCTTGCACCTGTTTGACCCTGGCTTGCAGCGCGTCATGAAGCACTGGCAGCGTTTTCTGCTGCTCCTGCAGCCTGCGCTGCTCGCTTGCCTGCTGCTGGCGCAGCGCCGACAGGCTGGCCCAGGGGCCGTCGAGCGTGGCGGCGTGCAACGCGCGGTCCAGCCGGTGCTGCTCGGGCTGGAATGCAGCCACGTCCTGCAGCAGTTTCTGCTGCTCGCCGGCCAGCGCCTTGATTTCATCCTGCAGCCCGGCCAGCTTGCGCCGCCACGCCAGCGCGGCGGCCAGCGCGGTCAGCGTCCGCGCTGCTTCATCGGCTTCCTTTTCTTTTGCTTTTCGGGCCTGGACCAGCTCGTGTTCCTGTTCGGGCGTCAGCAGTTGCACGCCCTGTATCGCCGCCTGCAGCAGCTTGAGCTTGTCCTGCTCGGCGCGCTGGCGCTCGTGTACGACCATTGAAATACGGCTGTAGACGTCGGTGCCGGTGATTTGCTCCAGGATGGGCGCGCGTGCGTCGGCGTCGGCCTGCAGGAATGCGGCAAAGCCGCCCTGCGCCAGCAGCATGGATCGCGTGAAGCGCTCAAAGTCCATTCCGGTGACCGCAACCACGCGCTCGGCCACGTCGCGTATCTTCGTTGCCAGCAGCTTGCCGGTTTGCGCGTCGGCCAGCTCATGCCTGGGCTGCTGCAACGCGCCATCGGCCTTCCTGCGCGCGCGGCGCTGGCTCCAGTGGCAGCGGAACACGCCCGCGGCGGTGGCAAAGGTCACCTCGGCAAAGCAGTGGCCGGTGTGGCGCGACATGATTTCGTTGCTGCTCTGGCTGATGCGGTCCAGTCGCGGCGTGCGCCCGTACAGCGCCAGGCACAGGGCGTCGAGCAGCGTGCTCTTGCCGGCGCCGGTGGGCCCGGTGATGGCAAAGATGCCGTCGGACGCGTACGCCGGGTGGGTGAGGTCGATCTCCCACTCGCCGGTCAGCGAGTTGAGGTTGGCAAGGCGCAGGCTGCGGATTTGCATGGCTCAGCCGGCGCGGGCGTCGTCCTCGTGCAGCAGCGCCAGCGCCTCGCGGTACGTCTGCTGCAGCGCGTCGCGTTGCGCGGCCGGCACGTCGTGCGCGTCCAGGCAGTGGTCAAAGACTTGTGTTTCGTCCAGCTCGTCCAGCGATTCATGCGCCTGCGGCGCGTCCAGCGCAAGCGCAACGACGCGCCGGTTCTGCACGCGCAGCACCTCCAGATGGGTATCCGCCGTGAGTGCCTGCAGGCGCTCGCGCAGGTCGCCCACGACGGCGTCGCCCTCGTAGACGATCTCCAGCCAGGTCGTGCCCTGAGCGTGCTCATCCTGCGCCAGCGCGTGCAGGCGCGCGCTGATGGTCTCCCAGTCGCCGCGCAGCCGCGCCAGCTGCTGGAACGTTGGAATGGGCTTGCAGCGCACCGCGGGCTCGCGCTGCTCGAAGCGGACCAGGCAGACGCTCTTTTGCTGCCCGGCCTCGCCAAAGCCCATGGCCAGCGGCGAGCCGCTGTAGCGGATGGCCTCGGAGCCGCCCACGGCCTGCGGCACGTGCAGGTGGCCCAGCGCCACGTAGTCCATGCAGGCCGGGAAAATGCCCGGGGTCACATGCGCCAGCGACCCCACGTAAAGCTCGCGCACGCCGTCGCCTTCCAGCGTCTGGCCGCCAGCGGTGAACAGGTGCCCCATGCCGACGATGGGAACGTCCGTGCCTGCTTCCTTTTGCTTTTGCCCGGCCGCGGCGCCCACGGCCGCATAGTGCGCGCGCAGCCCGGCCAGCAGCTTGCGCTCCTTGTCCTGCAGCGTCTCTCCCGCCTCCGCGGTGCGCAGGTCGCGGTCGCGCAGGTACGGCACCGCGCAGACGATGAGCTCGGGCCGGCCCTGCCCGTCGCGCAGCAGCAGCACTTCGTCCGCCGGATCGGCTGCTGCGGCGCCCACCACGTGCACGTCCAGCGCCTGCAGCAGCTCGCGCGGCGCGTCCAGGAACGAGGGTGAGTCGTGGTTGCCGCCAATGACGACCACGTGGCGGCAGCGTGATGCGGCCACCCGGCACAGGAAGCGATAGTACAGCGCCTGCGCCCGGTTGCTTGGCGTGGTCGTGTCAAAGATGTCGCCTGCCACCAGCAGCACGTCGACGTGCTCCTGCTCGATCTTGTCGGCCAGCCAGGCCAGGAACGCCTGATGCTCGTCGTGGCGCGCCTTGCCGTACAGGGTGCGGCCCAGGTGCCAGTCGGAGGTGTGCAGGAGTTTCATGCGGTGCGGGGTGGTTGTGGTGCAGACCGATTGTGCCGGGTCTTGTCGTTCAGGATGAGCCGGTGCGCTTGTCAACGACCCAAGTCCCGACAGGCTCGCGGGGTGTGCGGGCAAATGGCCACGGGCTGCGACCGCAGGCTCAGGGGATGGAGGCGCGGTGGGCAAGGTCGGCCAGGAGCGCGTCCAGGAGGCTTTCCTCGTGCACGGCGCGACCGGCTGCCTGCATGAGCGTGGCCAGGTCGGCATCCCAGCTCGCGGTGGCGGGCTGGCCTTGCAGCAAGGGGCCGTCGGTTGGCCGGTAGTCGGCAGCGGCAAAGCGCCAGGCGGTGGCTGCGTAGCGCGCGAACACGACGTTGGCGATGCGCAGGCCGCCCCAGTCAAAATCGCCGTGATAGAAAAAATGGGCACCGTGGGCGGCGAGCTGGTCGAGCAGTGTGCGCGGTGCGGCCGAGAGTTGGCCGTCCAGGCTGACCATGGGTGGGCAGCGCGGACCGAGGTGGTCGGCGGCAGCGGCAAGGACGGCCGGATTCTCGCAGACGAAGACCTGTTGCTGCGGGCGCCATGTGGGCGGGGCGCGCGTGAGCAGGCGCAGCGACAGGTGCAGTGGATCGCCGGCGGCTGCGGCCGTGCGCACGAGGCGGGCGGTTGCGCCAGCGCCGTCGGCGCCGAGGTTGAGTACCGCCACCGGCTTGGCCAGCTCGTTGACCAGGACGCCCTGCGCCGCCCAGAGTTCGCGGCTGCGCTGGCCCGGGTCCCGGCTGGCCAGCGCGCGGCGAACGAGGGTGGCGGCGGGCTGGCCGCGGTCCAGTGCGTGCGCATCGCCCAGGGTGTCGGCGGCCAGTCGGGCCAGCGAGACGCCGCGCGCCGGCAGCCGTGCGAGCACCGCGTCGGCCTGCCGCAGGTATTGCCGTGCCGTGCCGGGGTCGCCGCCGGACAGGCGCTTGAGCAGGCCCAGTCCCCGCGCCTCGGCCAGCACGGCAGCCAGCCGTGCGTCGCCTGCCAGTGCGGCCATGGCGGCCCACTGCCGGCGCCGTTGCTCGCGTGCGGCGCGGGTGTCGCTGATGGGGCCGTCCAGCCGCTCCAGCGCGGCGCGCAGGCCGGGCGCGACGCCGGCGCGGGCCAGCGCTGCGTCCAGCTCGGCGTGCGACAGTTGCATGGACGCCTGCGCACGCCGCGGCCGCCCCAGCAGGTCGGCCAGCGCCGTGGTCTCGGGCGCACTGAGGTTGCCGAGCGTGAAGCGGTCAGCAGGTTCCGGTTCCGTGGCGTAGCGCCGGCGCAGGCGCCTGCGCAGCCGTGCCAGCGTGTCGCCGCCGAGCAGGCGCTGCAGGCGTTCGGGGTCGGAGGAGGGCATGGCCGGATTATGTTTGCTTTGTGCCGTCGCATGCGACCGGACGCGTGGCGCTGCCCTCGGCTGCGGCAGCGGCGCACGGCCGCTCAGGATGAAAAACCAAGCTCCGTTTCGTCGGCCGGCGCCGCGCTTGCGGCAGAGGCCGTTGGCGGCAGCTCGGCGCGCTCGCGCGTGCGTCCGTTCCAGCGCCAGCGCGAGACGTGGACGGCGTCCACGTCGGCGCGGCGCACCAGGTGGCAGATGGCGACACCGGGCAGCTCGGCGTAGCAGCCCCATTCGCGCTCGCTGGTCATGACGAAATCCAGGTCGAATTCGCGGATCAGCGCCATGCAGTGGGCGCGCGCGGCGTCGTCTATGCCGGCGAAGGCTTCGTCCAGAAGCACCAGGCGCGGTGCGTGCGCGGCGGCGCTCTCGTAGTGGCTGGCGGCGGCGGCAAACAGCGGCACGGTCAGGCCCAGCGCGCGCTCGCCGCTGGAGGCCGGGCCGGACAGGGGCTTCCACTGGCCGTCCTGCCAGCGGCGCACGCGGAAGCGGTGCCAGGCGCGGTAGTCGAGCGCGGCGGCGAGCTGGTCGATGCGGGCCGACGCGGCGTCGCGCTCGCGCTCGGCGTCTATGCGGCCCTGCAGGAAGGCGCCGACCTGGGCGCGGTCGGCGGGCGACCAGGCGTCGGCCACCTTGTTGATGAGCAACTGGCGCACGGCGGCGAGCGACGCCAGCGATGCGTCCTCGCCGTGCAGCGCCTCCCACACCAGCTTGAACTTGACGCCGGTGGACGTGGGCCGCCGCGCCAGTTCGGCGTTGATCTTCTTGACGCGGTCGTCGGCGGCGCGGATCAGCGCCTGCAGTTGCGCGGCGATTTCGGCCTGCAGGTGGTTTTCTATGACTTCCGTCTCGCGCGCGGTGAGCAGCGTGCGCCGCTCGCTGATCTCCGCTTGCAGCACGGCCTGCAGCGCGTCCGGCGCCTCGTTGCGCTGGTTGAAGCGGATGCGGACCACGTAACCGTGGTCGCCGGGCTCGCCAAAGCACTCGTGCCCTTGTGCCGACAGGGCCCGTTGCAGCTCGGCAAAGGCGTCGCCGAGCCGGCCCTGCACGCGCTGCCAGGCCGGGTCGGCATCGTCCACCGCGCCGAGCGCGGCTTCGGCCGCGCGCGCGGTGCCCAGCGCGGCGTCCAGGGTCCAGGGCTCGCCACCGGCCGGCAACGCCAGCGACGGGGCGGCGGCGCGCAGCAGGCCGGTGCCGGCAAATGCCTGGAACGCGCCGACGCAGGCGGCACGCCGCTCGTGCTCGGCTTGCAGGCGCTCGCCGGTGTCGGTCACGGCCTGCCCGGCTGCGCCCAGGCTCTTGTGCGTTGCCGCCAGGTTCTTGTGCACCGTCTCCAGCGTGGTTTTCAGGGCACGCGCTTCCTGCTCCAGGACCCCGAGGCGGGCCAGGACGTCCGCCGCGCCGGCGCCCACGCTGCGTGCCAGCTCCTGGTGCAGCGCCTGCGCGGCGGCGGCCTGGCGGCGCTGTTCACCGGCATGCTCGCGGGCTTGTTCAAGTTCGGTGCCGGCCGCGGTGACGCGGGCCTGCTGCTGCACCTGCTCAACCAACGCCTGCGCATGATGGTCCAGCGTGGCCTCGCAGTGCGTGGCGGCCAGGCGGTATTCCTGCACGGCGTCGGCCACCTTGGACAGTGCTGCCGGATCGGTGGGCAGGGCGGTGTCGGTGGCGTCCAGCACCAGCGCGTCTTGTGCAGCCGCGCTGGCTTCGCGCGCAGATTGCAGGCGTGCCTGTGCTTCAGCGAGCCGGGCCCGGGCCTGTGCCGCGCGGCGCTCGGCCGCGGCCAGTGCCGCGTGCGCATTGCGCAGTTGTTCCGCCGTGGGCTGGCTGCCTGCCAGTTGCCCGAGCGTGCTGCGGCGCGCCGCCAGCGCTTCTTGCGCTGCCAGGAGGCCGCGTTCCTGCCCTGCCAGGATTTGCAGCCGGTTGGCAATCTGCTCGAGTCGGCGCTGGCGCGCCGCCTGCCGCGCAGCGTAGCCAATGTGCTCGGCCGCAGGTTTGCGCCAGGCGCCTTGCAGCGGGCCGATGCGGTAGCGGCCGTCGCCGCCTGCCCAGGCAGTTGCTGCCGCACCGGTGGCAGCCGCATCGGTGATGGCGATGCGGGCCAGGACGGCGTGTACCCGGGCCGCTGCCACGCCCGAGTCGCGTGCGGCCGGGTCTGGTTGCAGCAGGGTGGCCAGCGTCGGCGTGGTGGCGGGCAGCTCTTGCGTTGACTCCGGCACGAGCCAGGCATCCTGCGTATCGGGCGCCAGCAGCACGCCCTCGGGGCTGACCCAGGCGTCGAGCAGGCCGCTGGCTTGCAGCGCAGCTTCCAGTCCGGCGCGGGCGGCGGCATCCGTGTCCGGCACAAAGTCCACCAGTTGCCACAGCGGCGCGCCGGCGCGGCCGCTGCGCTCGGCACCGCGCGTGAGCGGTGCAAGCGGCGATGCCTCGCTGCCTTCGCGCAGCGCCTTTTGCTCGGACAGCAGGGGTGCGCGCTCGGTCTCCAGCGCTTGCCGTTGCTGGCGCAAATCGGCATCGGTGGCGGCCAGCGTGTCGCGCTCGGCCGCTTCGACCATGGACCAGTGCGATGCCAGCGGCGATGCGCCGTCCAGGCTGTTGACCCAGTCGGCCAGCGCCTCCCCGGCGTCGGGCCAGGCCTGGGCCACGGCGGATCCCAGGTGGTGGGCGACGCGTACGGCAAAGGCCTGCCACGCGGCGATGTGGGCCTGGCCGGCATCCAGGACCTGCCGCTCGGCGGCGGCCCGGTCTTGCTCGGCAGCGTTGCTGTCGCTGCTGCGCGCATCGTGCTCGCGTTGCGCCATGCGCTGCTCTTGCAGCGCCTGCTGCGCCGCAGCCAGCCGCGCGCGCACCAGCGCGATTTGTTCGTCGCGCTTGGCGGCAAGCTCGCGCTGGACCTGAAAGGCCGCGCTGCGCCGGTCCTGCGGCTGGCGGGCAAGCTGCTCCGGGCCGGGCGTGTCCGTGTCGTGCAGTGACCAACTGCGTGCGTGCGCATCGGCCATGCCGGCCAGCGAGGCCTGCTCCCGGCTGGCACCCAGCGCGTGCCGGAGCCGTTGCGCCGATGCCTGGCAGCTTTCTTGCCAGCGTGCCAGGTTCTTCTGCTCTTCCTGCAGGCGTTGGCCGGCGCGCACCGCGTCTTGCTGGGCACGTGCTGCGTTGTGCCCGGCGCTTTCGGCGGCCTGTCGCGCCTGGTGCAGGGCGTGTGCATCGCGCATTTCAGGGCTGCGTTGCAGCGCGTTGGCCTGGCTGCTGACCTCGCCTTGGCGCGTTTGCGTCGCGGCCAGTTCCTGTTCCTGCTCCTGCAACGCCGCTTGCGCCGCGTCGTGGCGGTGCTGTGCCTGCCTGGCTGCTGCGCTGGCATTGTCAAAGGCAGTTTGTACCTGGCGCAGGTCACGCGCGCGGCGCCGCGCCAGGATCTGTGCGTAGTGCCGGTAGGTGCCGTTGAAGCGGGACACGGCCTCGTGCATGGCGCTGTAGTCCTGCAACTCGCTGCGGTGGTCGTCGAGCTGGTTGAGCGCGGCGGCCACGTCCTCGAGCACGGGACGGGGCAGCGGCGCGAACGCCTGCGACAGCGCGCGCGAGAGGTTGTCCTCGTTGGGCTGCTTGGACAGTTGCGGCTGGCGCAACTGGATGAGCGTGTCCAGCAGGGCCTTGTAGCGTGCGTCGCCGAGGCCGAACAGGCGCTCGTCGACGGCGTGCCGGTGTACGCCCACGGCAGTGTGCACGCAGTGGCGGCCCAGCATCTCCCTGAGCCGCTCCTGGGTGGCCACGGTCTGGTTCTCGTCGACCAGCTGCAGCCCCTGGCCCACGCGCCGCTCGGTGTTGAAGTACCAGGCGTCGACCTGCGGGCGGCCGGCAGTAGCGCGCAGGCCGGCGCCCACGGTGACGAAGCGCGGGGTCCCGCCGGCGTCGACGCGGCCAAACTCCAGCCAGGCGTAGCCGGTGCGGCGCTTGTACCTGCTGCCCATGAGCAGGTTCCACTGCATGCGCTTGGCCGGATCGGCATCGGGCTCCAGGCGCGCCGGGGACAGGCTGGCGTCGAGCAGGAAGGGCAGCGTCAGCGACAGCACCTTGGACTTGCCGGTGCCGTTGTTGCCGCGCAGCAGCAGGTGGCCGTCTTCAAACCAGAACTCCTCCACGTCATAGTAGTAAAGCTCGACCAGGCCCAGGCGCAGCGGCTGCCAGCGCCTGGAGCGGGGCTGCGGCAGCGGCGCGCTCATGCGGCACCCGCCGCATCGGGCGCGTCGCCCAGCAGGTCGGCCTGGCGCGCGGGGCGGAGGTCGGCCTCGCCCAGCTTGAAGCGGCAGACGGCGGGCAGCGGCAGCACGCTGTCGCCCTGGCGCGCGAGCAGGCGCAGCGCCGCCAGCCGGCCACAGGCAATGGCGGCCAGTTCGCGCTCGGCGCCCGGTTCCTGCGTGTCCTTGCGCCAGTACTTGCGGTGCTCGCGCGCGGCCTGGCGCAGCAGGGCCTCGACCTCGGCCATGGGCACGGCAGTGCGCGTGCCGGCACGCACGCGCTCGGCCAGGAATTCGGCCAGCAGCAGCGTCGCGTGCGCGTTGGTGCCCTGCTGCGGCAGCGCCACGTCGGTGAGGTCACCGGCGGCGTCGACCAGCGCGCTGCCCTCGGCACGGTGCTCGGCGTCCAGCCCGCCGGCCTGCGCAAGCCGGTGCCCCATGGGGCCGCGCTGGCTGGCAAAATACGCGGCCTCTTCGTGGTCCAGCTCGGCCAGGTAGACCACCGGGTCGTCGAGCAGGCGCCGGCTGAGGTGGTGCCGCAGCGCGGTGCGGCGGGCGGCGTCGCCCTGCGGCGTGGCGCCGGCGCTGAGTGCGGCCAGCCGTTCTGCGCTGGTGCCCGCGCCGGCCAGCGCCGAGGGCCCGCGCGCGCTGACCAGCAGTGCCGCCAGCACCGGGCGCCGGATGTCGTAGAGCGCATCGCCCGACTGGTTGAGGTAGGCGGCCTCGTCGCCGGCGATGCGCTCGAGCACGCCCAGCTCGAGCAGCAGGCGGCAGACTTCGACCAGGTCGCTGCGCTGGCTCTGGCGGTCCAGCGCAAACTCGAATCCCGATGCAGCCAGCGCCGGGTCCTGCGCTTCTTCCATCAGCGCCTCGCCCAGGTTCTTCAGCGTGATCTGGATGTCATGGCGCTCGAGCACCGCCAGCGCCAGGCACAGCAGGACGTAGCGGCTGCGCTGGAAGCCTGCGGCGCCGCGCGTGGCATCGTGGTGGTCCGCCGCGCGCTTGGCCAGGCGTGCGTGGCTGCGCTCCACGCGCAGCGTCCAGCCGCATTCGCGCGCAAACCACTCACGCAGATGATCGGCATGGCGCCGCACCAGTGCAAAGGCGGGATGGCCACCGGTCATCAGTGGCCGCGCCAGCAGCGCGCGCAGGGCGCGCTGGCGTTCCTCGGCGATCTCGCGCGTGCGGGCATCGACGATGGCTGCTTCAGTCATGAACCGCCTCGCGGATGTGTATCCAGTGATCGCGGCCGGCAAATGTGCCGTCCTCGGTTTCCAGCACCACCAGGGGCGCGTCCGGGATCGGCGTGAAGGTGAGCTGCAGGCCGCCGTCGCGGCTGGCGCGCTCGATCGGCTGCGCCGGATCCTGCATGGCGGCCAGCGCCTCGCCCAGCAGGTCCAGGAACAGGCTGAAGGCGTGCCGGTCCAGGCGGCCCAACTCGGACAGGCGCCGGATGTCCTGCGTGATGAGCTGCTTGCGCGCCGCCGCCAGTTGCGCGCTCTCGTCGGCAAGCTGGTCGGCGAGCCAGCGCTTCTGCGCCGAGCGGTCGGTCAGGCGCGGCGGGCCGCCGCTGCTGGGCAGGCGGCCGCGCTCGCGCAGCGTGGGCTCGATGCGGATCTCCGGTGCCTCGGCCCACGGCGTCGCCGCCGCGACCTCCGCCTCCGTGCTCAGCGCCAGGTGGCGCGCCGGCGCCAGGCCAAAGGCGGCGCGCCACAGGCGGTGGCAGTCGGCCTCGTCGGCGGCGGCGAACCAGCGCGCCAGCTCGCGGTAGTCGGCGGCGCGGTCGCTGCGACCGCTGCGGCGCTCGTTGACGCGCGCGATGGCGCCGAGCAGGCGCGGAATGGCCGAGCGCGCCTGCGCGCGCAGCAGTTGCGCCTGCGACGGTCCGGTACTGCTGGCCAGGAACCAGTCGCGCAGCCCCCGCCAGCGCTCGTGCCAAGCCGCCAGCGCCTGCTCACCGGCATCGGCTGCAGCTGCATCGTCGCCGGGCGCGGCATCGCGCGCCTCGCGCGCAGCAGCGGCGGCCAGCAGCGCGTCTGCCGGCTCCAGCGCCAGCAGCGCCTCGGCGATGCGCGCCGACGCGGTGACCAGGTCGCCGATGAAGCGCTGCAGGTAGTCGATGAGCCGGTCCTTGTACGCCATGACGGTGGTCGCGTCGGCCGCCTGCAGCTCCAGCGTGCGCGCCAGCCCGGTCATGAAATCCTCGGCGTTGCTGGCCAGCCCCTCGAACACGTGCACCAGCTCGCGCAGGCTCTGGTGCACGCGGGCGCCATCCAGCGGCGTCTCTGCCGCCAACCGTGCCAGTGCCGCAAGCTGCGTCTGTATGTCCTGCAGCGCCACCGTCTGCAGCGCCGCGCGGCGTTGCAGCGCCTGCGCGTACGCGGCCAATCCGGTCTCCACCGCCTCGCCCTCGCGCGAGAGCTGGTACAGAAACTCGGCCCGGTAGTAGTCGGCAATCGTCGTCTTGCGCGCCATGTCGGCCTGGCGCGCAAGGTTGCCCCATTCCACCAGTTGCGCGAGCAGGCGGTCCAGTTCCTCGGGCTCGGGTTTTTGCCCGCCCGGCCAGGCGGCTTCGCTGCGGATGTCGTCGGCGCGCAGGTGCAGGCGAAAGCGCCGCTTGGCGGCGGCAAACACGTCCAGGATGGCGCGGTACGCGTCTGCGCGCTCGGCGCTCACGTGCTGGAACAGGCTGGCGGTCTGGCGGTGGGTCACTGCGTGGACTGTGGCGGCAGGTGAGGGCGGGCGTGGTCAGGACGACGAAGCGGTGCCTCAAGTCAAGGAATTACCTGATTGGCAGGCATTGTCAGCGCACCGAATGACAGATGATCTCGGCCCATGAAGGTTTGGCGTCAGGCGTTGAGCGTTGAGCGTGGTGGATATACGCTGGACGCTGGGCGCAATACGCTCAACCTCCAGTTGCTGAGCATCGTTTCCAATTCAGAAGGAATCCAATCTATACCACATGCCGGCGCCGGGCCCGGCCGGGGGCGGGACCTGGCTCAGAGCTTGAGAATGAATTGATCGCGCCCGAGAGGATCGCCAAAGCCCGTCCAATCAAGACGCAAAGCGCAGGCATAGCTTGGGCTATGGCGAGCATTTGCAACGCGGAGTGGGCGGGTTTGGG
>JALOAS010000088.1 GCA_023228705.1 Ottowia sp. | reverse complement strand
AAGGTTTGGCGTCAAGCGTTCAGCGTGTGCCCACCACGCCCAACGCCCAACGCCCAACGCCCAACCTCCCCATCATGGCGGCGCAGCCGCAGTCATTGCCGCCACGCAGCGGCGCGGTCATCGAAGCGCCAGCGAGGTCACCCGTCATGCGCCACGCCAAACGCTCAACGCAATACGCTCAACCTCAGCAAGGCGCCAGCGCGGTCATCCCTGATGCGCGCCGTGTCGCCGTGCGGCTTTTACTGCATGAACCAGCCGTGGCTGACGACCAGCGACTGGCCGGTGAGCGCGTTGCTGGGCCAGGTGGCAAAGGTCAGCGCCGCCTGCGCCACGTCGTCCACGGTGGTGAATTCGGCGTCCACCGTTTCCTTGAGCATGACGTTCTTGATCACTTCTTCCTCGCTGATTCCCAGCTCCTCGGCCTGCTCGGGGATCTGCTTGTCAACCAGCGGCGTGCGCACGAATCCGGGGCAGATCACGTTGGTGCGGATGTTGTGCTCTGCGCCTTCCTTGGCAATGACCTTGGCCAGGCCCTCCAGGCCGTGCTTGGCCGCCACGTAGGGGCTCTTGAGCTTGGACGCCTCCTTGGAGTGCACCGAGCCCATGAAGATGATGCTGCCGCCGCGGCCGGAAGCGATCATCTGGCGCACGGCTGCGCGCGCCGTCAAAAAGCCGCCGTCCAGGTGCACGGCAATGAGCTTCTTCCAGTCGGAGAACTTGAAGTCCTGGATGGGCGCGACGATCTGGATGCCGGCGCTGCTGACCAGGATGTCGACCGGGCCCAGTTCCTGTTCGGTCTGCCTGAACGCCTGCTCGACCGCATCCTCGTTGGTGACGTCCATCGCCAGGCCCAGCGTGCGGACGCCTTTTTTGGCAATCTCCGCTGCCGTGGCCTGCGCCGCGTCCGCCGCCAGGTCGGTGATGACCACGTTCGCGCCGGCATCGGCAAAAACCTCGGAAATGCGCTTGGCGATGCCGCTGGCAGCGCCCGTGACCAGCGCGGTCTTGCCCTTCAGGCTGAGGGTGGTGGTTGCCCGGACCTCGGGCGTGTTGGTTGAGCTCATGTGGTTTCCTTTCAAGGGGTTATGACGTTGATGGGCGGGTCACGGGGCGGCCTGATACGCTGCGGCGTGGCTCTGTGCCGCATATGGTGGTCGGCGCGGCGTTTGTCAACGCGTGTCTGGGCTGCTCAGCCTGTTCCCCGGCGCGCGCGGGCACGCGCCAGGGCAGCCGCCACGGCCGCGTGCTTGCGCTGCTTGTCGTGCGTGCCGGAAAGGGCAGCTCCGGGCGCTGCGGCACTCGGCTGGGTCTGAGTGGCTGCGGCAGGGCTTCGGGCGCCTGCGGTGGCCTTGCCGGCGCTACGCGCCTGGCGCAGCGCGTAGCGCGAGCGCGCGGACTCGGCCTGCGCTGCCGACCACGCGTCCCAGCCGCTGCGCGTGCCCGTGACATTTTCCATGTGTATGCAGTCCACCGGACAGGCCGCAACGCACAGCTCGCAGCCGGTGCATTCGGACTCGACCACCGTGTGCATGGCCTTGTTGGTGCCGATGATGCAGTCGACCGGGCAGGCCTTGATGCACAGCGTGCAGCCTATGCACCAGCTCTCGTCTATCCATGCGACGCTGCGTGGGCCTTCCGTGCCGTGCTCGGGGTCCAGCGGCAGGATGGGGCGCTGGGTCAGGGCCGCCAGCCGGCGCACGCCTTCGGCGCCACCAGGTGGGCAGCGATTGATTTCGGCCTCGCCGGCAGCCATCGCGTGGGCGTACGCGGCGCAATCGGCGTAGCCGCAGCGCTGGCACTGCGTCTGCGGCAGTGCATCGAGAATGCGGTCTGCCAGCGGCTGCGCAGCGGAAGCCGAGCCTGCGTGATCATTCGCCATGACCGCCCAGTGTAGCGCCGGGACCGCGTCCCGGCGCGATCAGGCGGCCCGGGCCGCGGCCCGCTTGTGCGATTTTGCCGCGGTGTCGGTGGCCGAGTCAGCCGCCGCCGACGCCTCGGCAAGCTCGTCCAGTCTGCGGCCGGTATTGCCGTTGTATTTCTTGATGAAGGCCTGCAGCCGCGGGTACACTTGTTTGCGCCAGCGCCGGCCGCTGAAGATGCCGTAGTGGCCCGCGCCCTCCATGACGAAGTGCTCTTTGGCCTGGGCCGGGATGCCCGTGCACAGGTCGTGCGCTGCCTTGGTCTGCCCGGAGCCGGAGATGTCGTCCAGCTCGCCCTCTATGGTCAGCAGCGCGGTCTGGCTGATGTCCTGCGGACGCACGCGCTCCAGCTCGCCGCTGCTGTTGCGGACGTCCCAAATGCCCTTCATGAGCCGGAATTCCTGGAACACGATGCGGATGGTGTCCAGGTAGAACGCCGAGTCCATGTCCAGCACGGCGTTGTACTCGTCGTAGAACGCGCGATGCGCATCGGCACTGCCATCGTCTCCCTTGACCAGGTCCTGGAAGAAGTCCCAGTGGCTCTGCATGTGGCGCCGCGGGTTCATGCCCATGAACCCGGCGTGCTGCAGGAACCCCGGATAGACCGCGCGACCGGCGCCGGCGTACTTGCGTGGCACCTTGTAGATCAGGTTGTTCTCGAACCACTGGTGGCTGTGCTTGGTGGCCAGGTCGTCGACCGACGTCGGCGCCCGCCGCGCGTCTATGGGCCCACCCATCATGGTCATGGACAGCGGCGTCTTCTCGCCGCGCGTGGCCATCAGCGAGATGGCGGCCAGCACCGGGACCGTCGGCTGGCAGACGCCGACCACATGGCAGTTGCCGTAGTCCGCCTGGATGTACTGGATGAATTCCTGGACGTACGCCACGTAATCGTCCAGCCCGAACTTGCCTTCGCCCGCCGGGATGTCGCGTGCGTTTTGCCAGTCGGTCAGGTAGACCTTGTTGCCTCGCAGCATGGTGCGCACCGTGTCGCGCAGCAGCGTGGCGTAGTGCCCGGACAGCGGCGCCACGATCAGCACCACCGGCTGCTCCTTCAGCGTCGCCAGCGTCTTGGGGTCGTCGGTGAACCGCTTGAAACGCAGCAGGTTGCAGAACGGCTTGCTCAGGGTCACGCGCTCGTCGATGACCACCGATTGCCCGTCCACGTCGATCTTCTGGATGTCAAACACCGGTTTGCCGTAGTCCCGGCCCAGGCGGTTGAACAGCGAATAGGACGCGGACAAGCGCTGCGCACCGGGCAGTTGCCCCATGACGGAATGCGGGCTCTGGTATATCCTGGCCGCAGCTTCCGCAAATTCGGAAAACGGCTCGATGAGCGCGCGCTGGGTTTCATAAATGGTGTAGAGCATGAGCTTGTTTCTTTTGGAAATAACTGTTATGCGCACTATAACGCAAGCCTGTATCGTTTGTGCAACTGCCCTGCCGCTGGCTCGTAAAGTTGGCGCAACCCACCCCGCGGTTTGCGGTTACGGCCGGCGGTCAGGGCGCTGGCGCCAGCGCCTGCGGGTTGACGACGTGGCTGGGCTGGCGCCTCAGGTAGTTGACGATGTTGTCAAATGCGGTGCTGAACTGCAGCTCGTAGTTCTGCTGCTCGACGTGGCCGATGTGCGGCGTGCAAATGCAGTTTTCCAGTCGCAACAGGGCGTGACCGCGCAGGATGGGCTCTTGCTCGAAGACGTCGACGGCAGCCATGCCGGGCCGGCCCCGCTGCAGGGCGGCAACCAGCGCCTGCGGCTGCAGCAGCTCGGCGCGCGAGGTGTTGACCAGCGTGGCGGTGGGCTTCATGCGCGCCAGGTCTTGCAGCCCCAGCATGCCCCGGGTCGCCTGGCTCAGCCGCAGATGCAGGGTGAGGAAGTCCGACTGCGCAAGCAGCGCGTCGCGCGAGGCAGCGCAGGCGTGGCCGTCGCCGTGCGCGCGCCGCATGGAATCGGGCGAGCCCCAGACCCGCACGTTCATGCCAAAAGCGCGGCCGTAGCCGGCAACGATGCGACCGACCCGCCCATAGCCCCAGACACCCAGCGTGTGTCCGTGCAGGATGGTGCCCAGCCCGAAGTTGGGTGGCATGGACGCTGCCTTGAGCCCGGACTGCTGCCAGGCTCCCTGCTTGAGGTGGCTGATGTATTGCGGCAGCCGGCGTGCTGCCGCCAGGATGAGCGCCCAGGTCAGCTCGGCCGTTGGAATGGGCGAGCCCACGCCTTCGGCCACCACGATGCCGCGTTCGGTGCACGCGTCAAGGTCGACGTGCTCGCCCACTTCGCCCACCTGCGACACCATGCGCAGGCGCGGCAGCTTTTCTATGAGCTCGCGCGTCAGCGCCGTGCGCTCGCGAATGAGGACGAGCACTTCGGCATCGCGCAGGCGCATGGCCAGCCGGCCCACGCCGCGGACGCTGTGCGTGTGGACCTTGGCGGGGTAGGGATCCAGCTGGCTGGCACACGCCAGCTTGCGCACTGCGTCCTGATAGTCGTCCAGAATGACGATGGCCATGCGTGTCTGCTCTTCCTCATGATGCGCCACTGGCGCAGCCGCGCCGGGTTGCCGGCGGGCGGGCGGCGGCCTACGGCTGTGCTGCGTCGTGCGCGTCGACGCGCCCCGCCAGGTCGGGCCGGATCAGCCCGACGGCAAGGCCCTCTATCACCAGCGATTCGCCAGCGGCGACGGTGATGTCGGCAAAGTCCGGGTTTTCCGCGCGCAGCGTGACCTGGCCGCGCCGCTGCTCCAGGCGCTTGACCGTCACCTCGTCATCCAGACGTGCCACGACGATCTGGCCGTTGCGCACGTCGCTGGTCCGGTGTACCGCCAGCAAGTCGCCGTCCATGATACCAATGCCCTGCATGGACATGCCGCGCACCAGCAGCAGGTAGTCGGGGCGCCGGCTGAACAGCGCGCGCGCCACGGTGTACGTTCCCGTGATGTGCTCCTCGGCCAGGATGGGCGAGCCCGCCGCCACGCGGCCCACCAGCGGCAGGATGAGCTGCTCCATTCCCGGCAGCGCGCGCGTGTCTGCGCGCAGCGGAAAGCGCGCGCGCGTGGGGCCCTTGAGCCGGATCCCGCGCGCGGTGCCGCTGAGCAGGTCAATGGCGCCCTTGCGTGCCAGCGCACGCAGGTGTTCTTCGGCGGCGTTGGCCGACTTGAATCCCAGCTCCGCGGCGATCTCGGCCCGGGTGGGCGGCGCGCCGTTGCGGCGGATGGCGCGCTCTATCAACTGCAATACCTGGCGCTGGCGCGGCGTGAGCTTGGGAAGTTCGGCAGTCATGGGCTTGGGGATCCACCTGTATTTATCGACAACTGGTGCTTTGAACAGTATAACCTGCAGCTTGCCCGTCCTGTCCGAGGGGGTCCGACCTCGGCAGGCGCCGGCAACGCTGTTGGCAAACCTCGCCCGAAGCGATACCCACGAGCGGGCAGGCGGCCGCGGGAACCGCCAGCGGCCGCCTGCCTGCGTCAGTGGCCTTGCAGCGCCGCCAGCGCGCGCGCCCTGATTTCCTCGACGCTGCCGACGCCATCGATGGCAACGTACCGCGGCGCGTTGGCCGGCTCGGTGGCCTGCCATTGCTGGTAGTAGCGGGTCAGCGGCTCGGTTTGCTCGCGGTAGACCGCCAGCCGCTTGCGCACGGTGTCTTCCCGGTCGTCGTCGCGCTGGATCAGCGGCTCGCCGGTGACGTCGTCCTGTCCGGGCACCCGGGGCGGATTGAACTTGACGTGGTACGTGCGGCCCGAAGCCGGATGGCTGCGCCTGCCGCTCATGCGCTCGACGATGGCGTCGAAGGGCACCTGGATTTCAAGCACGTAATCCAGCGGCACGCCGGCGGCTCGCAGCGCGTCGGCCTGGGGAATGGTGCGCGGGAAGCCGTCGAGCAGGAAACCGTTGGCACAGTCGTCCTGCCGGATGCGGTCCTGCACCAGCGCGATGATGATCTCGTCGCTGACCAGCGCGCCGGATTCCATGATGCTCTCGGCCTGCCGCCCCAGCTCGGTGCCGGCCTTGACCGCGGCACGCAGCATGTCGCCGGTGGAGATTTGTGCGATGCCGTATTCTTGGCAAATGAAGGTGGCCTGCGTCCCTTTGCCCGCGCCGGGCGGGCCCAGAAGAATCAGTCTCATGTCGTCCCCAGAAAATGCCGTGGCGTCACGCTGCGCGCAGCGTGTTCACGTCTTGCGCACCGGCCCGGGTTGGCGGCCAAGGACAGCACGAACCCGCTCAAGGTCGGCTGCGGTGTCCACGCCGGGGCCCGGTGCCTGCGCAGCCAAGTGTACGGCAATGCGGTGCCCGTGCCACAAGGCGCGCAGTTGTTCCAGCCCCTCGCATTGCTCCAGTGCGCAGGGCGGCAGCTGCGCAAATGCTTGCAGGAAACCGGCGCGGTAGGCATAGATGCCGATGTGGCGCAGCGCCTGCGGCGCCTGCGGCAGCCTGGCACGGCTGCCCGTGGCACCGTCGCGCCACCAGGGCAGCGGCGCGCGCGAAAAGAGCAGCGCGCAGCCCTGCGCGTCGGTCACGACCTTGACCACGTTGGGGTTGACGAAGTCCGCCTGCTGCGTGATGGCGTGTGCGGCCGTGGCCATGGGCAGCGTGGGCCGGGCAGCAAGCAGTCCGGCCACGGCGGCGATCAGCGCCGGTTCGACCAGCGGTTCGTCGCCCTGGACGTTGACGACGATGGCGTTCTCGTCCAGCTGCAACTGCCGGGCGGCCTCGGCCAGACGGTCGGTGCCGCTGGCGTGGTCGGCGCGGGTCATGAGCGCGGCAACGCCGTGCGCCGCGCAGGCCGAGACAATTTCCTGCGCATCGGTGGCCACGCAGACCCGGCTGGCGCCCGAGCGCGCCGCCTGCTCGGCCACGCGCACGATCATGGGCTTGCCCGCCAGGTCGGCCAGCGCCTTGCCCGGCAGGCGCGTGGACGCCAGCCGCGCCGGGATGAGGACCACAAAGGCCATGGGCCCGGCTCAGACCAGCGGCGTGCGCGGCGGCAGCGCGTCCAGCTCGGCGTCGGACAGCGTGCGCGCCTCGCTCTCCAGCATGATGGGAATGTCGTCCCGGATGGGGTACGCCAGGCGCGCGG
Source organism: Ottowia sp. (assembly GCA_023228705.1). Taxonomy (GTDB): domain Bacteria; phylum Pseudomonadota; class Gammaproteobacteria; order Burkholderiales; family Burkholderiaceae_C; genus Ottowia. The sequence goes on along the minus strand of JALOAS010000088.1, from coordinate 6,159 downwards.
ACCGGGAAATCAGTTCCTGCCTGTCCCGGTCGTAGTCCAGCGGACCCTTGGTGACCGGGCAGACCAGCAGCGACAGCAGTTTGGTATCCATGGCTCGTGGGCGTTTGCGGTGGGTCAGCGCGGCGTGGCGCTTGAAAAAAGATTCATGACGAGCACGCCGGCAATGATGAGCGCGATTCCGGCCAGCGCGGCCGCGTCCAGCCGCTGACCATACAGCCACCAGCCCGCCAAGGCAATGAGCACGGTGCCCAGTCCCGACCAGATCGCGTATGCAATCCCCACCGGAATGCTGCGCAGCGTCAGCGCCAGCAGGTAGAACGCGACGCCGTAGCCCAGCACGACGATGAGCGAGGGCTGCAGCCGGCTGAACCCGTCGCTTGCCTTCAGCGCGCTGGTGGCGGCAACTTCGGCGGCAACGGCCAGGGCAAGAAAAAACCAGGCTTTCATCGGTGGGGCTGGGCGGGTTGGGCGTACAAGGACGGCATGAGGCGATGGCCGGCAGCGGTGGGGCAACGGAATCAGTGTACTGTCAGCCGGCACGCGTGACTTGTGCGAGCCGCCGGTCCAGTTCGGCAAAAAACGATGGCGGCACCTGCAGCTGCAGTGGCACCGCCAGCGCGTCCGGGCGGTGGCGGCGCAGCTTGACCGCGTCTTTTTCCGTGCAGACCAGCACGTCGGCGCTGCGCATCCAGTCTTCTTCCCGGACAAAGTCAAAGTGGTCGGGCAGGGCGATGGCTTGCGCCAGCGCAAGGCCGGATTCCTGCAGCATGGCAAAGAAAGCCTCGGGCCGGGCGATCGCGGCCACCGCCGTGACGGCCTGGTCGTTCAGCTCACCCAGCGCCACACGCTGCCCGCGGGCGTTGCAGGCATACGGCGCGAGCTGCCGGCTGGCCTGGTGGATGGAGACGGGGCCGGCGTCGCCGCGGGGCAGGGGCCGGGCCAGCGGCTCGGTCAGCAGCACCAGGTCCACGGCACGTGGCCAGCGCTCGCGCAGCGGCCCGGCCGGCAGCAGCCAGCCGTTGCCGGTGCCGCGCTGGTCAAAGACGCAGATTTCCAGGTCGCGCGCCAGCGCCAGGTGCTGCAGGCCGTCGTCGCAGACCAGCACGTCGACGTCGGGGTGCGCGGCCAGCAGCGCCTGCCCGGCGCGGCTGCGCTGCGCGGCGACGGCCACCGGAACGCCGCTCTTGCGGTGCAGCAGCAGGGGCTCGTCGCCAACCGTGAGCGGGTCCGAATGCACACTGACCAGGTGCACGCCGTGGTCGCGGCGGCCATAGCCACGCGAGAGGACGCCGGGGCGCCAGCCCCGGTCTCCGAGATGCCGGACGACCGCCAGCGCGGTGGGTGTCTTGCCCGCGCCGCCGGCAACCACGTTGCCGATGACGACGACCGGCACCGGAAGCTGATGCTGACGCAGCCAGCGCAGGCGGTACAGTCCGCGGTGCAGGCCGGCCAGGGCCGCATGGAGCCAGGCCAGCGGCAGCAGCGTCCGGGCCAGCAGCCCGCGCTTTTGCCAGGCCGCGCGCAGCGTGTCCTGCGCGGTCGCGTGCTGGCGGGGCTGCACGTGCGCCCTCAGAGGCTGCCGGTTTGCGCCAGGAACGTGATCTGCGTCAGGCCGACGCGCCTGGCCGCGTCCATGACCGTGACCACCGACTGGTGCGCGCTGGCGGCATCGGCGCTGATGATCAGCCGCGTCTCGGGCGTGGCGCCGGCGCTGCGCAACGCGTCCGATACCGCCTCGGCGCTGTGGCTTTGCAGCGCGTGCGCGTCCACGGCGTAGCGGCCATCCCGGCTGACCGTGACCGTGACCTGCCTGGGCTCGTCCGGCTCGCTGGCATCCTCGCTGGCAACGGGCAGCGTGAGCTCCAGTTCGGTGTACCTGCTGTAGGTGGTGGTCAGCATGAGAAAGATCAGGATCACGAGCAGCACGTCTATGAACGGCACCAGGTCGATCTTCGGCTCTTCCTCGGTGGTTGCGCTGAATTTCACCGCTCAGGTCCTCCCCCGGACCGGGCACAGCGTTTCCAGGTGACGCGCAAAGCGTTCGGCGTCGGTTTCCAGCTCGATCACGTAGCCGCTGACGCGGGCGCGGAAATACTGCCAGAAAAACAGCGTCGGGATAGCGATGATGAGGCCGAACGCGGTGTTGTACAGCGCCACCGAGATGCCGTGTGCCAGTTCGGCCGGGTTGCCACCGGTGAGCGCGCCGGCGGGCGCTTGCGAGCCGAAGATCTCTATCATGCCAATGACCGTGCCAAACAGGCCCAGCAGCGGCGCGCCGGACGCGATGCTGCCCAGCGCCGGCAGGTAGCGCTGCATCTGGTGCGCCGCGGCGCGGCCGGCTGCTTCCACGTTGGCGCGCATCTCGTCGATGCTGCAGTTGGGCTTGGCGTGGACCGTACGCCAGCCGGCGGCCAGGATTTGCCCCAGCAGGTTGTATTGCTCCAGCTGCGCGATGACTTCAGGGCCGGGCACCGCGGTTGCGGAAACGCGGATGGCTTCATCGACCAGGCCCCGGGAATAAATGCGCGACCGCCGCAGCGAGATGAAGCGCTCGACGATGAACGCCAGCGCCAGGATGGAGCACAGGACCAGCGGCCAGATCGGCCAGCCGGCAGCTTGTATGATCGAGAGCAAGGACTATCTCCGACGGATTTTCCGCGCGCCGCGGGTGGCGCGCTGGCTCGTGAGCCAGGGGCATGCACGGCCGATTATCCATCAAGCCCGTGCGGGGCCGGGCGCCGGTCGGGCCAGCCCAAGTCGTGCACGGTTTGTGTGGATAACTTTGTGGACAACCGGGCCGGAGCGCGCGCCGGGGTCAGCATTCATGCATTGTTTGCTGGATTGTTCAATTTTCAGGCGACGGGAACTTGTTGAAAAACAATGATATGTGCCAAGTCAACAGGCTTTGCGCCCCATTCGCGGCCCGCTGGCCGGGCCCGCAGCGGGTTGTGGAGTACTGGGCGCGCCACGCGGCGCCGCAGGCCGCAAGCGCGGCCGCCGTGTGCGCGGCTGGGACCTGCGATCGGGGGCGCCGGGCTTGTGCGCTGCAATGTCGGGACGAAATCGCGTGCAAGTTGATGTATTTCAAGACAGCTCGGGCGTGACACCCATGGCGCCGCCGGTCTGGCCGGTCGGCGCGCTGCTGCGCGCGCTGGGCGACGCGGTGGCGGCGCGGTTCAACCCGGTGGCTGTTCGCGGCGAAGTGACCGGGTTCAGGCAGGCCGGCAGCGGGCACTGCTATTTTGCGATCAAGGACGCGAGCGGACAGCTGCGTTGCGCGCTGTTTCGCCGCAGCGCCAGCCTGCTTGATTTCATGCCGCGGGATGGCGACCAGGTCGAGGCGCGGGGCCGCCTGGCCGTGTACGAGGCGCGCGGCGACCTGCAGCTGGTGGTCGAGTCGCTGCTGCGCGCGGGGCAGGGGGCGCTGTTCGAGGCGTTCCTGCGGCTCAAGGACCGGTTGCAGGCGGAAGGCCTCTTTGATGCCGAAAGAAAGCGGGTGCTGCCGGCGTTTCCGCGCGGCGTCGGCGTGGTCACGTCGGCGCAGGCCGCGGCGCTGCACGACATCCTGACGACGCTGGCGCGGCGTGCGCCGCACGTCCCGGTTTACGTGGCGCCGGCCGCGGTGCAGGGCGAGCTCGCGCCGCTGCGGCTGCAGGAAGCGCTGCAGCGGCTGTACGCGCAGGCGGCCGACCCGGCCCGGCCCGTGGACGTGATCGTGCTGGCCCGTGGCGGCGGCTCCATCGAGGATCTGTGGGCGTTCAATGACGAGCAGCTGGCGCGGGTGATCGCGGCCAGTCCGGTCCCTGTCGTGGCCGGCGTGGGGCACGAGACCGACTTCACGATTGCCGATTTTGTTGCCGATGTGCGGGCGCCCACGCCGACGGCGGCAGCCGAGCTGGTTTGCAGCCCGCGCCAGCAGCACCTGGAGACGCTGGCTGCCGTCCACGCGCGGCTGGTGCAGCTTGTGCAGCATCGGCTCGACGGCGAGGCGCAGCGCATGGACGGGCTGGCGCAGCGGCTGGGACGGCCGTCGGAATTCGTGGCTGGCGAGCAGCTGCGCCTGGCGCGCGCCAGCGAGCAGCTGCGCCTGGGCGGCCGCGCCTTGCTTCGCGAACGGCGCGCGCAGCTTGATGCTGCGGCCCAACGCATGCAGCGGGCGCTGCCGCCCGCCCTCGCGCAGGCCGATGCCGCGCTGCTGCGCATGCGCGAGCGCCTGCTCCAGACCGTGGCGCAGGCCATGCGCATGCAGGCGCAGCGGCTGGATCGCGCCGCGCTGCGCCTGGCGTTGCTCGATCCGCAACTGGTCCTGCAGCGCGGCTATGCCTGGCTGGAAGACGTGGCCGGACAGCCCGTGACGCGGGCGCAGGACGCAGCCACCGGCGACCGCTTGAGCGCCCGCCTGGCCGATGGGCGACTGCACGTGACCGTTACAGCACGTGACCTGCGCTGAGTTCCTACAATGGAGACGTTCCAGCGCCTGCGTTGCCGGCCGATTGCCGTCGGCCAGGCTGACGGGCGCTGTGAATTCCCGGTTTGAGAAAAGAGAAAGGACGAAAAACCATGGAACGCAAATTGCCCGAACTCCCCTATGCCATGGACGCGCTGGCCCCCGTGATCAGCAAGGAGACCATGGAATACCACTACGGCAAGCACCATCAGGCGTATGTCAACAAGCTCAATGAGCTGCAAAAGGGCAGCGAGTACGCGGACATGTCGCTGGAAGACATCATCAAGAAAGCCAGCGGCGGCATCTACAACCAGGCTGCCCAGGTCTGGAATCACACCTTTTTCTGGCACAGCATGAAGCCGGGTGGCGGTGGCGAGCCCAGCGGTGCGCTGCTGGAGGCCATCAACAAGAAATGGGGCTCGGTGGCCGAGTTCAAGAAGGCTTTTGCAGCCAGTGCCGGCGCCAACTTTGGCAGCGGCTGGACCTGGCTGGCCAAGAAGGGCGACGGCAGCGTGGACATCGTCAACACCAGCAACGCAGCCAACCTGCTGACCACGTCCGATACCGCGCTGCTCACGGTGGACGTCTGGGAGCATGCCTACTACATCGACTACCGCAACGCGCGCGGCACCTTTGTAGATACCGTGCTTGACAAGCTCATCAACTGGGACTTTGCTGCCAAGAACTTTGGCTGATGCCCGCACCATGCAAGCACGAGCCGCCCGCCGGGCGGCTTTTCTTTTGCGCGCGAACGCGCTATGCTTGGGGTGCTTTGAGCAAGCCAGCGGGCAGGATCTTGCAAGCACTTTCGCATGAATCGATGATCGAGGAGCTGTACCGGCAGCTCAAGGCGTACGCGCGCGTGGTGCGGCAGGATCGCCGTCTCGAGGGCCCGGGAGTCGAGACGGTGCGCGTGCGCAGCCCCGTCTGCGGCAGCGAGCTGACGCTGGACGCGGTCATCGCAGGCGGCCGGGTGCAGCAGCTGGGCTGGCGCGTCCGCGCCTGCGCGCTGGGGCAGGCCAGCACGGCCATCGTCATCGCCCGCCGCAGCGAGCTGGACGCGGCAACGGTGCGCCGCGTCGGCGCGCAGATGCAGGCCATCCTCAAGGGCGAATCCGACTCCTGCGACTGGCCCGAGCTGACCTTCTTCTCCTTTGCACAGGACATCCCGTCCCGCCATGGATCGGCCATGCTGCCGTTCAAGGCGCTGGCGCAGCTGTTTGACCGGGTGCGTACCTGAAGCAAGCGCGGTTCAGGTGTTCGCCGGCAGCGGCCGCCCGGGTGGGCGCCGCACTGGGCGCGGCGCGCATCAGGGGGGAGAAGCGGGCAGGCCGCCCACCTTCCGCCCCGCGGCTATGTGCCTGGCTGCAAACCAGCCCTGGTTGGCCTCGAGCACGTAGCGCACGGGTTCTGTGGAACAGTGGCTGTCCGTGCTCTCCGGCTCCATGTCGGCCAGGTTGACGATGGTGCCGTCGTCGGCGATGAACGCGGCGGTGAGCGGGACCAGCGTGTTCTTCATCCAGAAGCACTGCACGGCGGGCGCGTTGAAAACAAACAGCATGCCCTCGTGCTCGGGCAGCTCGCGCCTGTACATGAGCCCGATCTGGCGCTCCTGTGGCCGGCGCGCCACCTGGACGTCAAGCTGGTGCAAACCCACCCGCAGGCTGATCCTGGGCAGCGTGAGCTGCGGGCCGGGTTGGGCAGCGCCGACC
>JALOAS010000087.1 GCA_023228705.1 Ottowia sp. | reverse complement strand
GAAAGTCCTCACCCACAAGGTGAGAGCCATTTTACAGGCAAGTCGTTGATATTGAAAGCGATTTCACCTAAATACAACAATGAGATCACGGATTCAGGAGTACGGTCGGCGGCACGGAGCCAGGTGTCTTCGGCAAGGTGCTCACCCCAGCCACCCCCATTGCCTAGGGTCCGGTCCCCTATCTGGAAGTGGCCACCGGAAAAGTCAAGGTACCAGCGGGCACCAGCCCCGGGACCTACACCATCAAATATGAAATCTGCGACGTTGGTTTTGCAGATGAGATTTGTGCAGCAGCCACCATCACCGTACCGGTCTCCGGCGTCACGGCGGTACCTGACACCGACACAACCGAGGTTGGCACGCCGGTTACCACCGATGTCCTGAGCAATGACCGGCCCGATGGCGGTACGCTGGACCCTGGCAGCGTCACGGTGATGGGCGATCCCAACAATGGGAGCACCGGAATCGACACGGGCACCGGAGCGATTACCTACACTCCCAACCCCGGCTTCAAGGGCACCGACACCTACACCTACAAGGTGTGCCTGGCCGAGCCAAGAGCCGATGAATGCGACACCACCACGGTGACCGTTTCCGTTGGCGAGCCACCGGCGATTGCCGCCTATCCTGATACCGACATTACCTCGGTCAATACCCCGGTGATCACCCCGGTCCTGGGCAACGATGTTGCGGTGGGTGGCCTGCTGGATCCGGACAGCGTGGTCCAGGTAGGGAGTGTGGCTGGCGGTCCAGCCGGTGCCAATACCACCGTCACCTGCGCGGCAGGCGCATGTACCCTGGAATCGGATAAGTCGGGCACCTATACCTACACCTACGAGGTGTGCCTGGCTGCGCCGAATGAAAGCATTTGCACCCAGGCCGACGTGACCGTGGTCGTCACGGGCAGCGATGGCAGTGGCAGCCCCAGCCCCGGCATCGCCGCATCGCCCGACTCTGACGCTACGCCGGTCAATACGCCGGTCACGACCACGGTTCTGCTGAACGACAATGCCGTCGGCGGCGTCATCAACCCCGGCAGCGTCACGGCGACCAATGGCTCGCACGGCACCACTTCGGTTGACTCAACCACGGGCAAGGTGACCTATACGCCGGAAACCGACTATGTCGGCACCGACACCTACAGTTATACGGTCTGCCTGGCTGACCCCGCTGATGTCTGCGCCACCAGTACGGTCACCATCAAGATCGGTGATCCCGCGATCACGGCTGAAGACGATGCCAGCGTCATTGTGGTGGGCAGCAACTCGGTCAACACCGACGTGCTTGCCAACGACACGGCGCAGGGTGGCGAGCTTGATCCGGCCAGCGTCCGGGTAATTGGCGGGCCAGCCAACGGTACGACGACAGTCAGCGCGGACGGCAGCATCACCTATACCGCCGGTCCGGGCTTTGATGGTGAAGACGAGTACAGCTACAAGGTGTGCCTGGTCAACCCCAAGGAAGCCTGCGCCACCGCCGCAGTGAAAATCAGCGGAGAGCGCATGGTTGACGCGCAAGACGACACCGCCAACACGCCACCGGACAGGCCAGTGACCATAAATGTTCTTGGCAACGACAAGAGCAACAGCGGCAGCCCGCTGGATCCAGGCTCGGTCGAGGTCACGACGCCACCTGCCAATGGCACCACGACGGTCAATGCCGACGGCAGCGTAACGTACGAGCCAGACGCTGATTTCACCGGCACCGATACCTTTAAATATAAGGTGTGCGACACCAGCAATCCGGCGTACTGTGGGGAAGCCGAGGTAACCGTTACGGTGGCCGCCGCGATCCCGACCATGTCACAGTGGGGCCTCATCCTGCTGTCGAGCCTGCTGGCGGGCGTGGCGCTGCTGCGCCGCCGTGAGCGCGGCCTGGGCTAAACACCCATTTGCGCGACAAGGCGCAATGCAGGAGTCAAGCGGCCGGGATTTCCCGGCCGCTTTTTATGGTGCGCCCAGCATGGGCGCACTCCTGCGGGTGCAAGTCCCGCCGTAAGTTGATTCAGCAGCGAATGAAGCGCAAGCGCAACTGCGTGAGGGTGACCGAGCGTGGGATAGGCAAGCGTGGAGCATAAATCGCGAGCCGATGAACAAGAACCGCATAGAAGGCGCTGCCGAGCAGGGCGAAGGGGCCATAGACCACGAAGCTCTTGTGATCAAGGCAAAGCGGCGTAGATGCGGCGGTTGTGCGATGAAGGAGTGCGAACCCTTACCTGGGGATATCTCGCCTTATGCCTGTTCTGCGCAGCAGCGGCGAAGCCAAAGGGTGACGGCATCTGGCCGGAGCGAGAAGTCAACAGAAGTCGTAGTAGCGCAAGTACGAGGCTGCAGAGGCCGAGAGGAAAGCGTGAAGGACCGAACCAGAGCAAGTGACCGAAGAGATGGGGATGCCTGAGGCCATGCGTCAGAAGCCGGAGCGATCCGGGCCAGCGGGGGCAGCGCGCGGTGAAGCCGCGCGCCAGTCCGATGGTGGCGAAGCCGGCGGCCCGCCCCGTCAGCACTGGGGCACAGGGCCGGCAAAGCGGGCATCAGGCACTGGTGGCCTCATGCAAGCGGCGCTGGCAAGACAGAACCTGCAAAGGGCGTGGAAACGTGTCAAGGCCAACAAAGGCGCGGCCGGTGTGGACGGGCTCGATATCGAGCAAACCGGCCAGCTGCTGCGCACGAAGTGGCCCGACATACGCCAAGCGCTGCTGGCAGGCCAGTACCGGCCCAATCCGGTACGCAAAGTGATGATTTCCAAGCCGGGAGGTGGCCAGCGCCAGCTGGGCATCCCCACCGTGCTGGATAGGCTCATCCAGCAAGCATTGCTGCAAGTGCTGCAGCCGATCATCGACCCCAGCTTCAGCAGCCACAGCTACGGGTTTGTGCGGCTGCGCCGCATCCTTCGCTGCGCTCAGGACCAGCCTTTGGCTGTCCTGCGCCCTTCGGGCTGGTCGCCCCGGCCGCAGCGCGCGTCAGGCAGTGCGATCTGCCCGAGCGCACGTGCAGCGGGGCAAGCGCGTGGTGGTGGACGTTGATCTGGCGCAATTCTTTGATCGAGTCAACCACGACATCCTGATCGGCCGGCTGCAAAGGCGCATTGAGGATGCCGGAGTGATCCGGCTCATCCGTGCGTACCTGAACGCCGGCATCATGGACGGTGGCGTGGCCACGCGCAGGCACATGGGCACGCCGCAAGGCGGCCCCTTGAGTCCGCTGTTGGCCAACGTGTTGCTGGACGAGGTGGACAAGGCGTTGCAGGCGCGGGGCCACAGCTTCGTGCGCTACGCCGACGACTGCCGCGTCTTCGTGGGCAGCAAAAGGGCAGGCCAGCGCGTCATGGCGCTGCTCAGGGCCTGCTATGCCAGGCTCCGGCTCCAAATAAACGAAGCCAAAAGCGCCACGACAAGCGCCTTCGGGCGCAAGTTCCTGGGCTATGCGTTGTGGGCCGCCAAGGGCGGCGAGGTCAAGTATGCAGTTGCCCGCAAGGCGATTGCCGACTTCAAGGCTCGGGTTCGGCAGCTCACGCGCCGCTCAGGCGGGCGCAGCCTGGCCGAGGTTGTGCAGCGGCTGCGGGCCATTCTGCTGCGGCAGTGGAAGCGGGGCAAAACGATGCACCGCGAGCTCAAGGCGCTGGGAGCCAGCGACAGCGTGGCCCGGCAGGTGGCGGGCAACTGTCACCGCTGGTGGCGCAACAGCAACGGAGTCATCAAGACGGTGTTGACCATCGCGTACTTTGACCGGCTGGGGGTGCCCAGACTGTCATGACCTCAAGCTCTGGAACCGCCGGGTGCGGAACCGCATGCCCGGTGGTGTGGGAGGGGTAGCTGCAATAATGCGGCTCCCCTATCCCGATCCGAAAGGAGGGCGTTGACGGCTGCGCAGCGATGCCCTGATCTGGTGTCTGTGGCAAGTGGCCGTTGCACAGTCTGCACCACGAAGCCACGGCCGGGCTGCCGCCTGGGCTTGCGCGGCGCCGGCCGTTACAGATGGTCGCGATAAAAGCGGAACCAAGCGCAGCCCGGCCGACCCTTACCCCCTGCAACCGGCGGCCGGCTGCCCAGCTTCACTGGCAGCCAACGGCCGCTCTATGTGGTCAACGAACAAGGGAGTGACATCTTGAGCAAAGCCCGACTTTCGAGAACAGCGGCCGTCGTTATCATGACATCGGCGTTGGCGTGGAATCTGCCTGTGCAGGCGCAGGACGATACCGAGGGTGCGGTCAGCGTGACCGTTGTTTCCGATGCAGGCGCCGGGGAGACGCTGGAGCGCGACCGCGAGCTGCTGCATCCGGGGTCCGAAGCATCACCGGAGGTGGACGAGTGACTGCCCCGGCGGCGGTCTGCCGGCACGCGCCGCTCAGCGCAAAACGGGTTCGTCAGGCAATTCGTTGACGGGGCTGGTGCTGGTGCGCGCGCAGTGCGCAACCAGCACGGCCGAGACTTCTTCCAGCGCGCCGGTCAGGCCCTGTTCAAGGTGGCCGCCGGCAAGTGCCCCTGAAAGTCGTTGCACCATGGCCTGCCAGTCTTGCGGCGCAACATGCGGATGCAGCCCGCGGTCCGCGACGATTTCTATCGCGCGCTCGGCCAGCAGCAGGTAGATGAGCACGCCGTTGTTCTGCTCAGTATCCCATACGCGCAGCTTGGCAAACATCATGATCGCGCGCTGGCGCACGATGTCGGCGATGTCCGTGCGCTGGCGCAGGTGGCGCCACAGGTAGCTCAGCGGCAGGCTGCCCTCAACGCAGATGCGGATCTCGCCGCCGTGGCGCCGCTCGCTGGCAGCAATCTGCCGGCGCAGCGTGTCGGCCAGCACGGGCGGCACGGCGCGCCGCGCGTCGGCTTCGTCCAGCCAGGCATGGCGCACCAGCCGCCTGATCGTGGTCTGCAGCTTGCACATGCCTACCAGCTCCCGCTCGCGCCGCCGCCGCCAAAGCTGCCGCCGCCGCCGGAGCTGAAGCCGCCACCGCCAAAACCACCGCCCCTGCTGCCGCCAAAGCCGCCGCTGCGCCGGCCTCCTGCGCTACGGCCTCCGGTGAGACCGGCGCCGGCGCGCGTGCCCATGCCGATGAACCAGGCCACCACTGCCGCCAGCATGGCAATGAACAGGCTCAGCGTGATGAGATAGGCAAGAACGGCGATCCCGCCACTGGTTGCCAGCGCGCCCCACTTGCGTCCCAAGGCGTGCCGGGCAAACGCCTGGATCGCCGGCACGAAGATGAAGAACAGCAGGACCAGGCCAAACCAGTCGCCGCCCGCGTCCGCCGCTTGGGTGTCTGGCGCGGCAACCGGCGGCAGTGGCTCGCCGCGGATACGGGCCGCGACCTGGTCCAGGGCAGCATCGAGGCCCCCATAGTAGTCGCCCGCGCGGAAAAATGGCGCCATGACGTTGTTGACGATGCGCCCGGCAGCGATGTCCGGGATGGCGCCTTCCAGCGTCTTGGCCACTTCAATGCGCATGCGCCGGTCGTCCTTGGCCACGACGACGATGAGACCATCACCCACGTCCTTGCGGCCTATCTTCCAGTCTTGTCCCACCCGGTTGGCGTACGCAGCAATGTCTTCGGGCGCGGTGGTGGGTACCAGCAGCAGGACCACCTGAGAGCCCTTGTCCTGCTCCAGATCCTGCAGCTTGCGTTCCAGCGCGCTGGCCTCGGTGTTGCTGAGCGTGCCGGTCTGGTCGATAACGTGCGCCGTCAGCGCCGGCACCGGTTGCAGCCGCTGCGCCCAGGCCGATGCTGCCAGCAGAAGCAAGACGGCTGCCATGAGCAGGCGCCCTGCGACCGCGCTCGCGGGCCGGGCGGCGTTGGCTGCGGACCCATTCACGGGGCATGCTGAAGCGTGAAAGCGTGGATGCACGAGGTGCGTGGTTGCAGTGCGCCGGTGGGTGCGGATCAGGTTCGTCCCGGGATCAGCCAGACAACCGCGCAACAGGCTGCGCGGTCGTGCAGGGGTTGCGAGGATTCTACCGTTGCCGATGCGAATGCAGACGCCCTGCTCGCGCGGGAACCAAGCCGGCGTTGCAGGGGATTCATCGCACCCCATGATCTCTGTCTCGGTTGCTACAGGCTGCACATGACAGGGCGTGCCGTACATGATCGCCAGCCCCGAAATCATGGGCCTTGCCAGTAGTGATCCCCTGTCTTTGTCCGCATGGCGCTGGGAGGCCTGACGCGGCGCTGCGCTGCGCCTGCTTGCCGGCGCCCAGGGCGCGGCCATCTTTGAGCCTGTTCTGATTCCCTGAGCATCAGGGGCAGTGTGCGGCCGCTCGTGCCATGGCCCGGCAATCCTCGGCAACGGATGCGCGGGGAGTCGCTCACCTGATGTGCTGCTCCCCCGCGCCCGTGCGTCAGGCCAGCTCCACTGCCAGCGCCGTGGCCTCACCGCCGCCTATGCACAGCGTGGCGATGCCGCGCTTGCCGCCGGACTGGCGCAGCGCGCCCAGCAGCGTGACGATGAGGCGCGCGCCCGAACAGCCTATGGGGTGGCCCAGCGCGCAGGCGCCGCCATGGGGGTTGACGCGGGCCGGGTCCAGCTTGAGGTCCTCGATGGCAGCCATGGCCACCACGGCAAAGGCTTCGTTGATTTCCCACCGGTCAACGTCACCGACGCTCCAGCCGGTCTTGGCCAGCATCTTGTTGATGGCGCCTATGGGCGCGGTGGTGAACAGGCGCGGCTCCTGCGAGTGCGTGGCGTGGCCGACGATGGTGGCCAGCGGGGTGGCGCCCAGCTTCTCGGCCGTGGAGCGACGCATGAGCACCAGCGCAGCTGCGCCATCGGAGATGGAGCTGGAATTGGCCGGCGTGACGGTGCCGTCTTTCTTGAACGCGGGCTTGAGCTGCGGTATTTTCTCAAGATTGGCCTTGAGCGGTTGCTCGTCGTGTTTGACCACCGTTTCGCCCTTGCGTGTCTTCACGGTGACGGGAACAGTTTCCCAGTCAAAGGCGCCCGACTTGATGGCAGCCACGGCGCGCTGGGTTGACCGGATCGCAAATTCATCCTGCTGCTCGCGCGTGAACTGGTAGCTGCTGGCGCAATCCTCGGCAAAGGTGCCCATGAGCCGGCCCTTGTCGAAGTAGGCGTCCTCCAGGCCGTCGAAGAACATGTGGTCCAGGACCTGCCCGTGCCCCAGGCGGTAGCCACCGCGCGCCCTGGACAGCAGGTACGGTGCGTTGGTCATGGACTCCATGCCGCCGGCCACGATGACGTCGCTGCTGCCGGCCAGGATCTGGTCGTGCGCAATCATGGTGGCCTTCATACCGGAGCCGCAGACCTTGTTGACGGTGGTGCAGCCGGCCGACAGGGGCAGCCCGGCGTTGATCGCGGCCTGCCGCGCCGGCGCCTGGCCCAGGCCTGCGGGCAGGACGCAGCCCATCAGCACCTCCTGCACCTGCTCGGGCTTGAGCCCGGCGCGCTCGACCGCGGCCTGGATGGCCGTGCCGCCCAGCTCGGGCGCGCTGACGCCGGCCAACTCGCCCTGGAAGCCGCCCATGGGTGTGCGCGCTGCGGCAACGATGACGACGGGGTCCTGTTCTTGAGTCATGCTGGTTTCTCCTGGTGCATTTACTTGGGGGCCATGCGGATCGCGCCGTCCAGGCGTATGACTTCGCCGTTGAGGTACTGGTTGCCGATGATGTGCTGCACCAGCGCGGCAAATTCCGCCGGCCTGCCCAGCCTGCTGGGGAAGGGCACGCTGGCGCCCAGCGAATCCTGCACCTTTTGCGGCAGGCCCATGAGCATGGGTGTTTCCATGATGCCCGGCGCAATGGCCAGCACGCGGATGCCGCTGGCTGCCAGCTCGCGCGCAACGGGCAAGGTCATCGCGACGATGCCGCCCTTGGACGCCGCGTACGCGGCCTGGCCGATCTGTCCGTCAAACGCCGCGACCGACGCCGTGCTGATGACGACGCCGCGCTCGCCGCTGTCCTGCGGCTCGGAGCCGGCCATGATTTCGGCGGCCAGGCGCAGCATGTTGAAGCTGCCAACCAGGTTGATCTCCACGGTGCGGGCAAAGCTGGCCAGCCCGTGCGCGCCATTCTTGCCAACCACCCTCTCGCCGATGGCGACGCCGGCGCAGTTGACCAATCCGCGCAGCGTGCCCAGTGCCTGGGCGGCGTCAAACGCCGTGGCCGCGCTGGCCGCGTCGGTGACGTCGGTGCGCACGAAGCGGGCGTTGCTGCCGAGCTCGCCCGCAAGCTGGTTGCCGGCTTCTTCGTTGACGTCTGCCAGCACCACCTTGCCGCCCTGCTGCGCCAGTGCGCGTGCGGTGGCGGCGCCCAGGCCGGACGCGCCGCCGGTGATGACAAAGACGTTTCCGGAAATTTCCATGCGTGTTCTCCTGCGATGTGGGTGGCTTGCAAAGCGCGGCGCACGCGGCCGGCTGCCGTCAGCCTACTTTACAACGGCGCGCGGCCGTGCGCCTGCCTGTTGTGCTCAGCGGCCGGCCGGCTGCGAGGTGCCAAAGTCCACCTGCGGCGGCCGTGCAATCCCGGCCTCGTCGGCAACGCGGAAGTTCTGCTTGGGCTTGTAGCGCAAGACCATGGCCGTGAGGTTGGTGGGGAAGCTGCGCGCCAGCACGTTGTACTCGCGCACCGCGTCGATGTAGTGGCCCCGCGCCACCGCGATGCGGTTTTCCGTGCCTTCCAGCGCCACGCGCAGGTCGGCAAACGCCTGGTTGGCCTTGAGATCCGGGTAGCGCTCCACGGTGACCATGAGCCGGCTCAGCGCACTGGACAGCTCGCCCTGCGCCTCCTGGAACTGCTGGAATGCCTGCGGGTTTTCCAGCGTCTCGGGCGTCACCTGGATGGACGTGGCCCTGGCCCTCGCGTTGATGACGTCGTTGAGCGTACCGCGCTCGAAGTCGGTCTCGCCCTTGACCGTCGCAACGAGGTTGTCGATGAGGTCTGCGCGGCGCTGGTACTGGTTGACCACCTCGCTCCACGCCGACTGGGTCTGCTCGTCCAGCCGCTGGAAGTCGTTGAAGCCGCAGCCGGCCAGCGTGGCAGCCAGCACCAGCAGCGCAAGAAATCGCGTCAGCCTGTTCGTCATGGATTGGTCTTCCCGTTTGCATCGCGCCGCAGCGCACAGCCGCTATTGTCGCTGCATTGCCGGCCGGGATGCGTGGGCTGCAGTCCACGCCGAGGCGGACGCCTGCGCAGCCTTGGCGCTGGCGCAAGCGCCACAAGCGTCGCCGGCACACTTGCACGTACCAGGGGTGCCGCTCAGCCCTTGCCCGCGCGGCGCTGCGCCTTTTCAAACAGGTGGCGCTCGGTGACGTCGCGTGCCATCGCGGCAGATCCCAGCGCTTTGCCAGCCTCGTCATGCACCACGCTGAACGTCATGTCCACGTACAGCCGGCGCCCGTCCTTGTGCTTGCTGCGCGTGGTCCGCACTTCGGCGCCGTGGACAGTGTGGCCGCGTTCCATGGCGCGGTCAAAGCCGGTCCAGTGCGCCGCGCGATAGCGCTCGGGGATGATGAGGTCCAGGCTCTGGCCCAGGGCTTCCCGGGCGCTGAACCCGAACACGGCTTCTGCCTGCGCGTTCCAGACGCGGATGACGCCCTGCCTGTCCGCGTAGATGAGCGCATCGGCCACGTCGGCGACAATGCGTGACCAGGGCGGGGAAGACGAAGCGGGATCCGGCATGAAGAGGCAGGTACTTGCGGCCACGAGCAAAAGCCGCAGACCCCGGTATTCTAGGCAGAGCCTGCCTGCAGCGCCACCGTCCAGGGAATGATCCATGCCAGCCACAGCCCCTTGCATGCCCGTGCTTTTTGTTCCGCATGGCGCCGGGCCGTGCTTTTTCATGGACTGGGATCCACCCGGGACCTGGGACAGGATGGCCGCCTGGTTGCGCAGCATTCCGGGCAGCCTGCCGGCGCGGCCCGCAGCCATCCTGCTTATCACCGCGCACTGGCTTGCCGAGCAGCCCAGCATGAGCAGCTCGGCGCGGCCGGGCCTGCTGTTTGACTACAACGGCTTTCCGCCGCACACCTACGAGCTCACGTACCCCGCACCCGGCGCCCCGGCGCTGGCGCAGCAGGCACGGGACCTGCTTGAGCAGGCGGGCTTTTCACCCATGCTTGATCCGGAGCGCGGATACGACCACGGCACCTTCATCCCGCTCAAGGTGGCGTTTCCCAAGGCGGATGTCCCCGTATTGCAGATGTCGCTGCTGCAGAGCCTGGACCCTGCCGAGCACCTGCGCATGGGGCAGGCGCTGGCGCCGCTGCGCAGGCAGGGCGTGCTCATCGTCGGCAGCGGCATGAGCTGGCACAATCAGCGCGCGTACCGCGATGCGCGCAGCACGGCCCCGGCGCAGGCGTTTGACGCTTGGCTGGTCGACGCCCTGGCCCGGCCCGCAGCCGAGCGCAACGCGTTGCTGGCCGACTGGGCCCATGCCAGCGGTGACGTCGGCCGCCTTGCGCATCCGCCCGGCCGCGAAGAGCATCTGCTGCCCCTGCACGTGGCAGCCGGTGCCGCGGGCGCCAGCGCCGGTCGCAAGGTGTTTGGCGACAACGTGATGAGCGTGGAAATTTCCGCGTTCCGGTTCGACTGATCCACGCGAGCGGGTTGCGCTGCTCCGCATCACCAACGGGAGGCTGCCGGTGAGCAAATCGCTGCGCTTGTCGGAAAAATGGTTTCGCCGCGGCCTCTGGCTGGTGGCGTTTGTCTTTGCCGGCTTTCTCATCGGCCTGGGCGGCACCATCGTCGGCGACCTGCCGCGCGTCGAGCGCACGCTGCAACTGGATGACTTTGTCGACGCTGATGCAGCCCGGGCCGCCCGCGACGCCATCGACCGGGACCAGAAGCGGGCTGAAGAGATCGGCGATGCGCTGGATCAGGCACGGCTGAAGCTGCAGGTGGCGCAGTCGGACGTGGCCGCGCAGCGCGAGAGCTTTTCCAACTGGATCGCAACCCGCAAGGCGACCGAGCGCGCCGAGCAGGACCCGGAAGTGATCTCGCGCACGCGGGCGCTGGACGAGCTGCAGGCCGCCGCGCGCAACGCCCGGGCCGAGGTCGAGCGCCTGCAGCAGGCGCAGCTGGACACCCGCCAGTCACTCAGCAGCGAGCGCGCTGAACTGGCCAGCTTGCAGGAGCAGGCGCACGGCGCGTACACGCAGGCTGTCCGCACGCAGGAGCTGCGCGTCTTTGCCTACCGCCTGGCGCTGACGCTGCCGCTGTTGCTGCTGGCCGGCTGGCTGCTGGCAAAGAAGCGCACGGGGCCTTGGTGGCCCTTTGTCTGGGGTTTTGGCTTTTTTGCCGTCTTTGCCTTCTTTGTCGAGCTGGTGCCGTACCTGCCCAGCTACGGCGGCTACGTGCGCTACGGCGTGGGCGTGGTGCTCACGGTCCTGGCTGGCCGCTGGGCCATCCGCGCGCTGAACCGCTACCTGGCGCGGCAGCAGGCAGCAGAAACCCGGCCGGAGCCCGAGCGCCGGCGCCAGCTCTCCTACGATACCGCGCTGGCCCGGCTGGCCAAGGGCGTGTGCCCGGGCTGCGAGCGGCCCGTGAGCCTGACCGACGGCAGCACCGATTTCTGCCCGCACTGCGGCATAGGCCTGTTTGACCGCTGCTCCCGTTGCGACATGCGCAAGAGCGCGTTTGCGCGCTTTTGCCCGACCTGCGGCGCGCCGGCTGCGCCGGACGCGGCCAGCACCGGCGCTGCCGGCAAGATGCGCGTCCCACCGCTGGCCGCAGACCCCGGTTGAGTCGGGTGGCACGTGTGCCGCGCCGGGACCAGCCGGTCAGCGCCTCAGCCCGGCCAGGCGGTCGCTGATGATGCTCTTGGCCTCGGCCATGATCCCGTCTATCAGTTCCTTGACCGTAGGGACGTCGTTGATCAAACCCACGACCATGCCGCAGCTGAAGGCACCGGCGTCCATGTCGCCGTCGACCAGGATGCGCGAGTAGACACCGGCCACTTCCTCGAAGATGTCCTGGAAGGTGATCTTGTCGCCCAGCTCCTTTTCCTTTTCAAGGATGCGCTCCACCGCCGCGTTGTTGAGCACGCGCTCGGTGTTGCGCAGCGGCCGCATGATGAGGCGCGTGTCCAGCTCGCTGGCCGCCACGATCGCCTGCTTGACGTTCTCGTGCACCGGCGCTTCCTGGGTGGCAATGAAGCGCGTTCCCATGTTCATGCCGTCGGCGCCCAGCGCCATCGCCGCCACCAGCGAGCGCCCGTCGGCCATGCCGCCGGAGGCAACGAACGGGATCTCCAGTTCGTCGGCCGCGCGCGGCAGCAGGATGAAGTTGGGCACGTCGTCCTCGCCCGGGTGGCCGCCGCATTCAAAGCCGTCCACGCTGACCGCGTCGCAGCCTATGGACTGCGCCTTCAGCGAGTGCCGCACCGACGTGCACTTGTGGATGACCTTGATTCCAGCGTCGTGCAGCAGCGGCATCCACTGCTGCGGGTTGTTGCCCGCCGTCTCCACGATCTTCACGCCGCCGTCGACGATGGCCTGGATGTAGCCCGGGTAGTCCGGCGTGCTCACCGTGGGCAGGAACGTCAGGTTCACGCCAAAGGGCTTGTCGGTCATGTCGTGGCAGCGCGCGATCTCGTTGGCCAGCGCCGCCGGCGTCTTCTGCGTGAGCCCGGTGATGATTCCCAGCCCGCCCGCGTTGGACACGGCAGCGGCCAGCTCGGCAAAGCCAACGTAGTGCATGCCACCCTGGATGATGGGGTGCTCGATGCCAAAAAGCTCGGTGATGCGGGTTTTCATGTGCAAAATTCTCGTGCTTGTTCAAGGAGAGGGAATAGGGGATTATGGAGTCCGCTGCCGTGGCGCCGTGCCCGCACCCGTCTCGGCACTTTGCGCATGCGCACCAAGGCACCGGCGTGACACCGGCTGCTGCGGCCCGCGCCTGCGCGCCAGCATGTCGCCCGTAGTGAGCCGCGCAGCGCGGCAGGCAAGGGACGATCGCGCAAGACGCCGGACACAGGAAGCGGGCCTGATGGGCGGGCGCCACGACAACCAGAGCAGCAGCCCGGCATAGACCAGATGTTGCAGCGTGGCTGTCGCCCGGGCACCAGCCGCCGGGCGGACGGGCAGCGGTTTCACCATTACCAATGGCCGACGGAGTTGAAACAGATGGAACATTGCGCGCGCTCCCTCGTTTGAAGGCATGGAGCATGTGCAAACGGTGTCAACAGCCGGATGCGCTGCAATCCTCAACCCCCAACCCGTTACGGAGATGAT